>NZ_JBIWNZ010000005.1:314146-393882 GCF_044767505.1 Kitasatospora sp. NPDC101235
CCCACTTCAACAGTCCCCTGGAGGGTGTCGTTCTGGGCACTACCCCCCAAACAGCGGCGCGCGCGGGGGGGGGGGGCGCCCCGCCCCCCCCCCCCCCCCCCCCCGCGCCGGTGGCGCGGTTCTCACGCTCCTGCCCGCCGGCGGACTGCGGGCACCGTGCATACTGACGTCGCAAGGCGGCTGTGCCCGAACACCGCGCGTAACCGTCCTTCGCCCGACATGCTGGGGCTGCTTTCCTTCCCGGCACCACGGCGGGTACGGGTCGTCAGGCGGCGGCCCGGTCCGGTACCGCGGCGGTCCCGAAGCCGCCGCCGCGGTGACCTCCGTGGGGCGGCTCGCACCGACCGGACGCGAAGGGGAAGTCGGAGACGCATGCTGATCGACACGGTTCTGACCGGATTCACCGCCCACACGATGGACCCGGCTTGTCCGACGGCGCGGAAGATCGGGGTTCACCACGGCCGGATCGTCGCGCTCGACGAACAGTTGGAGGGGGTCCGGGCGAGGCGGACGGTGGATCTGCTCGGAGCTTGTGTGGTTCCCGGGTTCAACGACGCGCACAACCACATGGCCCTGTACGGGCTAACGCGCCGGGAGCTGGACCTTTCCGACACCCGGATCAAGACGTTGGACGACCTGTACGACGCCGTGGCGGAACGCGCCCGGGCCACGCGCGAGGACCAGTGGCTCATGGGGTTCGGCTACGACCAGAACCGCCTCGGCGGGCATCCGCACCGGAGTGTCCTGGACCGGATCGCCCCACGGCACCGGGTGTGGCTGCGGCATGCCTCGGGTCATCTCGCCGTGGTCAACTCCCGCGTCCTGGACGGCATCGGGCCGTCGGCCGCCGACCGAGCCGCCGCCGCACGGGGGCGTATCGTCACCGACGGCGACGGAAGGCCCACCGGGCTCGTCGAGGAGGGCGCCATCGACCTCGTCCGCTCCCTCACCTATCCGCATTCGACGGCGGAGCTCACCGAAGCGGTCGTCCGGGCGGCCCGCGACTACCTGCGGGAGGGGGTGACGTCCTGTACGGAGGCGGGGGTCGGCACCGGCTGGGTGGGACACTCCCCCGTCGAGGCGGCGGCGTATCAGCAAGCACGCGCCATGGGGGCGCTCGACGTGCGCGTCCAGCTCATGGTAGCGCACGAGGCGTTACGCAAGTTCGACACCCACGCGGCCGACCCCGCCGGTGCGTGGCTGGACCTGGGGCTGCACAGCGGATTCGGGGACCACTGGTTGCGGCTGGGCGCCGTGAAGATCTTCGCCGACGGGTCGCTGTCTGGCCGTACGGCCGCGCTGAGCCGGAGCTACGCCGGAGCTCCCGGCCGGCGGGGGGAACTGCGCCACGAGGCCGAGGAACTGACGCGGCACGTCGTCCGGGCCCATGCCACGGGGTGGCAGGTCGCCGTCCACGCCCTCGGGGACCGGGCCATCGACGCCGTACTGGACGCCTTCGAGGCCGCGCAGCGCGCATACCCGCGGGCCGACGCGCGCCCCCGCATCGAACACTGCGGGCTCGCCCGGCCCGATCAGCTGAACAGGCTGAGGAGCCTCGGTGTGGTACCGGTTCCGCAGCCCGTGTTCGTCGAGCGGTCGGGCAGCGCCCTGGTGACGGGTCTGGGGCCGGAGCGGGCCGGCTGGGCCCACCGTCAGCGGAGCTTCCTCGACGCCGGTCTGACGGTCCCGGGGAGTTCGGATCGCCCGATCGCGCCGGGCGCCCCGTTGCGCGGGATCCATGCCATGGTGAACCGTACGACCGACACGGGTGATGTGCTGGGTCGGGACGAGGCCGTCTCGCCGTGGGAGGCCCTGTACGCCTACACCATGGGTTCCGCGCGTGCCGGGTTCGACGAGGGCGTCAAGGGTAGCATCGAGCCGGGCAAACTCGCCGACCTGGTGGTCCTGGAGCGTGACCCGACGGTGGTTCCGCCGGAAACGATCAAGGACATCGGGGTTCTTGCGACGATGGTCGACGGTCGGTTCGTCTACGACTCGATGGGCTTCGTCGCCGGCGGCGAAGCCGACGAGCGGGCCACGTCGCCGAGGTGAACGGCAAGGACGGCGGGAGTCACCCGGTGGAGGAGCGTACCCAGGGGGACGCGGTGCCCGGTGAGTTCCTCGATGCGTTCGCTGAGCAGGACGGCGAGCAGTGAGTTGCCCCCTGCGCCGAAGAAGCTGGTGGAGGAGTCGGCGGTGTCGTCGTCCAGTACAGCTCGCCAGGCGCGCGTGAGAAGGTCGGTGAGCGTGTCCGTCACGGCCTCGCCGTGGGGGGTTTCACGCTGGTCCGGGCGGCTGGTGCTGGCATCGGGCCGGAGCTCGCGCAGCAGGGGGTGCAGGGCGTCGTGGGCCACCTTGCCGGTTTCGGTGCGGGGCAGGGCCGTTACGGGGACGATGCGGGACGGTACGGCGGGGGCGGGCAGGTGCCGACGGGCGTACTCCCGCAGGGCCGCCGGATCGGTGGCTGTGGTGGCTTCCACGAAGGCGACGAGTGACGGAGAGTCCGTGTCCCGGGTGGCGATCACGCCGCAGCGCAGTACGGACGGGTGGTGCTCCAGGACCGCTTCGACCTCGGCCGGTTCGATGCGGACGCCGAGCAGTTTGACCTGGCGGTCGGCGCGGCCCAGCACCTCCAGCGTGCCATCTGCGAGCAGGAGTCCCGTGTCGCCCGTGCGATGGGTGCGATGGCCCGTGTCGTCGGTGGTGTCGCGCCTGGGGGCGTGTGTGTAGCCGGCGGCGACCGCGGGTCCGCTGACGCGGATCACGCCGCGCAGGCCGGGAGGCAGGGGCTCACCGGTGTCGTCCACGACGTCGACGCGGTTGCCGCCAGTGGGACGGCCGACGGGGAGAAGCCCGCCCGTGAGGCCGTCGGGAGTGATCTCCCCCATCACGGGCCATCCGGCGGTCTCGGTCGTGCCGTAGGCGTTGACGACACGGCCGCCCGTGGCTAGCAGGACCCAGGCGGTGGCCTCGTTGAGGGGTTCGCCGCCGGTGACGAGATCGATGCCCGTGCACCGCCCCCGCAGCCCCGGAGCGAGGACACGCCATACCGTCGGTGTCGCCTGGATCAGGTCGACGCGGTGGTGGGCAAGCAGGTCCGCCAGGCGCGCGGGGTCGTGGCGGGCCGTGTCGGGGGCGGCGATAACACGGCCGCCGAGCAGGAGCGGGGTGAAGGCTTCCAGAGAGGACGGCTCGAAGGTGAGCGTGGTCAGCCACAGTACGGCCTTCTCGGCGTCAAGCCCCCGGTGTGCGGCCAGGCTGGTGACGGCATGGTGCACGTTGCCGTGGGTGAGGCGAACGCCTTTGGGCCGGCCGGTCGACCCCGAGGTGTGGATGACGAAGGCGGGTGTGCCGGGTGCGACGCTGTCGGTTCCGGCCAGGTCGCGCCAGGGGCCCGCGGGGCGCGGCGTGGGAAGGGAGATCGTGGGGACATCGGGGGCGGCGGCCGTGTGCAGCGGCGGGCCGAGGACTGCCTTGATGCGCGTTTCGGCGAGGCGGCGGGCAGTGAGCGGGGCCGGATGGGCTCGGTCGACCGGCAGGTACGCGGCGCCCAGTGACCAGAGCGCGAGCGCGCCAGCGAGGGTGGGCGCGGTGCGGGCCGAGTCGAGCGCGACGGTGTCACCCGGCCCGATGCCGGCGTCGCGCAGGGTCTCGCGCACACGGGCGGCCGCGTCGACGAGTGCGGCGTAGCCGGTGGTGTCGCCTGTGTCGGCGTCGACGACGGCGATCGAGGCCGGGGCCTTGCGGGCATGGGCGACAATCGCCGCGGGTATGCCGCCGTGCCAGGGCCCGGAGGGCGACGCGACGGAGGATGTGCGGGCCCGGCGGTCGCGGGCGGTGTGCCAGGTCAGGGTAGCCAGCGGGGCGTCCGGGTTGCGCAACGCGGAGCGCAGCAGGGTGTCGTAGCGCTCGGTCATGGCGTGGACGTCGGCGCGGTCGAGGACGTCGGTGTTGTGCAGGACGACGAGTTCAGTGCGGTGCGGCCGGGTACGTACGACCATTTCCAGGTCGGCGACGCTGTGCCGGGGGGCGACTTCGACGACTTCGACCTCGGGGCCACCGGGCGTCCAGGTGGCCTCCTCCACGGACGTGTGGAAGTCGAAGTAGTTGAACATGTGATGGAAATACGGGTTCTCGGCGGTACCGCCGCGCCGGCCGCACTGGTCGAGTACGTCGTCGATGGAGGCGTCGGCGTGCCGGAGGGCGGTGAGGAAGGTGTCACGGGTGAGTGCGACCAACGCCTTGAAGGTGGCGGCGTTCTCGAGGTTCAGGCGCAGGACGATCGTGTGAGTGTGGTAGCCGATGGCGCCGCGCCCACGGGCCCCGCGTACGTCGACGGGCACGCCGACCGTGAGGTCCGGGCCGGCGCCGTGGCGGGCGAGCACGAGGAGGTAGGCGGCGAGGAGAATCAGGTTGCGTGTGGCTCGGAGTGCGGATTCCGATGTCCCGAGGAGGCGGTGGGCTTCGTCGGAGAGCGGATGGATGTGCTGTTCGCCGCGGAAGGTGGGTTCGGCCGGCCGTGGCCGTTCGCAGCGCAGCTCCATGGAGCGGACGTCTACGCCAGCCAGGTGGTCGCGCCAGTGGGCGAGGCTTTCGGCTCCGGGCGGCGGCGGGATGAACTCGGCCCTGGGCGCGCGCAGTTCGGGTGGCGTCACCCCCTCGGTGGAGAGTGCCGAGTACGCGTGCACGAGCTCCCTGGTCAGCACCAGGGCGGAGGTGCCGTCGAAGACCGTGTGGTGGCAGACGACGCAGAGGGTCTGGGCGGTCGGGGTGACCACGAGCGCAGCACGGACGAGCGGTCCGGCGGAGGCGTCGTGGTGCGTGCTCGGGGTCTGCCAGTCGGTGGGCATGGTGAAGGGACGCTCGGCGAAACGGCGAAGGGTCTCGTCGGCCTCCTCCGGTGGCACGGTGACGACCTCGATGGGCGGCTCGCCGGCCGGGGCGCCGACGCGGCGGGTCAGCACGCCGTCAACCACGGCAAACCGGCTCCGCAGGGCATGGTGACGACCGATCACGGTGCCGAGGGCGCGACGCAGGTTTGCGACGTCCAGCGGCGTCGCACTGCGTATCGCGAGGGTGATGCTGCTCACCGGGCGGTCGGGAGCGACGCGGTCCAGCAGCCAGAGGGCTCGTTCAGCGGCACGCGCGGGGCGTTCGGCGCTGTGGGCGACGCCGTGTGCCAGCGGTTCGATGGGCGGGGGATCCTGCATCGGCACTCCGTCCTGTGCTGCCCTGGCGGCGCCCGCGCCAGCGGCGCACGGGCACGGGCGGCGCACGGATACGGCCGGGCCGTTCATCGCCTCACCCTAGCAGCGCCCCGCAAAGTTGACCATGAAAACCGAGGGCGGCACCGCATGGGCGCCACATCGATTTCCCTCAGGTGGTACGGACCCTTGGAACCACATCGCATAGGCTCCCGGCATGACCTCGAAGACCGCGCTGATCACGGGTATCACCGGCCAGGACGGCTCCTACCTCGCAGAGTCGCTGCTCTCCAAGGGGTACACGGTGCATGGGCTGGTCCGGCGTTCTTCCGGCTCCGGCCTGGACCGCATCGCGCACCTGGTCGGGGAGGGCCGCACCACGGAGCACCGCCTGCGGCTGCATCACGGGGACCTCTCCGACGGGGCTCGGCTGATCGCGCTGCTCGGACAGGTGGAACCGGCCGAGATCTACCACTTGGCGGCACAGTCGGACGTCCATGTGTCCTTCGAGCAGCCCGAGTACACGGGTGCCATCACGGGACTGGGCACGACGCGGCTGCTGGAGGCCCTGCGCGTCACTGGGCTTCCTGCACGGTTCTACCAGGCGTCGAGTTCGGAGATGTTCGGGGCGACACCTCCTCCGCAGGACGAGGAGTCGCCCCTGCGGCCGCGTTCACCGTACGCGGCGGCGAAAGTGTACGGCTATTGGATCACCCGTAACTACCGTGAGTCCTATGGCGTGCACGCCGTGAACGGGATCATGTTCAACCACGAGTCACCGAGGCGCGGCGAAGGGTTCGTCACTCGGAAGATAGCCCGAGCGGCGGCGCGCATCGCACGCGGTGAGCAACGGTTCCTGTACCTCGGCAACCTCGATGCCCGGCGGGACTGGGGGTACGCCCCCGAGTATGTCGAGGCGATGTGGCGGATGCTTCAGCGGGACAGCCCGGACGACTATGTGGTGGCCACGGGGACCAGTTACAGCGTGCGGGACTTCGTAGCGTTCTGCTTCCAGCACGTCGGGCTGGAGTGGGAGCGCCATGTGCGTGTCGACGAGCGGTATCTGCGGCCGTCGGACGTGTCCGAGCTGGTCGGTGACGCCTCCAAGGCGGAGCGGGAACTGGGTTGGAGGCCGGTGGTGTTCGCCCCGGACCTCGCGCGAGTCATGACGGACGCGGAGATGGCAACCGGCAGTGCCCGTAGGGCGGGGGCGGGCGACTGCGGAACGGGCGGGGAGGGTGCTCGCCTGGGCACCACCGACCACGCTCCCGCCACGACACGGACCGGGTGACGACCGCGGCGCGGCCACCGTGATGACGGAGCGTCCGGTGGCCGGCGCCGAGGCCGGGCCCGTCCTACCCTGCCTCGGGGCGTCCCGCACGAGTCAGAACAGAACGGTACGGCAGCGCAGTTCCTGGACGGCGGGTCCGCTGTAGCAATAGGCGGCTCGCGGGACGGTCAGTACGTCACGGCCCAACTCCTGCGCGAGCAGGACGGAATGGCAGCTGGACAGCACTTCGGGGCCTTCGATGCGCGCGGCCGAACAGGAGGCGTACAACCGTCCGGCCGCGACGGAGGCCTCGACGGACATGTCGGCGACCTCTACTCCGGGGCCGGTGCACAGGCGACGCACCAGCGTGGCACTGTCCAGCCGGTGACGCTCGGGGCAGTACTCGTCCCAGCAAGTGCGCATGCCGCTCGCTGTGGCGACGGCAAGGGCAGACACGGTGAGGGTGAGCCGGCCGCGCTGCAGGGCGGCGTGCAACTGCCGGGCCGCGTCACTGTGCTCGGTCGCTAAGGCGTAGAGGGCGAACGAATCCGCCACCATCGCCGTGCCGTCGAGTAGTCCGGCATCGAGTTTTGTCATACCATTCCCTCCCACAAATATTCTAGTCCGATGTCGATCAGCGAGGAAAGAGTTCATCCCGGACATCCGTGTGACCGCAGGGTCTGTCGTCGGGCTGTCGCGTACGCCCGGCCCCTCAGCCACTTTCGAAGCCCCTCGCGTCCAACGCCTCCGACGCCGCGTCGGCCATGGTCAGCGTCTTGAGCAGCAAGGGCAGGAGCAGGGCCAGCGGGCGGTGCTCGACGCCTCGGGCGCGCTGGGCGGCCCGGACCTCGTCGGCCCTCTCCTTGATCAGCGGGATGAACCTGAGGGTGAGTCCGATGAGGAAGGCGAGCCGACCCGGCCGCAGCCCGACGACGGCGAGGGGACGCGCCGCGGTCTCCAGCGCGTCCACGATGTCCGAGGTACGGCTCGTCATCGTCACGAGGCTCGCCAGCAGCAGCAGCGTCAGCAGCCGCAGAACGGTCATGGCTGCCTCGTGCCAGCCGTTGGCCCACAGCTGGAACAGGGCAAGCAGCACGGCCACGATCCACAACCCGCGCAGCTGACGGCCCAGTTCGCAGTACGGCACGCGGGCCAGCCGCCACAACAGCAGGACGACGGCGCCGCACAGGGCCGTGAACCACAACTCGTCCACGAGGAACACGGCGAGGCAGGTGCCGAGCAGAGCGACGAGTTTGGGCCCGACACGCGCGCGGTGGAGGACACTGTCCCCGGGGCGGTAGAGGCTCAGCACGCGTCCATCAGCTCCAGGTACGCGGCGATGGACGTGGCCGGACGGCCGTCGGCGACGAGACGTCCTTCGTCGAAGACCAGCACCCGGTCGAAGTCCGCCAGCAGGTCCATGTCGTGCGACACGACCACCACCGGTTGTTCCAACGCGGCGATGATCCTGGTGACCTGGCGCTTGCTCCGCAGGTCGAGCATGGTGGTCGGCTCGTCGAAGACGACGTACCGGGGCGCGAGGGCGAGCACCGAGGCGATGGCCAGCCGCTGCTTCTGACCGCCGCTGAGCAGGTGGGCGGGGTGGTCGCGGAAGTCTCGGAGGCCGTAGGTGTCCAGAGCCCGGTCGACCCGGTCGGCGATCTCCGCCTTGCTCAGGCCGCGGTACTTGAGACCAAACGCGAGGTCCTCGGCGACGGTGGGCATGACGATCTGGAGGTCGGGGTCCTGGAAGACGAATCCCACCCTGGCCCTGACCTTCCTGCCCTCCTTGTGGGTGTCCAGACCGTCGACCGTCACGGTGCCGGAGGTGGGCACCACCAGTCCGTTCAGCAGACGGGCGAAGGTGCTCTTGCCGGAGCCGTTCGCACCGATCACGGCCACCCGGTGCTCCGAGAGTTCGACGGAGACGTCCCGCAGTACGGTGCGCTCGCCGTAGCGGTGTTCCACGTCCTTAATCCGGAACACGGCGGCCTACTGGATGCCGGTGCGAGTGGAGCCGGACGACTCCGCCGCAGGGGCGAGCAGGGGATGCGTGCGGCGCACGGCCACGCCGGCCAGGGCGGCCAGGACGCACTTGGCGACGTCGCCCGGCACGAACGCCCACATGATCGTGAACGCCTGCTCGATACTGATGCCCGCCACGGCGGCCATGAACGGCAATCCGATGGCGTACACGACCAGGACACCGCCGACGAGGTTGGGAATGAGGGCGACGGCGAGGTTGTAACGGTTCCAGAGCCGCTCGGTGAGGTAGCCGACGACGACGGCTGCGACGGGCCAGCTCAGTACGAAGCCACCACTCGGCAGGAAGAAGATGCCCAGGCCGCCGCGACCACCCGGCAGCACGGGCAGGCCGATCACGACGAGCAGGACGAACACGAGCAGTGCGAGGCCGCCGCGCCGCCAGCCGAGGATGCTGCCCGCGAGCATCACACCGAGGGACTGCGCGGTGATGGGAACTCTGCTGAAGGGCAGTTCCGCGGCCGGGAACAGCCCCAGTGCGACCACGATGGCCGCGAACAGGGCGATGTGGACGAGATCCTTGGTCTTCACTGTGGGGGTTCCTCTTCTGGGATCGCCGCAAGGGGGCGGGTACGGGCAACCGGCACGGACAACCGGGTCACAATGGTGCCGTGAGGTCGGTCACCGCACGGGCGAGGGCGACGGCACCGGCCTCAGAAAGGACGTCGCGGTGTCCGCCCGGCACGGTGCGGGTGCGATAGCCGTCCGGGAACACCTCCGACCAGTCCGCCCGGTCACCGCCCGTCTCAGCGGAGTCCTCGGCGATGATCACGTCGGCCGGACCCGACCAGGGTCGGGCCGTGTGACCGGCCCACGCGGCGCAGTTGGCCTCGATGGTCGCGTACACCGTGCGTGCCGCCCGCAGGTCGAACCCCGGGGAGCGGGTCGCGCACCAGCGCGCTACCTCGGCCCCGCGGCGCTCCGGACCGAGGGCGGCGAACTCGGTCAGCGTGAGATCGAGACCGGCGCCCTGGCCGATGTACCAGAACATGGTGACAGGCGAGGGGGCCTTCTGGGGCCCGGGCGTGACTGGTGTGTCCAGCAGGAGCAGCCCGGGGACGGACAGGCCCCGGGCCAGTGCCTGATGGGCCATTTCGAGGGCCACAAGGGCGCCGTAGGAGTAGCCGATGAGCCGGTCGGGCGCCCCGCCGGTCTTGCGGACCACGGCGTCCAGTGCCAGCCGCGCCTGCACTTCGACGTCGTGTGCGTCCGGGTGGTCGGTGCCGGTGAGCATCACCCCGTGCACCGCGAGCCGGTCGCGCACGAGCTCGGCGAAGGCACAGGCGGGGCGAAGGCCTCCGTCGACGCCGGGCAGAAAGTGCGCTGTCGTGGGCGCGGTGCTGTCGCTGAGCGGCACCACGACCGCACGGGCGGTCACCCCACCTCCCCGCGACGCGGCAGGACTTCGACGAGGGGGTGGTCGGCGGATCCTGGCCGCGCGAGCCAGTCATCCACCTCGGCCCGGGCGACCTTGCCGCTGGTGGTGCGCGGCAGAGCGGGGACCGTGTAGACACGGGTGGGCACCTTGTGGGACGGCAAGGAGGCCCGGCAGGCCCGCACGACCTCGGCGTACGCGGGGAGCCGGTCGGGGTCGGAACAGCCGATCACGCCGACCAGGGCGGTACCCAGGAAAGCATCGGGCACTCCCCCGACGACGGCGTCGTCGACACCGGGGACGGTGCGCAACACACCTTCGACGTCGTCGGGGTAGACGTTCCAGCCACCCGTGATAATCATGCGGCCCTTGCGGCCGCGGAGGTGGAGGTCGCCGTCGGCGTCGCGGTGGCCCTGGTCACCGACGGAGACCCAGCCGTCCGGACGGAAGAGCCGGGTGTCGTCGGCCGCCCACAGGTAGCCACGGCTGAGGTAGGGGCTGCGGACGTGAATCTCGCCGGCGACTCCGGGGGCGCACACCCGGCCGTGCGGGTCGCGTACTTCGACCTCGACGCCGGGGAAAGGACGACCGACGCCTTCGGCCCGGCCTCCGCGAGGATGCTCCAGGACGCTGACGAAACCGGTTTCCGAGGCGCCGTAGTAGTCGACGAAGCGGGTGCTGGGCAGCAACCGGGCGGCGTTGTCGACGATGGTGGCGTCCAGAGGGGCACCACTGCTGATGCAGATGGTGACGGTGTCCAGGGGTGGGTCGTCGGGGCCGGCGGCCTGGCACAGGGCGTGCAGCATGCTGGGCACCAGGGAGAGTCGGTGCGCTCGATGGGCACGGATCGCGCGGATCAGGTCGCGGGCGTCGAAGCGGCGTGCGCCGACGAAGGTGTGGCCGGCATGGAGGGCCTCGGCCAGGGCGTAGAGCGTGACGCCGTGGTGCAGGGGGCCGGGGGCCACCGAGACGGAGGCGGACGTGGTGTCGAAGAGGCCGGTGCCCAGGGCGAGGCTGGTGCGCCAGCATCCGCGTGCCATGGCGAAGGCCTTGGGGGTGGAGGTAGTGCCCGAGGTGAAGCCGACGAGGAAGACCGAGCCGTCCTCACCGGGCGTCAGTTCCTGCTCGGGGTCGGCACCGTGGTGCGGGGCGAGCCACCGGGTGTACGGGGTCCCGTCCGTGGGGTCTCCGTCGAGGAGCACGGTGGGAATGCCGAGAGCGGCCGCGGCGTCGGCCGCTGCGCCGTGGGCCCGCTGGGTGACGAGCAGGTCGGGAGTGAGGCGGTGCAGCACTTCGGTGACCTGGTCGGCGGACCACTTGGGGTCGAACAGGGCGCAGGCGCCGTCGCCGGCCGTGCTGCCCACCAGGAGTTCGGGCAGTTGGCCCGCGTTGTCGGTGAGCACGGCGACGAGACACGGCAGGTCGATGTCCCCGAAGAGGGCGCGCGGGCGGCGGGGCAGGGCGCGCACGGCGCGGGCGACTCGGGCGGCACGTGCGGCCAGTTCCCGGTAGGTGGTGCTCCTGCCGTCGAGGACGACCCCGACGGTGTCCGGGGCGGTGCGGTGGGCCCGTAGTACGGATGCGGCGAAGGGCATGGGTCAGCCGCTCCCCTCGGTGGTGCCGGCCGGCGGTGGGGCGTCGTCGATCCGCGCGGCGAGGGCACGGGCGGTGCGGTGGGCGAAAAGGAGGGAGGGAGCCAGGTCCCGGCCGGTGAGGGCCGAGATGGCGGTGGCGGCGTGGACGGCGGTGAAAGAGTCGCCTCCGGTGGCGAAGAAGTCGTCGGTCGCCGTCATGCTCCCATTGCCGGAGTAGGTCCGGAACTGTTCCAGGACCAGGTCCTCGGTGTTCTGCGCGGTCTCACTCACGCGTGGTCTCCTTCCGTGGGCTTCGGGCGGTGCGAGCCGCGGTCCGCCCCGTGCGTAGTGGTGAGGGCAACGGCGTACGCGGACAACGTACGGTGCTGGAAGAGCAGGTCGAAGGGGACGTCGCGGCCGATCCGCCCGCTCACGGCGTCCGTGGCCAGGACGGCCGTGACGGAATTGCCGCCCAGGGCGAAGAAGTCGTCGTGGGCGGTGATGCCGGTGTGTTCCAGCACTTCCTCCCAGGTGCGGATGACCGCCCGCAGGACGGCTGGGGTGGCGTCGTCGCGGGTGACGGCCTGCGCGGGCGCCGAGGGTGTGTCGGCCGGTGCGGGGGGTGCCGGTGCGGGGGGTGCTTCCGGGGGCGTGAGCAAGCGGGCCAGGTGGATGGCCATCGCCGGGTCGCCGTGTCCCGCGTCGTCGAGCGCGACCGGGCGAAGGGGGAACCGGGTACGGGCCTGGACGCGGGCGCGGGTGCCGGGATCCAGGTCAGGAGTGGTCCACACGGCCTTGTGGGAGAAGCCCGCGCGCAGCAGGTGGAAGGCGGCCATGCTGCTCAGGGTGAGGGCGTCGAGCAGCATCGTGCCCGGCAACCGGACGTGTGTGGTGTGGTGCAGCGTCATGGTGTCGAGCGCGGCCGTGACATCGTCGTCGTCGGGGATCTCGGGCACGGCGAGGCGGGCGCCGGCCAGCAGGGTGAGCAGAATCTCGACGACGCCGAAGGTCTCGTGCGACGGTGTGCGGTGCAGGACGGTGTCGCCGGGTGCGAGCCCCAGTGCGTCGCGTTCCGCCAGCAGGGCGCACGTCAGGTCGGCCTCACCTGGCAGGAAGGCTGCCGTACGGCCTGGGCCGGTCACCGCGCACACCGGGCGGACCGGGTCCGTCACCGGTGGCGCCGGCCGGGGACCGCGTGGTGGGGCGGCGGTGGCACGGGTGAGGCCAGTGCTGTCGAGCACGATGCCGCCGTGGGACGCGCTGGCGGGATCCAGCACGGTGAAGGCGGCGCCCGCACCGAGCACGCCCAGGATGGCGACCGCCAGGTCCGGACCCGCGGGCAGGCGCAGACCGATCAGTGCGCCCTGCGGCACTGCGCGGCCGCGCAGTGACCGGGTCAGCCGATCGGCTCGCCGGGCCAGTTCGCGATAGGTCAGGGAGGTCTCGGCGCGGGTGACGGCCACGGCGTCGGGGACGAGACGGGCCCGGTCCCGCAGGAGTGTGTGCAGGGACGGCGTCATCGGTACTCTCCCTCCCTTCGGACGGGACGGAGCGAGGCCGCGATGTGAGCGAGGGACCGGGGCGCGAGGAGTGCCTCGGCTGTGAGCCCGGTCCAGCCTGCGCGTTCCAGGGAAATCTTGATCTCGGGGTAGGCGGCGGCCCGGCCGCCCTGTGACAGGAAACCGGCGCCGATGTCGGCGGGCCCCTGTCCGAGGGCCTCGGTGACGGCGCGGCCCAGTGCGGCGAGGGCGTCCGGCCGCGGGGGTGCCGGCTGGGCGGGGGTGTCCGTGGAGCACCGGAGGCAGCCGGGGATCGCACAGGGCCGTACGTCGACGGTCCGCGGAACGGTCTGGCCCGGCCGGTACAGGGCGTGCAGGGCGTGGCGCCGCACGTCGTCGCCGGTCAGCGTGGCGGTGCGGGCGTGGACGACGGCGCGGAGCGCCGGGGGCCGACCGGGGGTGACGGTGAGGTCGACACCGCAGATACCGGGGTGTGACGCGAGGAGATCGCGTGAGGCGGTGAGGTCGGTCCAGGTCGTCCCGTCGACGAGGGTCCAGTCGGGGCGGCGGGGCCAGGTGGCTGGACGAACGGCCTCGACGGGTGGGGCGGTGCTTCCGTCGGCCGCGGCGACGAGCAGGGCTTCCACGCCCCCCAGGACGGCCGTCATGGTGTCCTTGTCGAGCAGGTCGGTGTCGCAGGCGAGGTCGAGGGTCGTGACCCGGCCGTCGGAGCCCGCCGATACGGCAACGGTGGGCTGGGCGGTGTACTGGAGCTTCCAGCGGGTGCGCGAACGCGGGAGCAGGTAGGCCGTCGTAGGGGGTGGCGGTCCGCCGTCGCGATGGACCATGCTGGTCGGGAGCCGGCTGTTGAACGTCACCTCCCATGCGACCAGCGCGCCACGGTCGGCGGCGTGGGAAGCGCGGGACTCCAGGAAGCGCGCGTAGTCGTAGTCGCGGTGGCGGGTCGCCTCCAGGAGGCGGGTCAGCGTGTCGCGGGCGGTGTCGAGCACCGACGGCCCGCCATCGGGGGTGAACCGCAACGCCAGCAGCGGCACATGCACGGTTTCGAGGGTGGATTCGACGAGGGTGGCACCGCGTTCGGGCGCGGGTTTGCCCATGAGGAGGGACCAGACGAGGGGGCCTCCGGTGTAGGCGGAGAGCATCGTGTGGAAGGCGGCCAGCACGAGCGCGGTGGGGGTGAGGGCGGCTTCGGCGGACAGGCGGGCGAGGGCATGGTCGACGGCCGGGGAGGCGAGGGACAGGACGCGTGCGGTACGCGGGGACCGGTCGTCGCGGTGGTAGGGGAACGAGACGTTGGCGGCGTCGCGGAGCAGCCGCGACCAGTGGGCCTGGGCCTCGTCGTCGGCGCGTCGTCCTTCCGGTGAGCGTTCCAGGGCGGTGCGGGCGACCAGTGGCAGGGCCGGGCGCAGGCCGGCATCCGCGTCGGCGCCGGTCGCGACGTTCATCAGGAGCTGGCCGAACTCGTCCTGGAGCCGGCGCAGTGCTTCCAGGTCCACGATGTAGTGGTGAAGTGCCACCAGCACGTACACGGGCGCGCCGGCGTCGGTGATCACGACGGCGCGCAGAGGGGTGGTGCCGTGCAACTCCTGGACTTCCTCGGCGAGGGCGACGGACAGGCCGATCACGCCGTCGGGGCCGAGGTCGCCGAGGTCCGCGGTTCGTAAAGCCTGCCGGGCCGGCGGGTGGACGCGCTGGGCCCATTCGCCTCCCGCGGTGCGCACGACGGTGGAGCGCAGGGCGTCGTGCCGGGCGACGAGGAGCTCCAGCGCTCTGGCCGGCGCCTCGGTGTCGAGGCCCTCCGGCAGGGGCGCGAACAGCGTGACGACCAGGGTGTGGCGTTCTTCCGCCGGGAGGTCCACCGCGCGGCACAGGGCGTGGAAGTGTCCGCGTGTCAGGGGAACGGTCGTGGTGGCCGGGTCAGTCGGCATGGCCCGGTCCCTTCGGCGCCTCCTGCAGGGTGTGCTCCTGGCGAATGTCGACGACCCGGGTGCCGACCTGCCGCATGTGGCGGCGGATAAGGGTCTCCACACGTTCGTCCGGGTGGAGCAGGATCGTGTCGCCGGTGTCCTCGGCGCGGGTGAGGCCCTGGGCCTGCATGAAGTCGCGGACGCGCGTGGCCAGGGAGCCCCGGTCCTCGGTGATCAGTCGTTGCACGGCCGGGTCGAGCCGGGGGTGCCAGACGTCCATGAGCAGCACGACGCGGGGGGCGTCGCCGGTGTGCCACACCTCGTGCTCGAAGGAGTCGTCGAAGACCAGGCACGAGCCCTGGGTCCAGTGCAGGGTGCGGTCGCCCACTCGCATGCGCGGGCCTTCGGGAACGTGGAGGCCGAGGTGGACGCGGAGCTTGGCGTTGGAGGCGCCGCAGTGCGGCACGATGTGGGATCCGGGCTGGAGACGTGAGAGCGTCACAACACCGGGCCCGGCGAGGGTGGCCTCCGGGATGGCCTCGATGATGCCGGCGGTGACGGGAAAACGTTCGCAGGCCTCGTCGAAGCGCTGTCCGCCTTCGTAGAAGGTGACCTGCTTCCAGTCGCCGGTGGCGAGGAGGGGCTCCTCGACGGGGAGGAATCCGTTGTGGGGTGCGCCGAGCACACGCTCCAACTCGGCGCGGATCAGCGGGTAGTTCTCCTCGAGGTACGACACGAACCAGAAGTCGGCCGGGTCGTGCACGGGTACCGGGTCGAGGGAGGGCAGGTAGTGCACGGGGCGTTGCAGGGGATCTCGCCACACCCCTTGCTCCACGGCGAGCCGGGCGCACTCGGCGGCGGCCACGGGATCGTCGTGGGCCAGGAAGGCGTTGATCAGATCCGCGTACCGTCGGCGCACGTTCTCTCCGCGCTGAGGGCGAAGCGTCCCAACCATGCCAGGTCTCCTGTCCGTTGTCAGGGGCGGGGGCCACGGGTGGGGTGACGCACACGTGACGCCCTCGGCCGCCCGGCGGTCCCGTGGGCCGTGTGGCGAGCGGGCGTCCGCTCGGCCTTCCCCCGTTCGGCCCGGCGCCAACGTGCCGCACACTAGCAAAGGGTGGTGACGACAGCCACCGTTGTCGATCTTCGAGATAGGGCGCGAAACGATGCTTGCGAGGGGTGAGTTCGCCCTGGCAGGCTCGGGTGAAACGGCCCCGCGACCAAGGAGCGTCCATGCCCCCGGCCTTCGACGGCATCCACGAGGCGGTCGGGCATTGGGCCCGTATCACACCTGACGCCGTGGCGGTGAGCTGGCGTGGCAGGCACCTGTCCTACTGCGCCCTGGAGCGTCGGGCTGAACGGCTGGCGCAGCTGTTGTGGGAGGCGGGAGTACGTCCGGGCCAACCCGTCGGCATCCTGCTGGACCCGTCGCCGGACCGTGTCGTCGTGCTGCTCGCGGCACTGAAGTGCGGTGCGTACTATGTGGCGTTGGACACACGCGTGCCGCCCGCGCGCCGACGGGACCTGCTCGACCTGGCGGGGGCCGAGGTGCTCGTCACGGACGGCGAGGAGGACCTGGGCCGGCGGGTGGTCCACCCGGCGTCGCCGCCTCCGGCGGGGGCGCCGGAGCACCAGGAGCGCCGGAGGAGGGCCGCGACGCACCCGGAATCGGCTGCATACATCTGCTTCACCTCCGGCACCAGCGGCGTCCCCAAAGGCGTCGTGGTGCCGCACCGCGCGGTGCTGCACTTGGTCGCCGATCCGGACGGGGCCGGTGCCGGACGTGAGGACGTGGTGGTGCACGCCTCGTCCCTCGCCTTCGACGCGTCGACCTTCGAGGTGTGGGCCCCGCTCGTCAACGGCGGCCGGCTGGTGCTGCCGGACGACACGGATCGCACCCCGGCCGCCCTGGAACGGGTGGTCGCCGGGGAGGGGGCGACCGTCCTGTGGCTGACCGCCGGACTGTTCCACCGTTTCTCGGCTGGCGAGTTGGCGGATCTGCGGGGACTGCGCCGACTTCTGGCGGGCGGCGACGTGGTGGCACCCGAGCAGGTGAACCGGGCCGTCTCGGTGCTGCCCGGCACCCGGGTGATCAACGGCTACGGGCCGACGGAGAACACCACGTTCACCTGCCTGCATCCGGTGACCGCGCCCGTGACCGGCCCCGGCGTGCCCATCGGAACCGCCCTGCCGGGCGCCGCGACGAGGGTCGTCGACGCGGACCTGCGTGCTGTGCCGGACGGGCGCACGGGCGAGCTCCTGGCCTGGGGACCGGGAGTGGCGCGTGGATACCTCGGTGACGCCCGGCTGACGGCGGAGCGTTTCGTCCCGGCGCCCGGTGCCTCGGGGGGCCGGGCCTATCGGACGGGCGACGCGGTGCGCGATCGCGGGGACGGGGTGCTGGAGTTCGAAGGACGCATGGACCGCCAGGTGAAGATCCGCGGGTTCCGGGTGGAGCCCGCCGAGGTCGAGGCCGTTCTCGCGCGGCTGCCGGGTGTGGGCGAGGCCGCTGTGGTGGCGCCGCGCCGGAGCGACGGCGAGCGCGTGCTGACGGCGTTCGTGGTGTACGACGACCCTTTCGCCGAAGGCTTGTTGACGCTGCGCCGGGAGCTCGCCCGCCACCTTCCGGGCTACGCGCTGCCCGCCGCGGTGCGAGTGGTGGACGCGCTGCCGCTGACCGTGGGAGGCAAGGTGGACCGCGCCGCGCTGGAGGCGTGGCCGCCCTCGTCGCGACGGAAGGTCGGCGCTCCGTACACCGCGCCCGTAACCGATGTGGAGAAGCTGCTCGCGGGGCTGTGGGCCGATCTGTTCGGACTGGCGGAGGTCGGGACGGACGACGACTTCTTCGAGTTGGGCGGCGACTCCTTGCTTGGCATGCGCCTGGCGGGCGAGGTCCACGACGCGTTCGGCGTCGACGTGCCCGCCAGGCGGTTCTATGCGACGCCCACGGTGGCCGTGCTGGCGCGGCTCCTGGAGGAGGGCGCGGGCCCGGCCGGCGCTCCGGGGTGAGGCCGGCCGGGTCAGCGTTCCGGCAGCCGGGACAACGGCATCCGGTCGTCCTCGACGACCCGGGCGAGTACGGCGGCGAATCGCCGCGCCCAGTCGGCCGGACCCGTGCTCGCGTACAGTTCCTTCGCTGTCAGGACTTCCATCGCGATGGGGCCGGTGCCGAAGTCGAAGGTGTCGAAGAACAGATGGGCCCGCCAGTAGGTGGTGACGGGGCCGGCGGGGCCGTCGTAGTCGATCGCCTCAGCCCGCACGCCGTCCGGCAGCGGGAACGCGATGGGCGGGGTGTTGTGCATGTTGAACCCCACGCGTTCGAGCGGGTGCGGACGAGTGCCGTCGTCGGTGCCGCGCAGCAGCCACTCGTTGGGCAGCCGCTGCGTGTCCTGGCCGTCCAGGACCCGGTCCATGGTGCGGGCCAGCACCTGGGCGAACGTGGGATCGCCGGTCAGATCGGCGAAGATCCTCACGTAGTCCGCGTAAAGGCCCACGGCGTCCTCCATGGCGCGGCTGTGCCGGCGGGCCGTCAGGCTGTAGGTGACGAGCCGGTCGACGTCGCAGGCGCGGGCGAGCATGCAGTGGAAGGCCGCCAGCAGGGCGACGAAGACGGTGACGCCGTGTCGTCGGCTCAACGCCCGCACGCCGTCGCTCAGAGCGGTGTCGAGATGGGTGCTCAGGAGCCAGCACTCGGGCAGCTGCCTCGGCGCAGGCGGGTGGTCGGCCGGCAGGTCGAGGGCCGGCAGTCGGGCGAGCCCGTCCCGCCACGGAGCGAGGGCGGCGTCGAGTCGTTCGGGGGTCCAGCGCTCCCGCTCCGTGTGGGCCCACCGGGTGGGTTGTAGTGGCCCAGGGCGTGCGGGCGGAGGTTCGCCCGCGGCGGCGTGGCCGTAGTGGGTGGCGATGTCGGCTGCGAGCACCGACATGGACCACAGGTCGACGGCCACGTGGTGGGGCGAGACGAGCAAGGCGTGGTGGTCGTGCGCGAGCCGCGCCAGGGCCCAGCGGACCGTCGTGCCGCCCGCCATGTCGAAGGGGGTGGCGGCGTCGTCGCGGCCGATGCGCATCAGAGCCTCCTCCTGCTTGTCCGCGGGCAGACGGCTGAGGTCGACCAGGGGCAGGGGCCGGGACTCAGGTGGGTCGACCACCTGCATGCGGCGCCCGTCGACGAGCGGGTAGCGGGTGCGCAGGCTGTGGTGGCGGCGTACGGCCGCGGCGACGGCGTCGCGCAGGGCGAGGGGTCGCATCGGCCCCTTCAGGCGCAACAGGACGGGACGGTGATAGGGAGCCGAGCCGATGCTGTCGTCGAAGCTCCATTCCCATTCCTGGTTGGCGGTCAGGGGATGGGCGTTGGGGTGGCGGGCGTTCACCGGTCCGCTCCCCCGTCGTCGGCCGCGACAGCGAACGCGGCTGTGAAATCGGCGAGTTCGCTGCGCATGATGGGGTCGACGTTGCCGTACCCACCGTCGATGACGAGTGTTTCACCGTTGACGAACGCGGCGTCGGGGGCGAGCAGGAAGGCCACCGCCGAGGCGACGTCACGAGGGGTGCCGTTGCGGGCCAGCGGGGTCTGTTCGGCGGCGGCCAGTGAGGCGGCGGTGGCCATGTCGGAGTCGATCCAGCCCGGGGCGACGGCGTTCACTCGGACGCCGGTGGGGCCCAGCAGGTTGCCGAGGCTCTTGGTCACGTTGATGAGGGCCGCTTTGGCGGCCGAATAGGCGATGCTGGCGAAGGACCCGGTCAGTCCGTCGGTGCTGGCGACGTTGACGACGGCGGAGCCACGTACCAGCGCGTCGCGCAGGGCGTGGACGAGTACGACGGGTGCGTCGACGTTGACGGCGAAGACCCGGCGCCACGTTTCGGACCGGAAGTCCTCCCAGAGTTGCGGGGAGAGGGTGGCCGCGTGGTTGACGAGCCCGTCGACGGCTCCGCCCGCGGCGATGTCCCGCGCGAGCGCCTCGATCTCTTCGGTGCGTGTCAGATCGACACGGTGCAGGGTGAGTCGCCGGTGGCGTGCGCACAGCTCCTCCGCCTCGCCAACGGCACCGTAGTGGGTGCCGATGACCTCCGCGCCCCGCTCCAGCAACAGCTCGGCGATGCCGGCGCCGATGCCGCGGGCGGCTCCGGTGACGACGATCCGCTTGCCTTCGAAGGTGGTGCTCACTCCGGTCCTCCGGTGCACAGGTCGAGCTCGTCCGGGGCGGCGAAGCCCAGTTCGGCGCGGCAGAAGTCGCCCCAGCCGGGAACGTCGCCGGGAAAAACGGGCCGGTCGCCGGGGACCACCGAGGCGGTGACCGTCAGGTCGTCGTGCAGGTACACGACGGATCGGTCGTCCTCACCGGTGGTGTCGTGCCAGGCGGCGAAGCGCCGCAGCTCCCCCAGCGGGTAGGCCCGGCAGTACGGGTGCCATCTGCCGGTGCCGTCCTGGAAGCGGGCCAGGGTCCTGGACACGGCGGTGCGGCCGGCGGCCAGGGCCACGTCGTAGGGTGTGCGCCCGTCGGCCTCGGCGCGTGGATCGGCGCCGCAGCCGAGGAGCAAGTCCACCAGCTCCGTGTCACCGCGGCCGGCCGCCCAGTGCAGCGGGGTCCAGGCGTGTGTGTCACGTGCCGCGGGTGAAGCCCCCTCGGCCAGGGCGGTTCGGGCCCCCGCGACGTCGGCCGCCTGGACGGCCGCGAACAGGCACGCGTCGGATTCCGGCAGGTGTTCCAAGGTTGGTCGCTCCTCGTCGCTGATGGGTCGCCCGTGGTGGGCGCCGGAGGGCCGCGGTACGGCGCTCAGGCGCGTTCGGGGGTGAGCCCGGAGTACATCGTGTAGGCGAGATGGGTGATGTAGGCACGGTGGATGGTGTCCGTCTCCATGCGCAGCGCGGTCGGTGTCTCCACGAGCCGGGCGCCGCAGTCGGTGAGTACGGTCAGCCAGCGCGAGAAGTACGGGGTGTCGCGGACGTCGTGGAAGGACAGGCCGGTCAGCCGGCGGAACCGTTCGAAGACCACGCCTTCCCGGGTCATCAGGGCCCCGCCGACGGGAGCTGTCAGCCGGGAGGGGTCGTCGAGGGAGAACCGGTGGGCGAAGGTGAACCGGTCGGGGTTCTCGAGGTAGTCCTCGTACTTGCGGTTCTCGTTCCACAGCAGATGGTGGCCGATGATGGACTCGGCACCGCTCCCGAAACCGATCTTGTCCCCGGTCAGGTCGTACTTGTAGTTGCCGTCCTGGTCCTCATGCGCGGCGTCACGGACCCAGTAACCATGGCAGTACTCGTGGTAGCCGGCCGAGCGCAGACGGTCCATGGCGAACTCGTAGGCCCGGGTCATCGCGGTCCGGTTGTGCGCCTCTGACTGACGGCGCGTCAGCTGCATGGCCATCACAGTCTTGGGGGTGGCCCTGTAGGGGTAAACCGACACGTGCGGTGGGGCAAGCGGAAGCAGCCGGTCGAACGTCTCCCCCAAGGATGCGAGCGTCTCTCCCGGGAAGCCGGAGATCAGGTCCACGTTGAAGTTGTCGATGCCGCCCGCGCGGAGCAGTTCCACGGCCCGCATCACGTCGTCGGGGCCATGGACCCGGCCCGACACCCGCAGCTGGTAGTCGCTCAGCGACTGCACGCCGACGCTCATGCGGTCGACCCCGGCCTCGCGCAGCATCGCCACCACGTCCTCGGTCAGGTCGTTCGGAGTGGTCTCCACGGACCACTGGCGCAGCGTGGACAGGTCGAAGGACTCCTGGACCGCTTCCGCCAGGCGTGTCAGCTCCCGTGGGGTGAGCCGGGTGGGGGTGCCGCCGCCCCAGTACATGACGTCGGGGCGGTAGCCCAGGCCGGTGAGAAGCGGCCCGTACAGCCGGATCTGCCTGCTCAGCGCGTCGAGGTAGGCTCGGCGTTCCTCCTCCTCGAACCGCAGCCGGCGCACAGGAATGTCCACGACCCAGTCGCAGAAGTGGCACTTGGACCGGCAGAAGGGCACGTGAAGGTAGATCGCGAGCGGTCGGTGGGTGTCGTCCTTGACCGCGTGTGCCGCCGCGGACAGCAGCTGGGCCGGTCCCATCGGGGTCATCGCGGACTCCCTTCGTCGGAAGTGGGGCCACCGGGTCCGGACAGCGCCCGGATGCGGTGGATCAGCCGGGTGGTGGAGCGGTCGGCCACGTTCTCGAGAAGGTGCACCCGGCCGCCCAGCCGGGTGACCAGCGACCACTCGGGCAGCGTCTCCGGGGTGTAGTCGCTGCCCTTGACGTACACGTCGGGGCGCAGCGCCTCCAAGAGGTCCACGGGGCTGTCCCCGTCGAAGGGAACCACGGCGTCGACGCAGCTCAGCGCGGCGAGGACGCGCAGCCGCTCGTCCAAGGGGGTCAACGGGCGCTCGGGGCCCTTGTGCCTGCGGACACTGGCGTCGGAGTTGACTCCGACTACGAGCAGGTCGCCGAGTTCCTTGGCACGGCTGAGGTTGGAGACGTGCCCGGCGTGCAGGAGGTCGTAGCAGCCGTTGGTGAAGACCAGGCGTCGTTCGGCCCGGTCGTGGGCGTGCTGCCAGGCGGTGAGTGCGCCTGGGGTGACGACCTTGCCGGTGGCGCCCAGCCGGGCGGCCAGGTCGTCCGCGGTGCACACCGCCGTGTCGGGACGGGCGACGACGGCTGCCGCGGCGGCGGAACCCAGCTCCAGGGCGGGTGCGGTGTCCGCACCGGTGGCGAGGGCCAGCGTGAGAGCGGCCGTGAACGTGTCACCGGCGCCCACGGTGCTGCTGACCTGGTTCGAGCGGCTGTAGGTCCGCACGGGCGGCCGGTCGTGTTCGACGGCCACGACCCCGTCGGCGCCCAGCGTGAGGACAGCGATCCGCGCGCCGGACGCCCGCAGGGCGCGTTCGGCCAGCTGGCGCGGGTCGCCTTGCTCACCGGCCGGCACCTCGCCCCGCACGGGCGGCAGCCGTGCCGCCTCCTCGCGGTTGGGAGTGACGGCCGTGGGTCGCAGGTCGCGCAGGGCGGCGATGTCCCGGGCGTCGACGACGAGCGTCTCGGGGCCGACCCGGCGCAGCCCTGCGAGAGCGGCCACCAGGGGGCGGGTGACCATCCCACCGCCGTACTCGGAGATCGCGACCGCGTCGGCGGACATCATCCTCTCGGCCAGGTCGGACGTCCACCGACCGGCGTCGAAGGGGAGGGCGACCGGGCCGTCGCCGCTGTCGACGCGCATGACGAGCTGGCCCCGGACGGTATGACGGCGTTTGACGGGCGTGCTGTAGTCAGGCAGCCGCAGCACGCCGTCGACGCCCACCCCTGCGTCGCGCAAAAGGGCCACCAGGCGGTCACCCGCGTCGTCGGTGCCGCAGGCCGTCACGATCTCCACCTCGGCGCCGAGGGCGGCGGCGTTGGCGGCCAGGTTCGCGGCGCCGCCGCAACGGTGCACGGTCTTCTCCGCCCGCAGCACCGGCACCGGTGCCTCGCGGGCCAGTCCGCTCGCGGCACAGCGCACGTAGGTGTCCAGGACTGCGTCGCCAATCACCAGCAGGCGCCGGCCAGCGAGGGCCCGGACGAGTTCCAGGAGGTCCACGGTCATGGGCGTTCCGTGTGGAGGTCGCGGGCGAGGTGGCGGGCCATGAGGATGACGGTGCGGGTCTCCAGGACGCTGCGCACCGACAGCTCCGTGGCGTACTTCTCCTCGACGCGGTGGACGATGCGGATGGCGTGCAGGGAACCGCCGCCGAGGTCGAGGAAGTCGTCGTCGGGTTCGACGTCCCGCCCGAGCACCTCGGCCCAGATAGCGCGCAGTGGCTCGATCAGCCGGTCCTCGTCCGGTGTGGTCGGGCGTCCGGTCACTTCAGGGCCTCCTTGGCGATGACGTAACCGGGGAAGACCAGATGGGTCAGTCCGGAGTCCAGCAGGGCGCCGAGCGCGTCCTCGGGGGTCTCGACGATGGGGCGGCCCCGGGTGTTCAGGCTGGTGTTGACGACCATCGGCACGCCGGTGCGGTCGGCGAAGCACTGGACGAGCCGGTGGAAGGCGGGATTGTCGGCGCGCTCCACGGTCTGGATGCGGGCGGTGCCATCGATGTGGACGGCGGCGGGGATGCCGTCGCGGCGGGCGGTGGCGGCGCGCAGCATGAAGGGGCTGTCCTTGAGGCCGAACCAGTCGGCGGCGTGCTCGTTCAGCACCGACGGGGCGAACGGACGGAACCGCTCGCGATACTTCACCCGGGTGTTGAGCCGGTCGCGCATCGTCGGATCGCGGGGGTCGGCGACAATGCTCCGGTGCCCCAGGGCCCGGGGGCCAATCTCCGCGGCGCCCTCGAACCAGCCCACGACGGCGCCCCGTTCGACGAGCTCGGCGGCGCGTGCGGCGTGGTCACCGGTGGCCTCGACGTACAGGGCACCGGCGCGGGCGCGCAAGGCGTGCTCGACCGCGGTGCGGCCGTAATCCCGTCGCCCGTACATCAGCTGGGCGTTGGCATGCTCGCGGCGGGGGTGGCCGAGGACCTCGTGCCAGTACCACAGGGCCCCGCCCAGGGCAGTGCCGTCATCACCGCAGGCGGGGTGGAGGTGCAGCCCGGTGAACCCGGAGCGGGTGAAGGCCTTCTCGGTGGCGGGGGCGTTCAGGGCGGTGCCGCCGCTGAGGCAGATGGTGGACGCGTAGCCGTTGCGTCGGCACAGCGGTTCGAGCTCCGTGAACAGCCGGTCCACCTGCGCCTCCAGGCCCCGCTGGATGTAGTACGCCAGGCGTGCGTTGAGCGCGCGACCGTCCGCCTCGACGGTGACCGGGTCGGCGTCGGCCAGCGCGACGAGGTCGGCGAAGGAGGAGACCTCCGGCAGCGGGGCGTCCGCGCCGTCCGGTAGGGCGCCGTAGGGGGCGAGGCCCATGACCTTGCCCGCACCGACGATCGCCGAGCCGAAGAGATGGTGGGCGACATGCGCGTAGCCGTAGTTCGCGTTGAACCAGCGGTCGAAGTCGCGGCGCAGCGGGAAGAGCCGGTTGTCGCGGCCGAGGAAGGCCCGGCAGCCGGTGGGGTCGATGGCGACACTGACACCGGAGGAGAACGGTGAGGTGTAGTACGCGGCGGAGGCGTGCAGTAGGTGGTGATCGGGGTTGACCGTGCAGGGTATGCGCCGACCGCGCAGCAGTACGGTGTCGTTGCGCTGATTGACCCAGAACTCCAGCCAGGTGTCCTTCAGATCGCCTCCGTGCAGCGTGACGACGTCGGGCGAGTCCATAAGGTGGAGGTTGCACAGCAGTACGTGGTCGATGTCGTCGATGCGGGCGCCGGCCTGGTCGAGGAGTTCGTCGAGATCCTCCTCGCGCAACCCCGGGTGCTTCTTGAGGCCGGAAAGGCGTTCGGTGGTGACGAACGCGCGTATCTGTCCGTCGGTCAGCAACACGGCGGCGCCGTCGTGGTTGAAGTTGACCGACAGCAGGGTCCGCACGGAACCGTGCGGGAGTGGTCCGGTCATGGCGTTGCTTCCCTCTCGTGTCCGGTGCCGAGCCGGGCAGCCACGGCGGACCACACCGTGGCGACGTCCAGGTCGGCCAGGCAGTGGGGGTATCCGGCGTCCGGTGCGTACGCGGTCGCGCAGCCGCGGTCGCACCGAGTGGTGGCAGGGGCGTGGGCGGAACGGCGCAGGGTGCGGCAGGCGTAACGCAGGGACACCCCGTGGTGCCGGGGATAGATACGCGACCAGATGTACTCGGTGTCGGTCGGGCCGTAGAGGACGATCGTGGGCACGCGCAGCGCGGCGGCGATGTGCGCCGGCGCCGAGTCGTTGCCGACCACGAGGCGTGCCGAGGCCAGGGTGGTGGCCAGGGCGTCGAGGCCGGCGGGGACGAGGACCTGGAGGCGCTCGCGCGCGGGCGGGCAGGCGTCGCGCAGCTCCACCAGCTCGGCGCGCTCGTCCGCCGTGCCGATCAGCATCACCTGTGCGCCCTCCGCCAGCAGCCTGCCGCACAGACGGGCGTACCGTTCGGCGGGCCAGCGCCGGTTCCAGTGCGGGGCGCCGCCGGGGTGGACGACAATTCGGGGACCGTCTCCGGGCGCGAAGGGGTCGGTGCCGGGGGTGTACGGGAAGGGCGGGACGACGGATGCAGCGCGCAGGGGGGTGGGCAGGCCGAGGGCGGCGGCCAGGCCGGTGGCGTACTCGTACAGGTCGGTACGGCCCAGCAACGGCGGCGGCAGGCGGACGGGACGGGTGATGCGGGCGTCGCCCGGTCCGCCGTCGGGCAGGGCGACCCGGTGCGGTATCCCGGCGGCGTGGGCGTGGGAGGCGTCCAGGCCGGTGCTGTCGGGATCGACGAGGCACAGGTCGAACTCCCGCTCGCGCAGCAGCCGCAGGAAGGGTTCGGGCAGGGCCGGGTCGGCGGGGGGACGGGCCGGGTCGGGGCACGTCAGGACGTCGTCCGCGTAGCCGTGGCGCTCGAGCAGGGTGCGGTGGGCGCGAGCGGTGGACTCGCCCACGACCATGGTGACCGTGGCATCCGGGTGGGCGTCGCGCAGCAGCTTCAGGAAGATGTTGCGCTGGACGAGATCCCCCATGCCGGGCGCGTCGAGCCGTGCGAAGACGCACACACGGCGGACCCGCCCGGCCTGTGCCGACCTGGTGTGGCTCATGTGAGGAGCTGTCCCGCGGCAGCCGTCCGCTCCAGCCGTCCGCGGCCCTGGAGGGTGGCCAGATCGATGTCGACGTGGCAGCGGGCGGACTCGAAGTCGAGGATGAGGTCACCCACCAGGTGGAGGGTCCCCGCTCCCGCGTCGAAGTCGGCGGCGGACGCGTCCGTGGCCTCGGGGTCGACGGTGACGCCGATCTCACTGCCGCCGCGGGTGTCGGTGAACCGCACGAGGACGTAGCCGCGTTCGAGGCTCTCACGCAGGGCGAGAGCGGTGCGCTCGGGGCGCAGTCCCGGCTCGACCGGGTGGTCGCCGGAGGACAGCCGGTCCAGGAGGGACGGTTCTTCGGGCTCCTCCTGCTCCTCGGCCGGCGGCTCGTCGTCGGTCGGGCGACGGGCCTGCTCCTCCATGAACAGCCGCAGGCTGAGCGGCCGAAGGTCGGTCCACACGGTCTCGATGTGGCCGAGGCAGGAGTCCTTGCTGCCGGTCGTGCCCTCGGCACGCCATCCGGTGGGGAGTTCCTGGTCGGTGGGCCAGATCGAGTACTGCTCCTCGTGGTTGACCACGACGGCGTACACGCGGTTGTCGTCGTCCTCTTCGTGGGCTGTCATCGGATGTGTCCCTTCGCTGGGTGTGGAAGCGCGGGGTGTGTCGCTGCCCCCTGGCGATCCGGTCCGGTGTGATCGTGTGCTCCACGCGACCGCCACAGGTGGGCAAGCGGTTCGTCGGGAGTCTCACCAACATGGTTGATCATGTCCGAGATGGCGCGCAGCATCAAGCCGATCGTGTGCTCGTCCAGTGCCGTCTCGTTGTAGTGCAGGGTCAACGCCACGTCGTCGCGACCGTGTTCGGTGAGGAAGAGGTCGGCGTTGACCCCGTCCCAGGCGCCACCGGCCGCCGGTGGTGGGACCGCGAGCAGCTCACTCTCGTCGAACAGCTCGACGGAGAGGCCGAGTTCCGCCAGCGTCCTCTCGTCACGGGTGAGCGAACTGCGCGGTGGGATGCGACAGAAGTGCACGCGCAGGTCCCACGGAGGCGGTGCGCCGGGGTGGATCGTGCGGTGCAGCCGGCGCAGCTCGTCGTAGGGGACGTGACGGACCATGGTGTCGAGGAGCCCCGCATGGGTGCGGTGCAGCAGGTCCGTGAACGTCATGCCGGCGTGTCCCTCGAGGTCGACGCCGAAGGCGATCTGGTCGGAGAGCGGTCCGACGACTCCTTCGCCGCCGTGGGTGTGGCGCAGGTCCGCCCAGGCGGCGAACACGGCGGTCCCAGTGTCCGGCGCCACTGTCGCCCGCCAGGAGGCGAGCAGCGCGACAACGGCGAGTTCGGCGCCGCAGCCGGCGGCGGCGGCCCGTTCGGCCAGGCGGTGCCAGGCGGCTCCGGCGACGGGCTGAACCTGTACGGCGGTGCGCCGGCCGGCGGGAGCGGGGGCACCGGCTGCGGAGGCGAGGGTGGCCTCGCGCTGCCACGCCGTGAGCCGTCGGGTCCACCAAGCTGTCCTCGCGGGGGTCACCGGACCGAGCGGCGGCGGTTGTGGGGGGCCGGCGTCCGGGCGGTGGCGGCCGAAGTAGGCGCGCAGTGCGGCTCCGAGGGTCGCGTAGATCGATCCCAGATCAGCGGCGAGGAAGTGCCCGGTCATGGCGAGGACCAGTTGGTCGGGCGCGATGCGGACGATGTCGAAGGTGACCGGTGGGTCGTGACGCGGGTCGCGCGCTGCGGTGACGGCCTCGCGCAGGGCGCGGGCGCAGTCCGCGCGGTCCGCTTCCCACACGGCGACGGGTACGGGCGCCTCAGCGGTGCTCAGCCGCAGGGTGCCGTCGTCGTCGGACAGGCGGGCGCGCAACACGGCGTGGTGGTCGACGACGCGGTGCACGGCGTCGACGAGCCGGGGGACCTGGACGCGGCCGGTGAGGAGCAGGGCGCGGCAGCGCACCGGGGTACCGGAGGCGGCTTCGTCCAGCAGGGGCCACCAGCGGCTCTGAAGGGGCCAGGGGGGTCCGGCGGGTGTGTGGTGGCTCATGGTGTCTCCCCTCCTATCCGGTGGCCCGTGCCCACCGCCTGCCGGTCCAGGGCACCCGCCATGGCCACGGCGACCCGTCGATCGCCCCGGTACGGTTCACGACCGTGGGCCGCGAGCAGGTTGTCCACCAGCAGCACGTCGCCGGCCCGCCACCGGAAGACGGCGGCCTCGGCGGCGTACGCGGCGCGGATGTGGGCGAGGTCGGCGGCGGGGACGGGGCCACCGTCGCCGAAGGTGACGTGGTGGGGCAGTTCGTCCTCACGCGGGTAGCGGTCGCGCAACGCCTCGCGCAGCGCGGGGTCCAGGCCGTCGGGGTGGAAGAACGCCGCGTGGTTGAACCAGACGTCCTCCCGTGTACGGGGATGACGGGCCAGCGCCGGCCGGACCTGACGGGTGTGCAGCCCGCCGTCGGGTCGCCAGTGCGCCTCGATGCCGTTGCGGGCGCAGTAGGCACTCAGCTCTGCACGGTCGTCGGTGCCGAAGGCGTCCTGCCAGGACAGGCCGACGCCCGGGTGGTGGTTGCGCAGGTAGCACACGCCCCGGCGGGCGAAGCGTTCGACCATGGCCGGGTCGAGTCGGGCCAGCACGCGCCGGCAGTCGGCGAGGGGGGTGGCGCCCCCGGCCTGGGCGGGCAGGGCGCAGTGGAACGCCAGCAGCGCCGGGAAGGACGACTGGTAGGAGTTCTCGTTGTGCAGGGCGATGGCCTGGTCGGCGGGATGGTCGGTGGACGTGTAGACGCCGTCGCCGATCGGGGTGCGGGGGGTGGAGCGTTCCCGGTAGGGCAACGGGTCCCCGGCCAGGGGGCGCAGCAGACGGGGCAGGTCGGCGGGGGTCGCGGCGAAGCCCCGCAGGAGGACGGCTCCGTGCCGGTCGAGCAGGGCGCGCAGCCGGTCGGTGTCGTGAGCGGCCCAGGCGGGCGGATCGACCGTGGCGTCCACGGCCTCCAGGAGTACCGGCAGGCCGTGGTCGTTCGGGGCGGGGCCGAGGCGGGCCAGGGCGGCGGGCCGGTCCTCGACCGGGCGCCGGGGCACCTGGCCGGGGCCGTTGCGCAGGCTCACGGCGCCTCACCGCCCCCGTCCGGGGCCGGGCCGCCGAGGAGGGTGTGCAGCACCACGTCCCCGGCCGCCAGGTCGAGCGGTCCGGCGAGTGCGCCCGGGCGCACCCCCACGACCGGGCACAGACCGATACCCCGCTCACCCGCGACGGTCATCAGGAGCTGGCCGATGGCGCCCGCCTCGTACGCCGTGAAGGTTTCGGCGTGCGCCCCGTACAGGGGGGCGATGGCCTCCGGACGCCCGACCAGGTGGAGGGCGAAGCCGGCCCGTTCGGCGACCGCGCGGTTGGTCTCGTGGTGGTCCTGGGGGTGCAGGACGTGTACCGGCGTGAGGGGGACGAGGCGGTTACGCACGGGGTGGTGGTAGTAGCAGCCGCCGGGCAGCCCGTCGACGGCACCCGCTTTGACCACGGCGTACACCTGGACGGGATAGGCTCCTCCCGCGGACGGGTAACCGCGGCGGGGTCCGGAGCCGGTGTCGGTTTCCCTCAGCGCGGCCAGGAGAGCCCCGAAGTCGGTTGCGGGCACCGGCCCCGGGCCGAAGTGGCGGACCGTGCGCCGGAGGGCTATGCGATCGGTGTGCTCGGCGGCCAGCTGGATGCCGTCGGCGTCGTCGAGATCGTGCCGCAGGCCGGCCCGCCGGTCCTTGAAGGCCTGGCGGTCCTGCAACCGGCTGAGTACGTCACCGTCCGCGGGAGGGCCGCCCGGCTGTGCGCCGGGGTCCGGCGCCCCGGGAGCGTCGCCGGCGTCGACCATGCCGTGTCCGCTCACCAGGACGGCGAGCGAGGGAAACTGGAGCAGTTCCGGTACGTCGACGAGGATGCCGAGTTCCTCCTCCACGACGGTGGCCAGGCGCACCAGGTCGACGCTGGTCGCTCCGAGGTCGACAAGGTTCATGTGGGGTTCGATGGGGCTGATGCCGAGGACGCGCGACGCCAGCGACGCCACCCGTCTGAGGAGGTCGGTGGTCGGCGCCGGGGCAGGCGCGCCGGCCTGCCCGGTGGGCCCGGTCGCGGTGGTGGCCGGCCGGGGCGACGTCGGGGCGGAACGGGCCAGGGCTGCCCGGTCGACGCGTCCGTCGGAGGTCATCGGGAAGTCCAGGACGAGCTCGACGCGCTCGGGCAGCAGATACGGGGAGACCTTGCGCCGCAGGTGTTCGCGCAGTTCCTCACCCGTGACCGCGGCGCCCGGCACCGGTTTGACGTGTGCCACCGTCCCGGTGCCGGTGGGGCTGACGACCGCCGCCGCGGCGACCGAGGGGTGCCGCCACAGGGGCAGTTCGACGTCGAGCAGGTTCAGCGGACGGTCGTTGAGCCATGTGCGGGCCGCCCGGTCGCCCACGAACTCGATGACACCGTTCGGCAGTTCGCGTCCCATATAGCCGCTCGGCAGCAGGTGTCCGTCCGAGGCGTCCGCGCTCGGGGCGTCGTGGTGCACACGGCCGGTCACCCATGCTGGGCAGGGGCTCAGGGAGTCGGAGAGGATGTGCGCGGAGCGGTGGGCCAGCGGTCCGCCCAGGGGCACCCACCCCCAGTCCTCGTCGAGGTCCCCGACCGGCATGCAGGTGGCCCAGATGCCGGGGTCCGCCCCCTCCCCCAAGTAGAGCACCCGGCCGTCCGGCCCGGCCAGGGCGCGCAGCCGCTCGGCCGTCGCCCGGGGCAGCGGTTCGCCACTGACCGCGTAGCGGCGCGGCGGCTCGGGCAGGGCGTCACCGGCCGCCTCCGCGTAGTCGAGGAAGGTACGGGTGAGGGTGGGCGTGGCAGACCAGGCCGTCACCGCGTGACGGGCGGCGAGCGCGATCCAGGCGGCCGGGTTGCGCAGGTCGATGTCGTCCGGCAGGACGATGGCACCGCCGGCCGTGAGCGGCCCAAGAATGTCGTACAGGGCGCGTTCGCTGTCCAGGGGGGTCACGGCGAGAAGCCGGTCCCCGGCCGTGAGGCCGAGACGCCGGTTGACGTCCTCGACGGTGCGGGCGACAGCTCGCACCGACAGCTTCAGCGGTACGGCGCCGTTTTCCGGCGAGCCGATCAGGGCGAGGGTGTCGCCCTGGGCGAACGGCGGCTCGGCGAGCCCGGTCATGTCGATGCCGTCCCCGCCGTCCGTGGCGCCGTCCGCGTCGTCCACGCCGCCCACTGTCAGGACGGTGACGTCGGCCTGCCAGTCCAGTCGTTCGCGCAGCCAGGGCTGGGTGACGACGACGTCCGCGTCGGCGGCGGCGAGGCGCTGCCAGCGGGCGGCCCGGTTCAGCTCCGGGGGCACGGGTACGTAGGCCGCCCCTGTCCACATGACGGCGACAGCGCCCACGACGTGCTCCCAGCCCGGTTCCGCACACACGGCGACCCGGCTGCCCGGACCGGCACCCGCGCTCCTGATGCGTCGTGCCAGCCCGGTGACGCGGGAGGCCAGCTCCTGGTGCGTGAGGGTGGCGCGGGAGCTGATCAGGGCGGGCCGGCCCGCGTGCCGGAGCGCCCCGGCGTGGACGAGGGCGGTGACCGGATGAGCCGGAGCGGCGGCTCCTGCCTCGGCCCGGCCCGTCGGCGGAATCTCGTCCTGGTTATGCGTCGTGCTGGACATTCGTGTCCGTTCCCCATTCGTCGTCGTCTGTCGCCAGCCGTCGCATCTGCTCGTCGAAGGCGTGGAACACGGCCTCGACGAGGCCGTCCGGAAAGACCTGGACCACGTAGTCCCAGGTGCAGGTGAGCGTTCCGGCGCGCTCACTGATCTGGTGGTCGAGGAGCACCTGGGGCGTCTGGCTGACCGCGTAGACGGTCTCGCTGCGCCACGGGGCGGGCTCCTCCCCGTCCGTCATCAGCTCCGGCATCAGCATGCTGGTGAAGACGACCGGCATCATGCTGTCGTGCCGGCGCAGGGGGTCGTCGCGCAGCATGCGCAGCACCTCCACGCCACTGACGGCGCGATGCTCCAGCCGTTCCCAGAGCCGTCGTTGCAGGTCCTGGGCGCGTGCCTGGAAGCGGGGCAGGGCGGGGCCGACCGCGAGCAGGGTCAGCGTGGTGAAATCGCCGATCACCTGGTCGACGTCCGGGTGCACCCGCTCCCGGTTGAACGTGGTCAGGTTGACGGTGAAGCCGTCCTCCCGGCCGCTGAAGGTGCGCAGTACGTCGCAGAAGGCGGTGCACACCAGTGCCGAGGGGGTGACGCCGGCCGCGGCGGCACGGCGGACGAGCGGTCCCCACACCTCCGGTGCGAAGGACGTGGTCAACCGCTCGAAACGGGGCCGGTCCACCGAGCGCGGGTGAACGCGCTGTGGCAGCTCGGGCGCCGGGGGCAGCCGGCGGACCTCGGCGCGCCAGTAGTCCAGTGCGCGGGACCGCTCCGGCGAGGTGCGCGCCCGTTCGACGGCCAGGACGTAGTCGCGATAGGTGACGCCGAGCGCGGGCAGCTCCCGCCGCGGCTCCTGGTAGAGGGTGAGGAGTTCGGCGGTGAGGACGTGCACGCTGTGCGCGTCGGCGATGAGCAGGTCGAGGCTGACGAACAGCCGGGTGCGGCGATCGTCGAGGCGGTGGGCGCGCAGCGCGAACAGCGGCCACTGGTCGGCCGGGGCGACGCGGTGCGACAGCTCTGCGCGAGTGCGGGCGTGCAGTTCCTCGACGTCCTCGGCACTGCGGCCGCGCAGGTCGAGGCGGTCGACGGTGAAGTCGGGGACGGCTTCCAGGACCTGTTGCCGGCCGGAGGGCAGGATCACCGTCCGCAGCGACTCGTGCCGGGCCACCAGGCGGCGCACCGTGTGCTCGAGCCGGGCGACGTCAAGGTCCTCGACGTCGAGTTCGGCGTACGTGTGGGTGGCGACGCTGCCGAGTTCGGCCGAGGCCAGGCGGCCCAGCCAGTAGGCCTGTTGGACGTCCGTGAGCGGGAACGGCTCGTGGCGGCCGACCGGATCGGGGCGCAGGACGAGGGCCGGACGGGGCGGAACCGTGGCGGGTGGGGCGGCCCCGGCCGCGGACGCGAGCCGTTCAGCGATCGCCGCCACGGTGGGCGCCTGGTAGAGGTCGAGCAGGGTGAACCGGGTGCCGAACTCGGACTGGAGCCGGTTCGTCAGACGCATGGCGCCCAGGGAGGTGCCGCCGAGGAGGAAGAAGTCGTCGTCCGGAGCGACGTCGTCCAGGCGCAGCACGTCGGCCCAGATCGCGGTGACACGCTGCTCCCACTCTCCCGCGGGGCGCCGGGAGCGGCTGAGGGCCGGAGCGGCTGACAGGTCGCGTAGCCGTCCCCGGTCGACCTTCCCGTTGGACGTGAGGGGGAATTGTTCGAGGGGAATCAGGCGTGGCGGCACGGCGTAGCCGGGCAGTACCTCGGTGAGCCGGGCGCGCACCGCGGCGGGATCCGGGGCGGAGCCGTGGTCGTGGAGGTAGTAGCCGACCAGCCGGCGTTCCCGGTCGGCCGTGCCGGGGGCGACCACGACGGCGGCGCGGACGCCGGGGACCTGGGTGAGGGCCGCCTCGATCTCGCCGAGTTCGATCCGGTGCCCGGCGATCTTGACCTGGGAGTCCTCGCGGCCGAGGAACTCCAGTAGGCCCCCGGGCAGGAACCGCACGATGTCGCCCGTGCGGTAGCGGCGTTCGACGGTACCGGACCCGGTGGGACGGGTGGGGAACTTCTCTGCCGTGCGCTCCGGGTCTCGCCAGTAGCCGAGGGCGACGCCCCGGCCGCCTATGTGCAGTTCGCCGGGGACCCAGTCGGGGCGCGGCCTGCCCAGCTCGTCGACGACGTGCACGGTCTGGTTGTCCATGGGCAGGCCGTAGGGGACGCTGCGCCAGGACGGGTCGACGTGTTCCACCGGGTACCAGACGGACCAGATGGACGCCTCCGTCGCGCCGCCCATACCGATGACGCGGCAGTCGGGGGCGACCGCGCGGAGGCGGTCGGGGAGGTCCAGCGGGATCCAGTCGCCGCTGAGCATCGCCAGGCGCAGGCCGGCCGGGGCGGTGCGCGCGGGACCGTCGGCGTACTCCGCGTACTCGACGAGGAGACCGGCGAGGGCCGGCACGGAGTTCCAGACGGTCACGCCGTGGCGCCGCATCAGGTCGGCCCAGTGGGCGGGGCTGGTGCGGCGGTCGTGCTCGGGTAGTACGACCGCGGCGCCCGCGGCCCAGGTTCCGAATAGGTCGTACACACCGAGGTCGAAGTGGAGGGAGGACACGGCGAGAACGCGGTCGGCGGGACCGACGGAGAAACGACGGTTGACGGCGACGAGCGTGTTGACGGCGCCGGCGTGGTCGATGACGACACCCTTGGGGTCACCGGTGGAGCCCGAGGTGTAGATGACGTAGGCCAGATCGCCGGGGGCGCTGGGCGCGTCCGGCCTGTCCCCGGTGCTCCCGGTGGCGGTCAGGCAGTCCTCCACGGCCATCAGGCCGGCCGGACCGGTGTCGGTGAACGCTGCTCGTCCCGCGCGTTCGACGAGGATGTGCCGGACACCGCTGCTGTCGATCAGACGACGTACCCGCGTGGGGTGCTGGCCTGGATCGAGCGGCAGGAAGGCAGCTCCGCTCTGGAGCACGCCCAGGGCGGCAACGGCCTGTTGCCAGCCCTTGCAGGCGGCCACCGCCACCAGGTCGCCAGGGCGCACGCCGCGCTGGTGGAGGGTCCGGGCCACGGCGAGGGAGGCGTCGACGAGTTCCCGGTAGGTCAGCCGCACCGTGTCGGTGATCACGGCCGGGTCGTCGGGGCGTATGCGGGCCGTTTCGTTCACCAGATCGTGCAGGCAGACGTCGGGCACCGGCGCGTCGGTGCGGTTGACGGCGACCCGGCGGGCGGTCTGCCCGGCCGGCATCTGCGGTTCCGAGGGAACGTTCCAGTCGGCCTGGCCGGTGTCGGCCAGCCGGTGCAGGAGGTCCGTGTAGGCGGCGAACGCGTCATCAAGGAGTCCCGGTGGGAAGAGGGCGTCGACAGCGTCCCAGTTGTACTCCAGCGCCCCTTCCACCTCGGCGACCTGATGGTCGAGCGCCACCTGTGGTGTCTGGCTGACCGCGTACACGACCGGTCCGAAGGGCGAGTCGGGGCCGGGCGCCGCCCGCTCGGGGCGGGGGCGGGAGTCCACCAGGTTGGAGGTGAAGACGACGGGGGTGACGGCCCTGGGCGCCTCGCCCCGTGCCCTGAGCCATTCGCGCATGACGGTGACCCCGCTGACCCGGGCGTGGTCGAGGTCCTCCCACAGGCGCCGCTGGACGCTGCGGGCACGTTCGGCGAAGGTGCCAGGGCCGCGGTGGTCGACCTCCAGGGGGATCAGGGAGGTGAAGTCACCCACGACCGCGTCCACGTCCGGGTGGTCGACGAGCCGGTCGAAGAGGGTGAGCATCAGGGTGTAGTGCGGCCGACGGCTCCAGAGGGTGACCGTTTCGGCGAAGGCCGCGAGGAGTACGCCGGAGGGGGTGAGCCCGTGCTGGAGGGCGCGCTGCTTCAGCCTGGCCCAGTGCGCGGGTTCCAGGCGTGCGGCGCGGCGGTTGAACTCGGGCCGGTCCATGGTCTCGGGGGCCCGGGCGAAGGGCATCTCCGGCCCGGGCGGCAGCTCGGCGAGCCGCTCGCGCCAGTAGTTCGTGGCCCGCTGGTGTTCCGTGCCGCTCTGTTCGGCAAGGCGGGCGAGGACGCAGTCGCGGAAGGTGAGTCCGAGCGGCGCGAGCGGGGTACGGGGGTCGCGGTAGGCGTCGGCCAGATCGGCGAGGACGAGGCCGAAACTGTGCGCGTCGCACACGAGGGAGTCGAGGCCGATGTGGAGGAGGGTCGTCGCGCCGGGCAGCAGCGAGGCCCGTACGTCGAACAGGGGCCATCGGTCGGCTGGCATCACCTGGTGGGACATGGCCGTCCGGGTGGTGCGCAACGCCTGCTCGACCTCGGCCCCGCGGAGGCCGCGCAGGTCCTGGGTGGCGACCGTGTAGGCCGGCACTTCGGGCAGGACCCGCTGGGTACCGTCGCTGTCGATCACGGCGCGGAGCATGGGGTGGCGGTCGATGACCCGGTGCAGCGCGCGGGAGAAGCGTGGCAGGTCCAGGGCGTGCGTCTCGACCTCCACATAGCCGTGGGTGGAGACGTTGCCGAGTTCCATCCCGGCCGAGCGGCCGATGTAGTAGGCCTGTTGGACCTCGGTGAGCGGGAAGGGCGCGTGCCACTCGGCGAGGTCCGTGGCCACTCGTGTGGCTCCCGGGCGCTCTTCCGGCACCACCCTGGCCGCAGCGTCGATGCGCTGGGCCAGAGCGCGCGGGGTGGGCGCCTCGATGACGTCGCGCAGCGCGATGCGTGCCCCGGTTCGCGCGCGCAGCCGGTGGACGGCGCGTACGGCGAGGACGGAGTGGCCCCCCAGGTGGAAGAAGTCGTCGTCGGGCCCCACCTGGCCGTCGGCGTCGGGCAGCAGGGCGGCGAAGACCTTGCACACGAGCCGTACGGCGGGCGATGGTGGCACGGCCGCCTCGTGCGGGGGCGCTTCCGGCGGCCGGGCGGAGCCTGCCGTGGCGGCACCGTGCGAACCGGGGCCGCCCGCGGCGAGCGCCGCGCGGTCGAGCTTGCCGCTGGGCGTACGGGGCAGGGCGCTGGCGGCGCGCAGCCGGGACGGGATTTCGTGCGCGGGCAGCCGGCGTGCCAGGGCCCGGCGCACGGCGGCGGTGTCGAGGGGGACGTCGGTGACCACCAGGGCGGCGAGGGTGACCGTCCCGTCGGTGTCCGGGGCGGGGTGAACGGCGGCGTCCCGGATGCCGGGCAGGGCGCACAGGGCCCGCTCCACGGCGGCGGGTTCGACCTGCATGCCGCGGATCTTCAGCCGGTCGTCGGAGCGGCCGAGGTGTTCCAGGGTCCCGTCGGGGCGGCGGCGGCCGAGGTCGCCGCTGCGGAAGGCCCGGGCGCCGGGCGGTCCGGCCGGGTCGGGCACGAAGCGTTCGGCGGTGGCGGCGGGCCGCCCGTGGTAGCCGCGTGCGAGCCCGGCTCCGCCGACGAGCAGTTCGCCCTGTGCGAGGGTGTCGAGCGGCCGCCCGGTCGCGGGATGCGCGACGGTCACCCGGACGCCGTCGAGCGGTGTACCGATCGGCACGACCGCGTAGGGGGTGCCGGGGGCGAGTTCCGCGACGGTGGCGTCGGCGGCGACCTCCGCGCTGCCGTAGAGGTTGAACAGCCGTGGCCCGCTCAGGGCTTCGGCGAAGCGGCGTGGCAGGCCGGGGCCGGGTGCTTCACCGCTGGTGACGCAGAGGCGCAGGGAGGCCAGCCGGGTCGCCAGGCCGGGCACGGTGGCCAGGAGGGGCTCCAGCAGCGAGGGCACGGTCAGCAGCCGGGTGACCCCACGGGTGGCCACGTGGTCGGCGAGGGCGGTGGGGTCGGCGCCGTCGTACGGCCCGACGATGTCCAGGCGGGCACCGTTCAGCAGGGGCGCCAAGGTCTCGGCGACGGAATCCACGAAGCCCACGGGCGCCCGGACGGCGCAGGTGTCGTCGGTGGCGTACGGAGTGGTACGGGCCGCCCAGCGACAGCGGTTGACCAGCGCGGAGTGCAGTCCGACGACGCCTTTCGGGTCGCCGGTGGAGCCGGAGGTGTGGATCACGTACGCGGCGTGCGCGGGGTGGACGGGCAGCGGCAGGTCGTCGGGCCGGAGCCGGTCGAACTCGCCCCGGTGGGCGTCGAGCAGCACCGTCGGCAGCGGCGGGGTCGGCCCTTCCCAGCCTGCGGCGAGTGCCTCGGTGGTGATCAGGTAGGACGGACGGACGTCTCGCACGAGCGCGGCGATGCGCCGCACCGGGAAGCCGGGGTCCAGGGGGACGAACGCGGCCCCCGCCTTCAGGACGGCGAGCATGGCCACGATGTTCTCGGCGGAGCGCTCCAGCCGCAGCGCCACGCGGTCCTCGGCTCCGACACCGTGCCGTACCAGCAGCCGGGCCAGGCGGTTGGCCTCCGCGTTGAGCCCGCGGTACGTCAGGTGGCGGGCGCCGTCCACCACTGCCACGGCGTCCGGGGTCTCGGCGGCCCGTCGCTCGAAGACCCGGTGAACCACCGCGGTGGGGTCCGCCGCAGCGGGGCCTCCGGCTGCCCAGGGCGGGCGGTGAGCGGCGGCTTCCGGCGCGTCCGAGGCTTCCGGCGCCTCCGGGGCGTTGGCGAGGGCGTCCAGGGCGGTCAGGAGCTGATCGCCGAGGGCGCGGGCGGTGGCGCGGTCGAAGAGGTCGCGGTCGTACTGGAGGGCGATCTGCCACAGGTCGCCGTGGTCACGGATCTCCACGGTCAGGTCGAACTCGGCACCGCCGAGGGGGATGTCGATCGGTTCGGCCCGCAGGCCCGGCAGGTCGAGGGTGCCCACTTGCTGTTGCCCGACACACAGGACGTTCACCGGCCGGGTGAACGCGGTGCGCTCGCCGGCGCGCCGCAGTTCCTCCAACAGCACCTCGAAGGGCAGGTCCTGGTGGGCGAGGACGTCCAGGGTCTCGTCGCGCACGGCGCGCAGCAGCCGGCGCGGGGTCGGGTGGCTCCCGGTGTCCAGTCGCAACGGCAGGACGTTGGCGAAGTAACCGACGAGGCCGGTCAGCTCGGGTCTGGTGCGCCCGGCGACGAGGGTGCCCACGACGAGGTCGCGCTGTCCGGTGACGGCGGCCAGCACGGTCAGCAACGCCGTGGTGGTGACCATGAAGGGGGTGGCGCTCTCCCGGGCGGCGACGGCCCGCAGCGCGTGGAGGCGCGCGCCGGTGACCGTCCACACCTCGGTGCCGCCGCCGGCCTCCGGGGTGTCCGGCCGGGCGCGGTCCCAGGGCAGCCGGGGCACGGCGTGTCCGGCGATGCGAGGACGCCAGAAGTCCAGCAGCCGTTCCCGTTCGGCGCCGGTGTGCCGTCCGCGCTGCCAGATGGCGTAGTCGGCGTACTGGACGGGGGGTTCTGGCAGCGCGCAGGGCCGGCCGGCCAGGGCCTCGCGGTAGTGCGCGGCGAACTCCTGGGTGAGCACGCCCAGGGACCAGCCGTCGGTGACGGCGTGGTGCGCGGCGAGGAGCAGGACGTGCTCGCGCGGGGCGAGCCGGAACAGGACGGGCCGCAGGAGTGGTCCGACAGCGAGGTCGTAGGGACGCAGTGAAGCCGTGCGCAGGGCGTCGGCGGCGAGGAGCACCCCCCGAAGTACGGGGGGTTGGCTGGCGGCCAGGTCGACCAGGGGCAGGTCCTGGGGCGAGGCGGGCCGCACCACCTGGCTTCCTTCGGTGTCGAAGACGGTGCGCAGCACCTCGTGGCGTCGCACGAGGTGCTCGACGGCGGTGCGCAGGGCCGCGTGGTTGAGCGCACCGTGCAGCCGGACGGCGGCACCGTAGCGGTAGGCGTCCTGGCCGAGTTCGGACAGCACCCACATCCGCTCCTGGCCGTAGGAGGGAGGGGCGGGCAGGGCGGGGTCGGGGCGGCGCGTGATGCCGGTGCGGCGCTCGCCCTCCCGTTGCCGCAACAGGTCTTCCAGCAGGGCTCGCCGTTCCGGGGAGAGCGCCGCGATGCGCGTGTGGAGGTCGTCGGCGGTAGTGCCGTCAGACACGGGCGCTCCTTCCGTGGGCGGCGAGCCCGGCCTGCCGGAAGACGTCCGTGAGGAGGATCGTCCCGGCGATCATCTGGAGGATCGGGTCGTGGACCGCGCGCCGGGCGGCGGGCAGGGCACGAAGCCGGCCGAGCCAGGCCAGGACGGCGGGGCGGTCGAAGAAGGGGCTGTCGTCGAGTGCGGGCCGGTCGAGTACGTCGCACAGGGCGGCGAACGCCGCTTCGTCGGCTGCCGAGGGGGGTGCGAAGAAGCCCCGTTTGGAGCCGTCGCGGACCTCGGCGGGCAGCCGCCTGCCGACCGTGGCGCGCAGCAGGTGCTTGGAGCGGCCGTCGTGCGCGTACCACTGTGGCGGCGTGCGCCGGACCACGTCGAAGAACTCCTCGTCGAAGAAGGGCAGTCGGACCTCGACGCCCTGCGCCGCGTCGAGCCGCTCGGCGATCAGGATGTAGTTGGCGAGCCGGCTGCGCGCGAACAGGTACAGCGACCGGTGAAACGGTGTCCGGCCGACGAGCCGCTCTCCGGCGTCCGCCAGCAGAGCCGTGGCGCTGTCCCGTTCGCGGAACAGCCGGGCGAACTCCGGACTGAGCAGGGGGGCGATCGGCCGCGCCACAGCGGCGTGTCGCTCGACGATCCAGGAGGGGACGAAGCCGAGGCCGGTCACGAGGGTGCGCAGGTGGTGGGGTACGTCGGCGGTGGCCGTCAGCTTCGCGTAAGCGGAGCGGGTTCGTGCCAGCCGCGCCGGGTCCAGCGTCAACGCCAAGTCCTTGGCGAGCTGCGGGTATCCTGCCAGGACTTCGTCGCCGCCCTCCCCCGCCAGCGCGACCCTGTGGCCGGACGCGGCGATGGCGCCGGCGTGCGCGAACCGCGCCACCCCGTGCGCGTTCTCCTGCACCATCTCGCCGGCGCGCAGCGTGTCCACCAGCCCGGTGATGTGATCGTCGGGTGAGTGGTGGACCACCTGGTGACGTACGCCCACGTGGTCGGCGGTGCGGCGGGCGAGGGCGCTCTCATCGAGGCCCGAACCGTCGAACGCCACCGTGAAGGCCGTGACGTCCCGGCTGCGGGCCGCCAGCGCGAGGATGGAGGAGGAGTCCAGTCCCCCGCTGAGGTGGCAGGCCAAGGGCCCGTCGACGTCGGTGCGGCGGTGCACGGCCCGGGAGAAGGCGGCCTCCACCGCCTCCAAGTGCGCGAAACGGTCCTCTTCCGGGATGCCCGGGAACTCGTCCGCGTGGGGGTAGTCGATGTCCCAGTACCGGTGCACGTGTACCCCCCCTGCGTCGGCACGCAGCAGACAGCCGGGGGGTATCTGGCGTACGGCTCGTACGGGAGTCGCGTCCGGCCCCATGGCCAGGTGCAGGTGGTCGGCGAAGGCCGCCGTGTCCCACTCGGGGGACACACCGAGGGCCAGGAGCGCCTTGATCTCGGAGGCGATCAGCAGTCTACGGCCGAGGCGTGCGTGGTAGAGCGGCTTGACCCCGAACCGGTCGCGTACGGCGGTCAGCTCGCCGCGCCGTTCGTCCCAGACGACGAAGGCGAACTCGCCGCGCAGTTCGTCCAGGGCGCGTTCACCGTGCGCGTGAAACAGGTGCAGGGCGACTTCGGAGTCGCTGCCGCTGCGCACCGGTACGCCCAGACGGCGCAAGCGGTCACGCAACGCGCGGTGTCCGTAGAACTCGCCGTTGGCGACCAGCCACTGCTCGCCGTCGGGTGTGCCCATGGGCTGTGCCCCGCCGTCGGGGTCGTTGACCGCCAGGCGGGTGTGCCCCAGGACGGCACGGCCGGTCGGGGACACCCAGACGCCTTCACCGTCCGGTCCCCTCGGGCGCAGCACCCGCAGTGCGGGAGCCACGGAGTCCGGGCCGAGGGAACCGTCCAGGTCGACCACGACGACTATTCCGCACACGGTGTCATCCTTCGCTCGGACCGTCGGCGAGCGATCGCGCCGTGTTCAGGACGAGCAGCAGTACGCCGTCCGGGCCCTCGTTCCGGCTCTCCCGCCGTACGGAACCGGGCACCGTGACACAGCCGTCCGCCGGCCAGGAGTGGGGGCGCCCGTCGAGCCGGAGGCCGAGGTCCGGGCCCCCGGACAGCCGGAACAGGGTCGTCGACCGCTGCGGGGAGCCGACGGATGCGGGGGCGCCGCTCCCGGCAGGCCACCATTCGAGGACGGCGGTGCCGTCCTTCGTCGCTCCGATCTCGGGTATCGAGGCGAGCACGTCGAGGGTGGCCGGGAAGTGGTCGTCACTGCCCGGAGCAGGCCGTCCCTCGCTCCACAGCGGCAGGGTGTGGGGGGCCTCGCCGAGTGCGAGGCGGTCCTTCCAGGCGGTCGCCTCGGCCGCGATGCGCGTGCGGGACGCCATGAGGTGCCCGGTGAACCAGGGCTCGGGCAGCTCGACCGTGACCGGGGTCCCCAGGGGTGTGGCCGGGGGCGCCGGCACCGTGGCGGCGGCGGGCGGAACGGTGTCCGGGGCCGCCGGGACGATGAAAGCCCGCCGGGGCGTGGAAGTCATCACCCGGCGCAGCCGATCGGCCTCGGCGGCGCGCTGCGGCTCGGTGCTCAGGAACAGGGCGTGGTCGGCGAAGGACTTCTCACGGGTCATCCGGTGGCGCTGGTAGGTCTCGTCGAAGGGCGCCTTGTAGTCCTGGTAGTGGCGGTGTTCCACGAACACGCCGGGCACCGGGTGGCAGCGGTCCAGGCGCAGGGCGATGTCGAAGACCCACCGTTCCACCTCCCACTGCTGGAAGAGGGTGGGAGTGAAGTAGCCGAGCACGTCGTACCACGTGCGGGAGACGATCGGGAAGTCGCGGCCGCCGTCGGTGTACTGACCGTCATCGAAGTACAGGCACAGCACGTCGTCCCCGTGCAGCGCGCTCAACTGCGTGACCCGGTTGTCCAGGGTGGTGTCCCAGCCGTGGTCGACGTAGACCTGGTCGTCGTTGGCCATCATCAGCAGGTCGCCACGTGCCTGGGCGGCGAGCGCGTTCCATGCCTGCGGCACGCCCTCGGGGGGACCCACGACCAGTCGGCACGCGCCGAGCCGGGGCCAGATCCTCGCGGCGCGGGCGAACAGCCGGCGGTACTCGGGCAGGGCGGGGTCGTCGTCGTCCACGTACACCATGACCTCGACGCGGCCGGGCTTGACGGCGGTGCGGTGGAGGCTGCGGAGGAAGAAGCCGAGGTTGTCGACGCGGCCTCGGCTGGGACACAGCAGGGACAGCACGCGGTCGGGTCCGGCGTGGGGTACCGGGCGGTACGTCAGCCGCGACCAATGGCGGCGCGGTTCCAGCCGCAGCCAGTAGGCGAGGTCACGTCGTACGGCCAAGGTGGCGTTGACCGTCGCGAGGACGGGGCTACGCGTGCCCTGCTCGCGCAGGACGGCGGTGGCGAGGTCCTGGAGGTTCCTGTCACGTCTGCCGGGCAGGTGCCCGAGCAGCAGCCGGGCCAGGGTCCGCTCCGCGCTCGGGGCGTCGTGGTCAGCCATGGGCTCGGCTCCTCTCGGCCGCCATGTGAGCGGCGACCCAACGGTAGGTGTCGCGGATTCCTTCGGCCAGCGGGACGCCGGGCGCCCAGCTGAGGAGTTCGCGGCACCGCGTGTTGTCGGAACTGCGGCCGAGGGGTCCCACCGGCCTGTCGGGGGCGAAGTCCATGGTGATGTCCTTGCCGGCGGCGTCCGCGATGAGCCGGACCACCTCGGCGATGGTGACGCGTTCGTCGGATCCGATGTTGACGGGGGTGGCCACGTCTGAGGCGGCAAGCCGCACCAGCCCTTCGACGCAGTCGTCGACATGGCAGAACGAGCGGGTCTGGCTGCCGTCGCCCCACACCTCGATGGTGCCGGCGTCGCCTTCCACGGCGGCGACCTTGGCACACAGCGCCATCAATGCCTTCGCGCGCGGCCCGGCATAGGCGGCCCCGGGCCCATACACGGTGTGCAGCCTGGCGACTTTGACGTCCATGCCGTAGGTGTCGCGGTAGGTCTCGCACAGCAACTCGCCGGTGAGCTTCTCCCAGCCGTACGACATGTCGGGGTCGGCGGGGAAGACTATGTCCTCTCGCAGGGCTGGGCTGTCGGGGTGGTTCTGCAGGTACCGGGGGTAGACGCAGGCCGACGAGGCGTAGACCAGTGTGGACACGCCCGCGGCCCGGGCCGCCTCGATGGTGTGGGTGGAGATGAGGAGGTTGTCCCGGAGGATCTGTGCCGGAGCATGGTGGGTCCATCCGATGCCGCCCATGTTGGCGGCGAGGGCGAACACCACGTCCGTTCCCTCGACCGCCCGGCGGCACTGCTCGGCGTCGCGCAGGTCGGCTTCGACGAACTCGTCCGCCAGCGTGGCACGGCGGCCCGCGGCCCGCACCAGGTGGCCGTCGCGTCGCAGCCTTTCGACGAGGTGGCCTGCGATGAAGCCGGAGGATCCGGTGACGAGGACGCGCGTCATCCCGTGCCCCCCGGTTCGTCGCCGCGCACCGGATGTCGCCGCACGGCGGCCAGGAGATCCCGTGCCTTGGCCCGGCGGACGTGGGCGGCCCGGTCACGGGCGTCGGCGCGGCGGCCCACCACCGCGGTACGCAGCTCCCCCGGGGTGCGTACGGCGCCGGTGACCATCTGCTCGACGCAGGCGCACATTTCCCCGAGGATCTCGTGCGCCACCGTCGGGGGGACGGCCGAGGTGTCGTGGCGCAGCCGCACGGCCAGTCCACCGTACATGGCCACCTCGACGACCACGGGGTAGCCCTCGTCCAGCACGACGTCGATGTCGTCGACGACCAGTCCGGCGACGCGGGTGCCCGGGGCGAGCCACGTGGGGAAGTTCTCGACGACGAGGAGGGAGTCGAACAGCCGGTCGTGGCCCGACCAGCGGACGGCCCGGCTCAGTGGAGTGCCGGAGTGGCGCCGGGATTCGGACAGTCGTCGTTGCAGTGTCCGCAGCCAGGCCTCTGTCGACGGGCCCTTCGCCGTCACGCGGGTGGCCAGGGTGTTGACGAACATGCCGACACGTTCGGCGACGCCGGCCTCCGCCGGGGTACGACCCGACACCGTCAGGCCGAACACGGCTTCCTCGGCGCCGGTGCGGGCGGCGGCGACCAGACCCCAGCAACCGGTGAGGACGGTGGCGACGGTCACGCCGGTGTCGGCCGCGAACGCCTCCACGGCTGTGACCAGGCCCGTCGGCCAGACGTCGGTGGCCACCGCGCGTCCCGGGCTCTGGGGCTCCCCGGCGTCGTTCCGGTCCGGTACGAGCAGGGTGGGACGCGCACCGGCGAGCAGGCCGCGCCAGTGGGCCTCCTCGTCCGCGGACGGTACGGCGGGTGGCACGGTGGGCGCCTCAAGACCCGGATCGTTGGTGGCAAGCGGCTGCTCCGGGCTCCCGGAAACGGCCCCGGCGAGGCCGGCGTAGTGGTCCAGCACGGCGCGCAGCACAATTTGCTGGGACCAGCCGTCCAGCACCAAGTGGTGGTGCGTCCACACGATGCGGTGGCGGTCCCTGGCCTCCCGGAACACGGCGACGCGCGACAGGGGCGGATGTTCCAGGTCGAACCCCGCCGCCCGGTCGCGGCGCAGGTGTTCGGCGAGGGCTGCCCGCACGTCGTGGTCGCGCCAGTCCTTCTCCGTCCACGGCAGGGTCGCGACCGGGGCGATCCACCGGCGCGGTCCCTCCGGCCCGCTCAGCCTGAACGCAGTACGCAGCGCGGGTTCCGCGGCGAGCACCGCCTCCCAGGCCCTGCGCAGGAGCGGCAGGTCCACCGGCCCGGTGACCAGGCAGTGGGCCTGGACGAGGTAGCCGTCGCGCTGCCGGCCGGACGTCAACGAGTGGAAGAGGATGCCTTCCTGGAGGGGGGTGAGCGGCAGGTCGACGTCGGCTGCTGCGGCGGACGGCGCCGTGGCGGACGGACCGTCCGCGGCCGTGACCGGGGAGGGTGTGGTGCGGAGCCGGTCGTCGGTCAGGGAGAGCCCGGCGATGGTGCGCGCTTCGAAGAGATCACGTACGGAGACGTCGAGGCCGGCCTCGGCGGCCCGCGCCACGACCACGATGGCGAGCACGGAATCACCGCCCAGGGCGAAATAGTCGTCGGCCACCCCGACGCGCGGCACCTCCAGCGCCTCGGCCCAGATGTCCGCGAGGGCGGCTTCGGCCCGGTTGCGCGGGGGGACATGGCGCTCGGGCCCTGGCCGCACACCGGGAACCTCCTCGGCGAGCCAGAGTCCGAGGAGCTCCTCCTGGGCCGGGGTCAGAGCCGCGTCGTCGTCACTCATGTTCCGCCCCGCTCCCCCGGTGGGCGGCGGCCCGCGCGGCGGCGAGCTGGCTGCGGACCTCTTCCGGGCTCAAGCCGCGTACACGGTCCAGCAGTTCGGCGTAACGCCGCTCGGGCGACGGCAGCATGGCGCGGTCCACCTTTCCGTTCGGCGTGCAGGGGAGTTCCGGCAGCGGGACGTACCGGTGCGGAATCATGTGTGCGGGCAGCCTAACCGACAACCAACTCAAGATCACAGACGCGCTTGGGGGCCGCTGCGGCGCCATCGGGACAATGTACGCGTGGAGTTGACGGCCCGAAAGCACGACGGCCGCGGCACGGATGCCGGGGTGGGCGCGCAGCGCCGCTTCGATCTCGCCGGGCTCCATTCGGTGACCGGCGACCTTGATCTGGTCGTCGTCGCGTCCGTGGAAGACATGCAGCCCGTCATGGCGGCGGGACACCAGGTCGCCGGTGCGGTAGGCGCGGGCACCTGAGCGTACGGCACCGGGGTCGGGCACGAACGACGCGGCGGTGGCGGCGGGCCGGCCGAGATAGCCGCGGGTCACTCCGGGGCCGCCGACATGGAGTTCGCCCACCGCATGTGCGGCGGCCGGCAGATGAGCGCACACCACCGTCAGGGTCGCCCCCGCCGCACCGGTGCCGATGGGAACCCGGGCGTCGTACCCGGGGCCGCCGGCACAGTGGTGCACGGCACAGCCGACGACCGTCTCGGTGGGCCCGTACTCGTTGAACACGGCGACCGACGGGGCCATGCGGCGCCAGGTGCTGACGGTACTCGTGGTCAGTTGCTCGCCGCCGATCACGAGGGTCCGCAGCGCCGGCGCCCCGCCCAACGGGGCGATCTGTTCGGCCAGGGCGTCGGCGTGCGCGGGGGTGACCTTCAGCAGCGTGTGGCCACCGGCACGCAGAGCGCGGCCGGCGGCGGCCGGGTCGTCGCCGGGCAGGAGGTCGACCGCGCCGCCGGTGGTGAGCGGGGCCAGCAGGGTGGTGACGGTGAGGTCGAAGGCGAGCGGGGAGTGCACCAGAGACCGGGTGTCCGCGTCGATGCCGTACTCCTGGACGGCCCAGCGCACATAGCCCGCGAGGCCGAGGTGATGCACGCCGACTCCCTTGGGGCGGCCGGTGGAACCGGAGGTGAACATCACGTCGGCGAGGGATTCGGGGTGCACGTCCGGCTCCGGGCCGCACCTGGCCGGCGGGGCGGCGTCGGTGCGCAGCACGGGCACGTCGGCGGGCAGGGGGCCTGTCCGTTCGCCGGGCGCGGCCAGGTACAGCCGTGCCCCCGCGTCGGCGAGAAGGAGCGCGACGCGCGCGGCGGGCCAGCGGGGGTCGATGGGCAGGTAGGCGGCTCCGGCGCGCAGGACGGCGAGGAGGGCGACGACGGTTTCGGTTCTCCGGGCGCCGTGCAGGGCCACGACGTCCTCCGGCCCCATTCCCCGGGCGCGCAGGGCGGCGGACAGACGGCCCGAGGCCGCCCACAGTCCCGCGTAGCTGAGCTGGTCGCGGCCGGCACTGACGGCCGTGCGGTCGGGGAGGCGCCGGGCGACGGCCCCGACGAGCCGGTGGACGGGGAGGAACGGTGGTTCGCCGACGGGCACTCGGGGCGTGGCCCGCACGTCGGCGTCCCAGCGGGCCCCTGGATCGGCGGACACGGCGGACAGGGCGTCGGCATAGGACGCGGCGAGGGAGGCAGTCTGTTCCTCGGAGAACTCGCGGGGGTCGTGTTCCAGCAGGACCCTGAGTCGGCCCGTACCGGCCTCCACGTTGAAGTGGGCGGTGAGCGGAACGTACGTCTGGTCCGGCGCCCGCACGCTCGTCGGATCGAGTGACACCTCGGCGGGCACCTGGTCGTAGAGATGGAAGTGGGTGTGCACGAACAGCGTGTCGAACAGGCGGGCGGCGCCCCGTTCGCGGTCGAGTCGGGCCAGTGGGTAGCGCCGGTGGGGCAGGAGGGCCCGTTCGGCCGCGTGGGCGGCGCGCACCAGGTCCGCCCAGGTGCCGCTTCGCACGGGCAGGCGCAGGGGCACGATGTTGTTGAAGACGCCGACCACGCGGTCCCCGTCGGGGCCTTCGGGGCGGCCGTTGGTCTCCAGACCGGTCGTCACGTCCTCGGTGCCGACGGTCACCCGGACCACCCGCAGGTGCGCGGCGAGCAGCACCGACTTGAGCGGCACCTCCAACTCATGGGCCACCGCGCGCAGTCGCTCGGTGACCAGGTCGTCCACGGGCAGCACCACGCGGCGGACCCGGGCGGGGACGGGGCGGGGCACCGGTTCCCAGCGCGGCAGTCGGCACGGGGGGGCGCCGGCGAGCGCACGGTTCCAGAAGTCACGGTGCCGCGGCTCCCGCAGGGCACGGCGTTCGAGGGCGACGAAGTCCGCGTAGCCGAGGCGGGGCGGGGGTGCTCCGGGGCCGGTGGACCGGACGGCCTCGGTGAGGACCTCGGTGAGCACGGTCGCCGTGCACCAGCCGTCGAGGCCGAAGCTGGCGAGCGTGAGGTGGTGGCTCGCGCCCAGGTCGTGTGCGGTGAAGCGGATCAGCGGGCCGCGGGCGGTGTCGAAGGGTCGCCCCCGTTCCTCCTCCAGCCAGCCGGCCATGTCCGCTTCGGCCGCCGCGGTGCCGAGGCCGGTCAGGTCGCGGACCGTGAGGGGAACGTCCATGAACGGGTGGACGAGCTGGAGGGGTTCGGGCCGCGCCGCCGGGTCGAAGGTGGAGCGCAGGTAGGCGTGCCGGTGCGTCAGCCGGCGGATCGCGGTGCGCAGGGCTTCCGCGTCGAGGGGCCGCCCGACCGTGACGGTGGTCGTGTAGACCTCGTAGCCCGGGTGGTGCTCGCGCTGGAACAGCAGGGCGCGCTGGGCGGTCGACAGCGGGTAGGCGTCCTCCACGTGGGCGGGGTGCGGCTGCGGGCACAGGGCGAACGGCGCTGTGGCGGTCGCCGGCCCGAGGTCCGCCGTGGTGACGTGCCGGGCCAGTTCCGCGGCCGTCGGATGGTCGTAGAGGTCACCGACCGAGAAGGTGATGCCCTCGCGCTGTGCGGCGCCCACGACTCGGAGCGCCGTGATGGAGTCGCCGCCGAGGACGAAGAAGTCGTCGTCCGCGCCGATCCCCTCGGTCGACAGCACCCGCTCCCACAGGGCGGTGAGCCGGCGCTCCAGTCCGGTGGCCGGCGGCTGCTCCGCGTCACGGGTGCGTCCGGGTCGGGCGGCCGCCAGGGGCAGCCGACTCCGGTCGAGCTTGCCCGCGCTGGTGAGCGGCAGTGAGGGGAGGGTGCGTACGGCGGCCGGGACAAGGTAGGACGGCAGGGTCGTACGCAGCGTCTCGCGGGCGGCCGTGGCGAGCCGCTGAGGATCTTCGTCCTCGGCACCGGCGCCGGGAACGACGTAGCCGAGCAACTGCCCGTCGTGGGCCACCACGGCGGCGTCCCGGACAGCCGGCAGGGCGCGCAGCGCCTCGGCGACCTCGGCGAGGGCCACCCTGTTTCCGGCGATCTTCACCTGGTCGTCGGTGCGGCCGTGGAACTCCAGGGCGCCGTCGTGGCGAAGCCGGGCGAGATCGCCGGAGGCGTAGAGCCGGGCGCCGGGTTCCTCGGCGTACGGGTCCGGGCGGAAGGCGAGGGCTGTGGCGGCCGGGGCGTCGAGGTACCCGCGGGCGGGGGCGGTGCCGCCGATCCACACCTGACCGCGCGCGGGCGGCGGAGCCGGTCGGCCATGGGCGTCCAGCACCCTGATCACGGTGTTGGCGAGGGGGCGGCCGATGGGAACCGGGCCCCGCTCCCCCGGCTCCCGGTGCCAGGCGGTGACGTCGATCGACGCCTCGGTGGGCCCGTACAGGTTGTGCAGCTCCGCGGTGAAGCGCTCGTGGAAGCGGGAGGCGGCGCTCTCGGACAGTTCCTCGCCACTGCTCAGCACCCTGCGCAGCGCTCTGGCGTTGCGCGGGCGACAGGCAGGGTCGTGTGCGTCGAGGAAGCCGGCCAGCACCGAGGGGACGAAGTGGGCGGTGGTCACCTGCTGGCGGTCCATCAGGTCCCGCAGCCGCACGGCGTGGCGGTGTGCTCCGGGCGGTGCGACGACCAGGGTGGTGCCGATGGTGAGCGGCCACATCAGTTCCCACAGGGAGACGTCGAAGGTGACCGGCGTCTTGTGCAGGACGCGCTCGTCGGCACCGGGCCGGAAGGCCTCGTCCATCCAGGCGACGCGGTTGGCGAGGCCGCCGTGGGTGAGGACGACGCCTTTGGGGCGCCCGGTGGAGCCCGAGGTGTAGAGCACGCAGGCGGCGGCCTGCGGGTGGACGGTGCCGAGTGTCCCACGGCGCGTACGGGCAGGTGTGGCTGTCACGTCCGCCGGGTCGAGCGCGACGGGGGCCAGCGCGTGGCCGGCCGACTCCTGGGTGAGCACGGCGCGGGCGCCGCTGTCCTCGGCGATCAGGGCCCACCGGGCGGGCGGGTCGTCCGGGTTGACCGGGACCGGGACGGCACCGGCGCGCCAGGCGGCCAGATAGGCGACGGGCAGCCACACACCGCGGGGCAGCAGGACGAGGACCCGGTCCTCGGCGCCGACGCCGGCGGCCCGCAGGCGGGCGGCCAGCGCGGCGGTCGCGCACTCCAGGGCGGCGTAGCTGAGGGTGTGCGCGGTGCCGTCCGGGTTCTCGGTGGTGACGGCGGTGGCGTCGGGCACGGCTGCTGCCCGGCGCGCCACCCGCAGGTGTACCGCGTCGGCGGGCGTCCGGTCCCGGTGCGGCCCGTGCTGGGCCGCGCGCAGGTGGCGCGTCCTCGCGGGGTCGAGGACCGGCTGGCGCACCAGGGGGTGTTCCGGGTGGGCGGCGCACGCGCGCAGCAGGGTGGTGAGGCGTGCGCCGAGGAGCTCCACGGTGGCGGGGTCGAACAAGTCGGTGTCGTACTCCCAGACGCCGACCAGCTGTCCTCCCACTTCGGCCACGGAGAGGGAGATGTCGAACTGGGCTCCGCCGGTCTCGACGGGCACGCTGTGCAGAGTGTGTTCACCCACGTGCAGGGTGCCGGGCACGTTCAGCGCGAGGGATCGGAAGCCGTCATCGGCGTCACCCTGTTCCCGCTGCATGACGAAGAGGGTGCGGACCAGTGGCACGTGGGCCGTGGAGCGGGCGGGCCGCAGCGCCGCGACCAGTTCGGGGAACGGCACGGCGTGGTCCAGGGCGTCCAGGACGGTGGCGCGCGTGCGCTCCAGGAAGGTGCTGAAGGTGTCACCGGGGGCACGTCGGGAGCGTATGGGGAGGGTGTCGACCAGGTGGCCGACGAGGTCGGCCGTGGCGGCGCGCCGACGGTCGGCGGCGAGCATGCCGGCGACGAGGTCCGCCTGTCCGGTGCAGTCGTGCAGTACGGCGAGGTGGGCGGCGAACAGGGCCTGGAACAGGGTCGATCCGTGTGCCCGGGCGACCGCGCACACGGCGGTGAGGGCGTCGGCGGGCAGCCGGAAGGCGCTGCGGGCGCCCTTGAAGGAGCGATGGGCGCGGCGCGGTCGGTCGACCGGGAGGGCGGCGGCGCGGTCACCGGTGCCGAGGACGTCGCGCCAGTGGGCCCACAGCCGGTCGCCGTCCGCTTCCAGACTCCTCCCCCGGGCCTCGGTGTGGGCGGCGAAGTCGGCGGCCTCCTGGTGCTCGGTCCCCGGAGCATCAGCGGCGGTGGGCTCCTCGGGGCCGAACAGCTCGCGCAGAATCGTCACGAGTGACCAGAAGTCGGCGACGAGGTGGTGCGCGTTGATCAGCAGGACGCCGTCGCCCGGGCCCCGGCGGAACCAGGTGAACCGGACCGGCGGGCCGTCTTCGAAGGCGAACGGCGCGGTGGCCGCGCGCTGGAGGGTCTGGGTGAGGGCGGCCTCGGTCATCCCGGACGCGTCCACGCACACGAGTCGGGGTCCGGTCGGGAGCACCCGGTTGACCGGCTCGCCGTCCCGGTCGGGGAAGCAGGTGCGCAGCATCGCGTGGCGGGCGACCACCCGGTCTACGGCGGCGGCCAGCCGGGGCTCGTCGAGCGGCCCTTCGACGCGCAGTGCCCTGGCCAGGTGGTAGGCCGTGTTGCCGGGCACCGCGTGGTGCTCGAACCACACGGCACGCTGGCCCGGCGAGAGCGGGAACTCCCGGACGGCCGCGCCGGGTCGCGTGCGGGAGGTGTCCGGGGCCTCGTGCCGGGCCGTGGCGCCCGGGGTGTCCTCGGGCTCCGCCGCCAGAGCGCCCAGGATGAGGGCGGCCACGTCCGTCACCGACGCGTCGCCGAGGAGCGCGGTCAGCGGCAGCGCCACGCCGTAGCGGTCCTCCAGGTCCTGGTGCGTCCGCAATGCGGCCAGTGAGTCCAGGCCCGCCGCGACCAGGGTGGCGTCCGGGGCAGTGGCCCCGGCATCGGCACCGTCCGGGGCCGCGACCGTACGCAGGAGCGCACGGGACAGCAGGACCAGGGCCCGGTCGCGCATCACCGAGCGCAGGGTCGCCGGGGTCGGCCAGCCGGGGTCGGCCAACGAGCCGGGCAGGGGTGCCCGGGTGAAGACGGCCGACACGGGCAGCGCGCCCTCGCCGTGGCGGTCCCGGCACCACTGGCGGCGGACCTTGCCGCTGGTCGTCTTGCGGACGGTGCCCCGGGGCACGAAGGCGATCTCGTCGATCTCCACGCCATGTGCGGCGAGGACGGCGGCCCGCACCGCCGCGGCGGCGGTGGCAGCCTCGCCGGGGTCCGCGCCGTCACGGAACTCGCAGACCAGTACCACCGCTTCACTGGCGCCCCGTTCCAGGGAGAAGGCGGCACTGCAGGACGGCCGCAACAGCAGATGCGCGCGCTCGGCCGTCCACTCCAGGTCCTGGGGATGGTGGTTGCGTCCGCGTACAACAATCAGGTCCTTGTGCCGGCCGGTGACGTACAGTTCCCCGTCGACGAGCGCACCCAGGTCGCCGGTGCGCAGATGGCGCGGTCCGTCGGGCTCCAGCCGCGCGTTGAGCGCCTCCGACTCGTCGGGCTGGCGCCAGTAGGAACGGGCCACGCTGGGACTGTCGACCCAGATCTCGCCGATCTGTCCGGGGGCGCAGGCGCGGCCGGTGGCGGTGGCGACGATGCGAATGTCGGTGTCGGGCACGGCACGGCCGCTGCTGACCAACGGCACGGTGTCGGCGCCCGGTTCGGCCGGGCGCACCTCGCCGGCGCGCAGCGCTGCGGCGTCGGCGGCCAGGACGCGGGCCGGGGAGTCCTTGGGCGTGCCGCTCACGATCAGGGTGGCCTCGGCGAGACCGAAACAGGGGAAGGCCGCCTCGGCGCTCAGCCCGTGTGCCGCGAAGCGCTGGTGGAAGCGGGCGAGGGTGTCCGCGCGCACGGGCTCGGCACCGTTGTAGGCGACCTGCCAGCTGCTCAGGTCGAGGCCCTCGGTCTGCTCGGGGCGGATGCGTCCGGCGCACAGCTCGTACGCGAAGTTGGGGCCGCCACTGGTGTGGGCACGGTAACGGGAGATGGCGCGCAGCCAGCGGACGGGGTCACGCAGGAACGCCTCCGGTGGCATGAGGACGCTGCAAGCGCCCAAGTAGAGCGGCTGGAGGACGTTGGCGACCATGCCCATGTCGTGGAAGAGCGGCAGCCAGCCGACGAAGGTCGACTCGGCGTCGTGCCCGCACGCCTCAGCGATCATGCGTTCGTTGGCCATGAGGTTGGCGTGGGTGACGACGACGCCGCGCGGCTCCCGGGTGGAGCCGGAGGTGTACTGGAGGAAGGCCGGGTCGTCGCCGTCGGGCGTGTGGGCGGGGCCCAGCGCGCCGCCGGGCGCCACGAGGACGGAGACGTCCAGGCATGGATGGCCGTCCACGGGACTGTCGGTCAGCACGACGGCCGGTTCGGCGTCGGCGACGATCGACGCGAACCGCTCCCGGCCGGGGCCACGGCCCGGCACGTCGCACGGCACGGCCACGACGCCCGCGTACAGGCAGCCCAGGAAGGCGAGTACGTAGGCGGGTCCGGAAGGGTAGGCGATCACCGCGCGCGATCCCGGGGGGCAGTGCTCCGCCAGGGTCCGGCCGACAGCCGCAACCCGGTCGCGCAGCGCAGCGAAGGTGAGCCGTTCGGTCTCCTTCTCCCCGTCCTCGAGGAAGACGTAGGCCGTGCGGTCGGGTGTGGCGTCGGCGTGCCGGAGGAGCGCCTCGATGATGTGGGTGGCCCGCCCCGAAGAGGGGCGGGTCAGCTCAGACGTTTGCGTAGCTCCTCCTCGGTCAGTTCCTCTACATCGCGTACGAGGGCGGCCAGCGTGGCATCGGCCGCCTCGTCCCGCTCCTTCACGGCGTCGTCGATGGCGGAGGCGAGCGACGCGATGTCGAGCAGTGCGTGAATGCGCTGCACCGGCAGGTCGATGCCGAAGTCGTCCATCACCCAGGCCAGCAACTGGGTGAGCTTGATGGAGTCCCCGCCGAGGTCAAAGAAGTTGGCGTGGACGTCCGGAGTGACGTCCTCGGGCAGCGCCAGCAGGTCCCGCCACAGCTCGGCCAGTCGCCGCTGGGTGGGCGTCACGGGCCCGGTCGGCGCGGTGGCGCTGCCGCTGTCGGAGTGCGACGACTCGGTCCTCGCAGGCCCTGTGGCGTCGGCGGCACCGGCGGGGCCCTGAACGGGGCGGGGGCCGGCGGGGCCCAGGATGTCCGCGACGGTCCGCCCCGGGTCGGCCGCGGCGCGGCTCAGCACCCTCACGAAACCGTCGGCGACGGCACGCGCCGTCTCGTCCGTGACGCGCGCCGGGTCGACGGAGAACGTGACGGCGTAGCCGCCGTCGGACGGTGTGGCGATGGCGGTCAGCGCGTGCTTGGGTGCCATCCCCGGGGCGGGCAGCAGCGTGACGCGCAGCCCGGGCAGCGACACCTCGGTGGACGGCAGGTTCTGGAGGGAGAACGTCGCCTGGCACAACGGTTCGGCATCGAACCTCCTGCCGGGTGCGATCTCGGCGACGAGCGCCCCGAAGGGCACGTCACGGGCTTCGAGCGCGCCCATCACCTCCGTGTGGACACGGCGCAGCAGCGTGTCGAGGGGAGGATCCCCGTCGAGACGGACGCGGATCGGCAGGAGATTGGCGAAGGTGCCGACGACGTGCTCGTACTCGGCCCGGGGGCGCCCTGCCACCGGGCTGCCGATGAGCATGTCGTCCTGGTCGCAGCAATGGCTCAGGACGGCCGCGTACGCGGTGAGCAGCACGGTGAACGGGGTCACCCGGGCCTGGTCGGCCAGGGCGCGGACTCCGGCGGCCGGCTCGGGGTCCAGGCGCACGTCGACGGTCCGGGCGACGGGCGCGTCCCGGGTGTCGGCCGCGAGGTCCCCCGGGGCCGGCAGACGCAGCCCGACGGGGGCCCCGCGCAGGGCGCGGACCCGTTCGGCGCCCCGTGTCCCGAGCGGGTCGCGCCGTCGGACGGCGCGCTGCCACTCGGCGAAGTCCGTGTAGCGCACGTCGTTCGGGGGTGGTGTCGGGGGCCGACCGGACCGGGCCGCGTCGTAGGCGTCACCGAGGTCGCGCAGCAGCAGTCCCAGGGACCAGCCGTCGCCAGCGATGTGGTGACGCGTCAGCAGCAGCCGGTACCGCTCGGTGTCCAGCGCGAGCAGGACGGCGCGCAGCACGGGCCCCGTGGTCAGGTCGAAGGGGCGGCGCACCTCCCGTTCCACCCACTGCCGCGCCGCCTCTTCCCGTGCTTCCCGGGGCAGGTCCGTGAGGTCGACGACGGCGAGCGGGCAGGAACCGGGCTCCAGGACGACCTGGTGCGGGCGGCCACGGTGGGTGGGGTAGACCGTGCGCAGTACCTCGTGCCGGTGGTACACCGCGTCGAGCGCCCGGCGCAGCGCCGTCGGCTGCAACGGGCCTTCCAGCTCGACCAGCACGGGCTCGTGGTAGGCGCAGCCGGCCTGGTCGAGGCGGTGGACCACCCAGAGCTGTTCCTGCGGGTAGGACAGCGGCACCCGGCGCTCGGCGAGGTGGGCGAGCAACTCGTCCTTGCGTGCGGACACTTCTTTCAGGAGGGCGTCGGTGAGCACGCCGGCCGGGGCGGCGCAGCGGAGCCGGCCGTCCTGGTCGGCGAGCCGTACACCGCGCGCCACGAGGTCGGCGTAGTGGTCCTCGATGGTCACAGCAGTACTCGTTCCTCGCCTCCGGCGGCATCGGTGGGCCGCCTCAGCCGATCGATCTCCGCCGCCAGTTCGGCAACGGTCGGATGCTCGAAGAACCACGGCAGGGACACCTCGGCGCCCACCGCTTCCTCGGCGATGGTCAGCATCCTCAGGGCGATGAGCGAGTCGCCCCCGAGTGCGAAGAAGTCGTCGTCGGGCCGCACGTCGTCGAGGCCGAGCAGGTACGACCACCATCCGACGACGGTCCGTTCGGTCGTCCTTCCGGGCCGGCCTGCGTCGCGGCCTCCGGTCCCGGCGGTGGGCGGCCGGGGCGTCGGCCCGTCGTCGGCGCGCGCCCGCTGCAGTACGCCCACGGCCCTGCGGTGGTCGTCGACGCTGTAGTCCTCGTGCCGCGCCAGCAGCGCTTCCAGGTCCTGGGTCGAGACGAGCACATGGGGCTCGTCGGACCGCACCGCACGGCGGAAGACCTCGACGCCCTCCGCGTCGGTGAGGCCCAGGAGCAGGTCGTCGGCGGGGTGGACCCCGCCGGGTGCGTCCACGCGGTAGCGGCGGTCCAGCTCGCGGCGGGCCGTGGTCCACATGCCGCCTTCCAGCCAGTCGGTCCAGCCGACGGCAACCACCGGCATGCCCAGGGCACGACGGCTGTGGGCAAAGGCGTTGAGGAACTCGTTGGCCGCCACATAGCCGAGCTCGCCGTACTTGAGCTTGTACAGCGCGGTGCCTATGGAGGAGCACAGCAGCACGAAGTCGGGCGCGGTGCCGGCGAGGGCTCGTTCGAGAACCAGCGTCCCGGTGGTCTTGGAGGCCACGGCGTTGTCCGTCGCGGCGCGACTGCGGCGCTGGACCACGCCGGCCGGGTCGGTGACTCCGGCGGCGTGCACCACGCCGTGGAGGCTGCCGAACTCGCGGAGGGCGGTGGCGACGGCCTTGCGCATCGCGGTGAGGTCGGTGAGGTCGGCGCGGAGGACGACAGCGCGCCCCCCGGAGCGCTCGGCGGTCAGGAGCCGCCGGGCGATGCGCCCGTCCGAGGTGTCGGCGTGCAGGTCGGCCCACCTGTCCCGGGGCGGGAAGGGCGTACGGCGCGTGAGCAGCACCTGGCCGCCCCCGAGCAGCAGGTGTTCGGCGACGGCCAGTCCGATGCCACCGAGTCCGCCGCACACCAGGTAACCACCGCCGGGCCGCACCGGGGGACGTGACGGGTCGGGGGCGGGCAGCGGGTGCGGTCGCACATGCGGCAGCCAGCGGCGCCGGCCCCGGTGGGCGACGAGCGGCGGGCAGTCGTGGGCCAGCAGTTCCGCGACGACCTGATCGGCCTGCCGTTGCGGGTCGGTGGGAGCCTCGGGCGGCAGGTCGACGACCGTGCAGCCGAGTTCCGGGTACTCGCGTGGCAGCACCTTCGCCGCCGCGGTGAGCAGCGCCTGTTCGGGGTGGCGCAGGTCGCCGCCGAGGACGTCCTGACCGCCTGCGGTGGCGATCAGCAGACGGCCGGGGGCGCCCCGGTCGGTACGAGCCAGCGCCCGGACGGTGTCCAGCACGCTGTGCAGGCCGCGGGACAGGGCCTCGTCCACGGCTTCCAGGCCGGTGACCGGCCGGTCCGCGTTCCACAGGTGGGCGACGAGGTCGACGGTCACGCCCCGGTCGGTCAGGGTGTCCACCAGCCGCTGGTGGGCGTCGGGATCGGCCGGGTCCACGTGGTGGACGTCCACGGTGTCGTCGGCCGGGCGTCCGGCGGGGTGCACCCGCACCACCCGGAGGCCGCTGTCCGCCAGCGACCGGCACACCCGCTCGCCCAGGTCTCCGTCCACGAAGACCAGGCAGGTGCGGCCGGGCCGATCTGGGGCGGGGACGGGCAGGGAGGCGCTGTGCCAGCCGGTGCGGTACGTCCACCGGGCGGGGTCCGTGACGCGCGCGGGCGCCGGTCGGTCGGGGGCCCCGTCTGCCCGGGGGGCGGCCGCCGGCGCGGCGGCCACGGGCTGGTGTGCCAGCAGAAGCACGGCGTCCGCGGTCGGCTCGGCCACGCCTGGTACGAGCCGGTCGACAGTGAAGCCCGCGGCGCGCAGTGCGGCGGTCCACTCCTCGGTGGAGAGCAGTGGTCCGCCCCTCCGGCCGTCGCGTGCGCCCCACCAGCCTTCGGTGAGACCCCAGACCATGGGGATCCAGCGGTCGCGGGTGACCGTCTCGACCAGCGCGAGCGTGCCGCCGGGGGCGAGCAGGGCGCGCAGCCGGCGCAGCGTGTGGTCGACGTCGGGCGTCGTGTGAACCACGTCGAGGCCGACGACGAGGTCGTGGGCGGCGAGGGGGATGCCCTGGCGGACGGGGTCGGCCGTGATGTCGAGAACCCGGGTCTCGACCGACCGGTGTCCGCGTGCCCCGCCCTGTTCACGCAGCGCCGCCAGGAAGTGGGCGCTGATGTCGGTGATCGTGCAGCGGGCCGACGTGCCCTCCAGCGCGGTGACGAGGTGCTGCGTGAGCCGTCCGCCGCCCGCGCCCACCTCCAGGACGCGCAGGGGCCGTTGCCGTGTGGTGGCCATCCGCCGCGCCGTGCGTGCGACGGTCAGGGCAAGGGGGTCGGCCCAGGAGTGCGGTGCGGTCCGCTCGGTGAGGAGCCGGGTCACCAGGCCGCGGTCGCCCGGCGGGTGGAGCAGGGCGAGTCCCGCTCCGGGCCGGCGCAGCGCCTCGCGGTAGTCCTGCCCGCAGTGCAGCAGCAGTTCCGCGATCCCCGCGACATCGGGATGGTGTTCACGGACCCGGGCGGCGGCCTTCCCGGGTTCGGCGGGGCGGGTGGTGAGGAGGGTGTGGCGGTCTCCGTCGCGTGCCACGAGCCCGTCCTCGAGGAGCAGTTCGAGCTGGTACTCCAGGAAGGGCCGGTAGGCGGGCAACGTGCCGAGGCGTGCGGCGATCTCGTCGACGGTCGTGCCGGACCGCGGGGTGACGCCGCGCAGGGCGTCGGCGAGGTGCGCCAGGGCGAGCTCCGTGCACAGTGCGTCCAGGGCGGCGCGCTCCGCGGGCCGGTCGCCCAACGAGCGCGGAGGTGTTCCACCGGTTGCCGCGCGCAGTTCCTCGGTCACGAGGGTGAGCGCGTCGGCGGGGACGGCGGGGACGGCGGGGGGACCGATCCAGTGGCGGGCGCGGTTGAAGACGTGCCCGGGCACCGGGGCGCGCCGGGCTCCCCGGTCGCGATGGTACGTGTCGAGTTCGAGGTCGGCGCCCCCTTCCCACAGGGCGGCGAGCACGGGTGCCGGGCCTCCCCCACCGGGCCCGGGGGGCGACCAGACGCCGTCGCGGTGTGCCAGGGCGTCGGTGGTGGGTCCGCCGGGGGCACCGAGGTGGACGTCGAGCAGCGGCGTGGCGGGGTCGGTGTCCGGGTGGGTGAGCGGTCCGGTCCCGTCCCCGCGTACCGGGGCGGCGAACTCGGCTTCCCGGAGGTGCCGTTCGGTGATCGGGCCACCGGCGCGGGCGCCCAGGCAGGGCAGCGTTGACGCCGACGGGGCCGGGTCGGCGAGGGCGGCGGCGCGCTCCTCGGGGGTGCCTGCCGCCAGCAGGCGCAGGGCCTGTGTCGCGGTGAGCATCCCGGCGGCCACCGCCGCGGTGAGTTCGCCGGTGCCGGCCCCGCTCACGGCGGTGGGGCGCACGCCCCAGTCGGCCAGGGCCTCCACCATGGCGTACTGGACGGCGAAGGCGGTGCCCGGTGCGACGGTCGCCGTACGGGGTGCTCGGTCGGCGGTGGGGCGGCGCACAGTAATGCCCGCGCGGGCGGCCCGGAGGAGCAGGGCGTCGAGCGCCCGGGACACGGCCGGTTCCGCGGCGAGCGCGGCGAGGTCAGCCGGAGTCAGGGCCGTCAGGTCGGGCAGGGTGAACACCACGCGGCGGGCGACGGCGGTGCGGTCCGGCTCCGCCGTGAGGGCGCGTACGGCGGTGTCGGTGTCCGTGGCGAGCACGGCACGCCGGTGCGGGAAGGCACGCTTGCCCGCGAGGCTGCGCGCGACATCGGCGGCGGACGTCTCCGGCGCGTCGGTGAGGTGGCGCACGAGGCGGTCCGCGGCCTCTCGCACGGAACGCGGGTCACGGCCGGACAGCAGCAGCAGGGAGTCGCCCGCGGGTTCCGGGCGGGGGACGGGTGCCGGGGGTTCTTGGAGGACGACGTGGGCGTTCGTGCCACCGACGCCGAAGGAGCTCACGCCGACCCGGCGCCGACCGGGCGGACCCGGCAGTGGCATCGCGTCGGTGGTGACGAAGAAGGGGCTGTCCGCGAAGTCGATCGCCGGGTTGGGGGCCCGGAAGTACGGGCTGGGCGGCACCGTGCGCTCGCGGGCGACCAGGACACCGGTGAGGAACCCGGCGATGCCAGCCGCCGCGTCCAGGTGCCCGATGGCCGCCTTGACGGAGCCGATGCCGCAGAACCCGCGCCGGTCGGTGGTGTGACGGAACGCCTTGGTGATGGCCTGGATCTCCACCGGGTCGCCAACCGCGGTGCCCGTGCCGTGCGCCTCGACGTAGCCCAGTGTGTCGGCCCTCACGCCGGAGACTGCGTGGGCCTCGGCGATCACCTCGCTCTGTCCGCGCACGCTGGGGGCGGTGAAGCCTATCTTGTCGCGGCCGTCGTTGTTGAGGGCCGAGCCGAGGATCACCGCGTGGACGTGGTCACCCTCGCGAAGGGCGTCGGACAGGCGCTTGAGGAGCACCATTCCGGCGCCACTGCCGCCGACGGTGCCGTCGGCGGCGGCGTCGAAGGGCCGGCAGGCGCCGCTTGGGGAGTAGATGCCGTCACGGCTGTGCAGGTAGCCCTGCTGTTGGGGCACCTGGAGGGAGACCCCGCCGGCGAGCGCCATGTCGCACTCGTAGGACTGAAGGCTGCGCGCGGCGAGGTGGACGGCGGCGAGCGACGAGGAACAGGCCGAGCCGACGGCGAGACTCGGTCCGCGCAGTCCGAGGCGGTGCGAAACACCGGTGGCGAGGAAGTCCTTGTCGTTGTGGACGAGCAGGGACAGCCCGCCGAGCGTCCGCTGCGCCTCGGGGTCGGCCAGCAGGTTACGCACCAGGTAGGAGCTGAAACTCGCGGCGAGGAACACGCCGACCGGGCCTCCGGCGTCGGCGGGGTCGTAACCGGCCGATTCGAAGGCGTCCCAGGCGACTTCCAGCCCGATCCGGTGCTGCGGGTCCATGATCTGCGCCTCGCGGGGCGCGTAACCGAAGAGGCCCGCGTCGAAGAGGTCCACCCCGTCGAGCAGGCCTTCGGCGCCGACGAAGTCGGGGTGGCCCGCGACGGAGGGGCGGCCCGGGACGTCGGCCGCCTCCTCGGCGGCGAAGCGGCGCACCGCCGATCGCCCGGCCCGGAGGTTGGTCCACAGTTGCTCGGGGGTTTCCGCGCCGGGCAGCCGGCACGCCATACCGACGACGGCGATGCTCTCGACGTCCTCGCCGTCGGTGGTCTCCTCGTACGTGCTGGTGCTCACCGGCCGGCCTCCGGTGAGCGGCGGGCCGCGGCCACGGAACGCCGCCGTTTGCGGCCGCGCTCGGCGGCGTCGGCCGTTTCCCCGACGCGTACGCCATGGCCCGTGTCGGCGGCGAAGCGCTCGGCGACGGCTGCCACGGTCGGCCAGGCGAACAGGTCGACGAGTGTGAGGTCGGGGTGGACGGTGTCGCACAGGGCGCGGTGCAGTTTGAGCAGGAGCAGGGAATTGCCGCCCAGGTCGAGGAAGTTGTCGTGGAGCCCGACGTGGGTCAGGTCGAGCACCTCGCACCAGATCGCCGCGACGGCCTTCTCCAGTTCGCTGCGCGGCGCCGCGAAGGGGGTGGCGACCTCCGTCTCGACGGGCTCCTGGGCCAGCCGTCGGGTCAGCTCGCCGCGGTCGAGCTTTCCGTTCGCGTTGAGCGGCAGCTCGGCCCGGAAACGGAGGTCGGCGGGGATCATCGCCCTGGGCAGCCGGGCCCGCAGGTGGGCCAGGAGGTCGGGGGTGAGCGAGTCGGCGTACGCCAGGTCCTCCGGCCGCACCTTGACGAAGGCGGCCAGGCGGTGGGGGATGCCGTCGTGGCGTTCCACCACGACCGCGGCGTCGAGCACCGCCGGGTGGGCGCGGGTGACGGTCTCGATCTCCTCGGGTTCGATCCGCACACCGCGCAGTTTGATCTGGGAGTCGCGGCGGCCGAGGAAGACCATTTCGCCGTTGCCGTCCACCCGGGCTTGGTCACCCGTGAGGTAGAGGCGTCCGCCACCGGTGCCGCTGGCGGGGTCGGGCGCGAAGCGCTCGGCCGTCAGTCGGGGACGGCCGACGTAGCCCCGTGCAAGGCCCACCCCGCCGATGACTATCTCGCCGACGACGCCGACGGGCACCGGGCGGCTGCAACGGTCCGCCACCCACATCAGCACGGTGAGCAGGGGGCGTCCGATCGTGGGGGGCTCGCCGGAATCGAGGGGTACGCGAACGTTGGCGGAGTGCGTGGTGGTCTCGGAGGGGCCGTACAGGTTGTGCACCCGCACGCCAGGCACCCGCTGGGCCAGTCGGTCCACGACGCCGCGTTGCAGGGTTTCGCCGCCGATGTTGACGGTGCGCACGGAGCGGGGGATCGCGTCGGCCTGGGCGAGAGCGTCCACGGCCGTGGGCACGGTGCTGAGCAGTGTCGCGGTGGCCGCGGCGGGCATGTGGGGCACGTGCAGGGCGTTGTCGCCGAGCAGGACCGTGCCGCCGTGGGTCAGGGGCGCGAACAGTTCGAAGACGGAGACGTCGAAGGACGCCGAGGTGGTGGCGAGGACGGCCGTCAGCTCCTCGGCCGAAAAGGTACGGCCGGCCCAGCGCAGGAAGGTGTCAAGATTGCCGTGCTGGAGGGCGATGCCCTTGGGCCGGCCGGTGGAGCCGGAGGTGAACAGCACGTAGGCCAGGCTGTTGGGGTGGACGTCCGTGGCCGGGCCGACGAGGTTGTGCCCGGGGTGCCCGGTGGCCGGGTCCGCGTCGTCGTGCATGAGGAGCGCCTTGGCGGGATCCGTCATGCCGTCCAGGCCGGTGCGGTGCAGGAGTTCCCGTTCGGTGACGAGCAGGCTCATGCCCGCGTCCTCGATCATGCCGCCCAGCCGCTGGACGGGATAGGCGGGGTCGAGGGGGAGGTAGGCGGCGCCCGCCTTGAGGATGGCGAGCAGGGTGACGGGCAGCAGCGGTGTGCGGCTCAGGCACACACCGACGACGCGCTCCGGGCCCGCGCCGCGTGCCATGAGTTCCCGGGCGAGCCGGTTCGCCCGCCGGTTGAGCTCACGGTAGGTGAGGCTGTGTGCGCCGTGGACGACGGCCACGGCGTCGGGGCGGCGCCGGGCCTGTTCCTCGAAGAGCCGGTGGGCCGGGGTCCACAGGTCGGGTGCGTTGGCGACGGTGTGGGCGGCGCGCTGGGTGGCCGGCCAGTACGGACCGAGTGCGCGGCGTTCGGTGCCGTCCAGCAACGGCAGGTCGGCGACGGCCCGTTCGGGGTCGTCGACCGCTGAGGTCAGAAGGGCGCGCAAGTGGCGGGCGGTGGCGTCCGCCTCGGCGCGGTTCGCGCTACGGCTGTCGACGTCAAGGTCGAAGGTGACCTGCCGCTCGCCTTCGGTGGCGGTGACGGTCAGTTCGTACTTGGGCGCGGTGGGCGCGACCGGCATCAGTGTGGTCTCCACGCCGTGGAGGCGGGGCAGCGACGGTGCCTCCTGGTAGGCGAAGAGCGTGGAGAAGAACGGGTGGACGGTGGGGGCCGCGTCGGTGTGGAATTCCTCGACGAGCCGCTCGAAGGGCACCCGGCGATGCTCATGGGCGTCCAGCCAGGCCCGGCGGGTGCGGCGCAGCACCTCACGGAACGAGAGGGCTCCCGTGCCCACGCGGACCCGGATGGGCAGCAGGTTGACGTACATGCCTACGCGTGCGGCCTTCCCGGCCTCCTCGCGCAAGGTGACCGGGGTACCGAGGACGACGTCCTCCTGACCGCTGTAACGGTGCAGCAGGCAGATCAGTGCCGTCATCAGCACGAGCTGGGTGGTGCAGCCCTCCTCGACGGCGAGGGTGCGCAGTCGGCGGAGCCCGCTGCCCGACAGGGTGCACGCTCCGTTGGTGAGGGCGGTGCGCGCCGCTGTGCGGCCGGTGGTGTCGCGGCGTCCGGCGAGAACGGGCAGCACCAGGGGTTGCGCCAGCACGTCAGCCAGCGTGGCGCGCCAGTACTCCAGGCTCTCCGCCGGTACGTCCCCTGGCACGTCCCCGCCGGCCTCGGGCGCCGTGCCGCCGCTTGATCCCGGGAGCCCGGGACGTCCATGGACGCGTTCGAGGTAGGCGTGTTCCAGCTCCGCGCACACGACGGGCAGCGACCCGCCGTCGAAGACGATGTGGTGGGTGAGGAGAACCAGCACGTGGTCGTCGGCGGCGACACGTAGCAGGGTCCAGTGGGTGATGGGCCCCCGCATCAGGTCGACGGGGCGGGCGGAGGCGGCGTCCACGAACCGGCGTGCCTCGTCGTGGGCGCGCTCCCCGGGCAGGCCGGTGAGGTCCACCAGCGCGAGCGGCGGCCCGTCGGAAGCAACACGGGCGATCGGTCCGTGCCCGCCGGGTTCCTCGGGAACGGCCGTGCGCAGCGCCGTGTGGCGGCGGGTCACGTCGGCCAGGGCGGCCCGCAGGGCGGGGACGCCGAGCGGGCCGCGCAGCCGTAGCGCGATCACGATGTTGTAGGCGGGGTTTTCCGGAGCCAGCCGGTGCAGGAACCACAGGCGCCGCTGCCCCGGGGTGAGCGGGTGGAGCAGGGCGCCGTCGTGCACGGGCGTCATCGGCCCGTCGCCTCGGCCGATGCGGCGGCGATACCGCGCGCGACCGGTCCCTCTCCTCGCCGGGCCGCGTCAACGACGGCGGCGAACTCCGCGAGGGTGGCCGCGTCGAACAGGGCGCGTACGGTGATGCGGGTGCCGAGGGCCTTGTTGACGGCCGTGGTGACCTGCATCGCGCGCAGCGATTCGCCGCCGAGGTCGAAGAAGGCGGCGCGTGCGCTGACCCGTTCCAGACCCAGGACCCGGCACCATACGGCGGCGACGATCCGTTCGCTCTCGGTGGCCGGCTCGACGTGCGGTGCGTCGGGCCGCTTCGCGGTGCTGGGAGCGGGCAGGGCGGCGCGGTCGACCTTGCCGGTCGCGGTCAGGGGCACGGCGTCGAGGATCGTGCAGTGTGCGGGGATCATGTAGCGGGGCAGCCGGTCGCGCACGAACTGCTGGACACGTACGGCGTCGAGCGATACCCCGGGCTGGACGACGACGTGCGCGGTCAGTTCCGTGCTGCCGGAGTCGCTCCGATGGGCGACCACCACGGATTTCTGGACGTCCGGGTGGGCGTCGAGAACGGCCTCGAGCTCGCTGAGTTCCACGCGGAATCCGCGGATCTTGACCTGCTGGTCGTCGCGCCCGACGAATTCGAGGTCGCCGCCGCTCAGGCAGCGGGCCACATCGCCGGTGACGTAGACACGCTCGCCGGCTGTAAGGGCGTACGGGTCGGGCCGGAAGGCGTCGGCGGTGGCCCCGGGGCGCCCGAGGTAACCGCGCACCACGCCAGTGCCAGCCACCAGGAGCGCTCCGGCGACACCCACCGGTACGTTATGGCCGTAGGGGTTGACCACGCGTGCGCGTGTGCCGGCGATGGGCCGGCCGATCGGCATGTGGGGCCGGCCGGTCCGAGAGGTGCCGGTCCATACGGTGCTCCACACGGTCGCCTCGGTGGGTCCGTACTCGTTGTGGACCGTGGCCCCGGCGATCCGGTCGAGGGCCACGTCGCCCAGGACGGAGGGGCAGGGTTCACCGGCGGCCGTCACCACGCGCAACGCGTCGAGTTCGCCGTCGCCGGCCTCCTCCAGCACGGGCAGCAGCAGGGAGGGGATGGCGAGGGTGTGCGTGACCCGTTCGCGGGCGAGCTGGTCGAGTACGTCGAGCGGTTCGAGCTGGGCGCCTTCCGACGGCAGGACGAGGGTGCCGCCCTCGGTGAGCGTCCAGAAGATGCCGGCGACGGAGCTGTCGAAGGCGTACGACGACAGGAGCAGGAAGCGGTCGACGGGGTCGGGGTACGCCAGGGTGCGTGCGCGCAGTGAGGCGACGACGTTGCGGTGTTCGACGACGACGCCCTTGGGCACGCCCGTCGAGCCGGAGGTGAACAGGACGTAGGCGGCGCTGCCGGGGGTGGGCCGGGGAGCGGGGCGCGTTCCGGTCGGCTCGGGCACGGAGCCGACACGGCCCAGCGGGTCGAGGGTCAGCACGGCGGGGCCGGCGGGCACCATGTCGGCCCGGGCCTGCTGGGCGACGACGAGGCGGGTGCCGGACTCGGCCACGACGGACGCCGTCCGGGCCTCGGGGAGGGCGGGGTCGAGCGGGACGTAGGCACCGCCGGCCTTGAGGATGCCGAGCATCGCCACGATCTGTTCGGCGGAGCGCTCGGCGAGGATCCCGACGGGTACCTCGGCACCGACGCCATGGGCACGCAGGGTGCGGGCCAGCGCGGTGGCGCGCCAGTCGAGGGCCGCGTAGGAGATCGAACCGCCGAGCCACTGCACGGCGATGGCGTCGGGTTGCGAGCGGGCCCGCTCCTCGAACAGTTCGTGCAGGCAGCGTTCCTCGACGGCGGGCAGTTCCGGTCCCCGCAGGGCCTCCAGGGTGCTCCGGTCGGCCTCGGAGAGGAAGTCCCGGGCGTCGTAGCGTCCGTCGGGATCACCGGCCATGGCGGTGAGGACCTCGACGTAGGCGTCGGAGACGCTGTCCATCAGGCCGGCGGAGAACTGGAGGCCGTCGTACTCGATCCGCACTTCCAGGTCTCCGGTGTCGCGGCCCAGCCGGAAGATGCCGCAGAAGGGAAACGTCGACTCGCCGTACAACTCGTCGGCGACGTGCCTCACTCCACGGGCACGCCAGCGGTCCAGCCCGCGGAAGATGTGGTAGTCCGTGAAGAAGAACAGTGTCTCGGCCAGCGGCTCGTTGCCCTGGTGGCGCTTCAGTTCCGCCATGGGAAGCCGGCGGTGCGGCATGGTGGCGCGTTCCGAGGCCAGGCTCGCGGCGATCAGGTCGCGCCAACTGCCTCCGGGCATCGCGACGCGATGGGCGAGGCTGTTGACGAACAGGCCGATGGCGGTACTGCCGTCGGTGTCCTCCGGACGCCCGTTGGTGACGGTGTAGCTCAGGGTGTCGGTGTGTCCGCCGTACGCAGACATCACCCGCATGTGGCCGGCCATCAGCACGGTCTTCAGCGGGACGCCCTCTTCGCGGGCGAGGGCCTTGAGCGCGTCGGAGAGCTCCGGAGCGATCGGCACGGTGAGCCGGACGATCTCCCGGGCACCCTTGTCGGCGGTCTGGCCGACGCCCATGCGGGGCAACCGCATCAGGGACGCGTCGGAGAGGTAGGTGTCCCAGAAGTCGTACTTGCCCCGGTCCTCCAGCGCCTCCAGTTCGAGCGCCACGGCGTCGCGCATCGAGGCGACGGGGGCTCGAAGCTCGATCGGCTCGTCGTACACCAGCGAGAAGTAGTGGTCGAAGATCTCCGTGATCATCAGGGCTTCGCTCCACCCGTCGACGATCTCGTGGTGAAAGCCGTAGGTGAACTGGAACTCGTCGTCGCTGAGCCGCTGCACCATGAAGCGGATCAGGGGGTAGTCGTGGAGTTCGAAGCCGCGCTCCTGCTCACCCTCGACCCAGCGCCGGACGTGAGCCTGCTGCTCCTCGGCATCGAGGCGCCGCAGGTCCTCGTGGAACAGCGGGGTGTCGAACGTCCGGTGGACCAGCTGCAGCGGGCGGCTGAAGGTGGACATGTCGAACGAGGTCCGCAGCATGGGGTGGCGTTCGACGAGCCCGCGGATGACCGTGTCGAAGGCGGCCAGGTCGAAGGGCGCTTCGAGCCGTACGGAGGCGATGGCGTGGTACACGGCCGACTTCGCGGCGAAGTCCCGGTGGAAGATCATGCCTTCCTGGAGCAGGCTCAGCGGGAAGGCGTCCTCGACGTCCTCCGGCATCAGAGCCCGGTCCTCCGCGCTCACCAGGGAGAACGGCTCGCTCGGGCGGGCGGCCGACGACGTCGTGCCGGGGCGTTCCACGAGCGCGGCGGCCATGTGACGGACCGTGGCGTGCTCATGGAGCTGGGCGACACCGACGCCGACGCCCCGATGGGCGGCACGGGCCGCGATCATCACGCTGCGGATCGAGTCGCCGCCGAGCGCCAGGTAGTCGTCGTCGATACCGACGCGCTCCAGGCCCAGCACCTCGGCGATGACCGAGGTCAGGACTTCCTCGGTGGTGTCTCGCGGCGCCACGTAGGGACGCGCGGTGAGCAGGTCGCGGTCAGGGTCGGGAAGGGCGTCCGTGTCCAGTTTGCCGTTGACCGTCGTGGGCAGCGCGTCGACGAGGAGGACGACGGGCACCATCACGTCGGGCAGGAAACGACGGGCGTGCTCCACCAGGCCGGCGGGGTGCACCGGAGCGGTGCCGGCGGCGGCCGCGGGCACCACGTAGGCGACGAGGCGTGATTCCGCGGAGGATTCGCGGGCGGCGCGTGCGACGACGGCCACGCGTGCGACGGCGGGGTGGTCGAGGAGGACGCTGCGCACCTCGTCCGGTTCGACACGAACGCCGCGGACCTTGAGCTGGTCGTCGAGGCGGCCCACGTACTCCAGCTCGCCGTCGGGAAGCAGGCGTCCCAGGTCACCGGTGCGGTAGTGGGTCTGCCCGGGGCGGGGGCCGTGCGTGTCGGTGACGAAACGCTCGCGGGTGGCGGTCTCCTGGCCCAGGTAACCGTCGGCGAGCCCCGCGCCGCCGATGCAGATCTCGCCCGGCACACCGGCGGGAACCGGGCGGCCCCGGCGGTCGCGGACGGTGATCACCGTACCCGCGACGGGACGGCCGATGGGCACCCGGCCACGGACGGGCGTCGTGGTGCCGACCCTGTGCGCGGTGGAGCCGACCACGGTTTCGGTGGGTCCGTACTCATTGAAGATCCGCAGGCCGGGGAGGGAGCGCAGGGCGCTCAGGCTCTCGGCATGCAGTTGCTCGCCGCCGATGACGAGCGTGCGTACCCGGTGGGCCCACTCCGTGCCGCCGGTCAGCCGCTGAAGGGCGTCCAAGTGGGTCGGCGTCAGCTTGAGCAGGGACAGGTCGGTGCAGGAGCGCAGGGCGGTGGCCAGCCCGTACGGCCCGGCGCCGGGGGGCAGGAGCAGAACGCGGCCGCCGACCGTGAGCGGGGCCAGCAGGGCGGTGAGGCTGAAGTCGAAGGCGAGGGAGGAGTGCACGAGGCTGCCCTTGCCCTCGGCCAGCCGGTAGGTTGCGGCGGCCCACGTCAGATAGTTGTTCAGGGCGCTCCAAGGGACGACCACGCCCTTGGGCCGTCCGGTGGTACCCGAGGTGTAGAGCACGTACGCCGGGTCGCTGGGCGCCCTGCGCACCTGGGGGTCCGTGTACGGAAGACCGGCGACGCGCTCGTCGTCCGGTGCCAGCACGACGGGCCGCACATCGGTACCGAGGCCGCGCCGGGTGATCACGGCCGCGGCGGCCGTGTCGTCGAGCATGTACCGGAGGCGTTCGTCGGGGTGCGTCGGGTCGTAGGGCACGAACACGGCACCGGCGCGAAGTACGCCGATCACGATGGCCGGGACGGCGGCACCTCGTTCGAGGTCGAGCACCACGCGGTCGCCGGGGTTCACCCCGGCGTCGGCGAGGCGCCGCGCCCAGCGGTTGGCGAGAGCGTCCAGGGCCGCGTACGTGAGGTGGTCGTCACCGCAGCGCACGGCCTCGGCGTCGGGTACGCGGCCGGCGGCCAGCGCCACGGCCTCGGCGAGATCTCGGGCGGTGGTGTCGGCGGCGGGGCCGACGAGGACGCTGCCAGGGTCGCCGGCGGCGGTGAGAGGGCAGTCGGCGGGCGGCTCTCCGGGGGCGGCGACCAGGGCGTCCAGGGCCGTGACGAAGGCGGGGAGCACCGCCTCGGCGGGCACCGCCGCCATGTCCCCGCCGGAGTAGGCCAGTTGCCAGGTCACCGCGTCGGCCGCCTCGGTGCACGTCAGGGTGCGGGCGAGGCAGAGGACACGCGCGTCGAGGGGGTGCCAGTCCGCCGTGCCGTGGTCGAGGACCGGCGAGGCCGGGACGGCGGTGAAGCCGGCCCACAGTCCCTCGTCCATCAGCTCGTCGAACCGGCGCGCGTCCAAGTGATCGATAAGGTCCCCGCCGCGAGTCCACTGGGCGGTGAGCTCATCGACGACGGCGTGGAAGGAGGGGGCGGCCAAGGCGTCGACGACGGCGGGCATGGGGCGCTCGAACGGCCCGGCCGCCTTCCGTACCGTGTCGAAGGCGCGCCCGTCGTGGGTCACGGCCAGGGGTACCGGGCCGCCGGCGAGACGGGCCGCGGCCACGGTCCAGGCCGCGCCCAGCACTGCCTGCACGGAGGTCTCGCGGGCGGTGGCAAGGGCGGCGATCCGTGCGGTGCGGCCGGCGTCGAGGTGTGCGGTGTACCCGGGCGCGGCCGGGTCGGTCCGGGTTCCGACGGGCCGGTGTGCGGTGGCCCAGCCCCTGGCGGGCTCCAGGAGCGCCGCCCAGTGGGCGCGGTCCTCGGCCGAATCCTCGTCGGTGAGCAGCTCGCGTCCCCATGCGGCCACTTCGGGGTACTGGATGACTTCACCCCCCGGCTCCTCCCCCGCAAGGGACAGGGCGACTTCTTGCGCGACGAGCCCCAGGGTCAGCCGGTCCGCCGACAGAACGTCGGCGTTCAGCACGAATTGGGCGGAGTCGGCGGAGCGCACGAGCAGCAGTGCGCGCAGGGTGGCGGAGTACGATCCGGCGACGGCCGAGGACCAGGCGGCGCGAGCGGCGCGCAGGGCCTCGTCCGCGTCAACCGCCTCGCACCGGTCGGACAGGTCGATGACCTCGAGGAGGTCCGCCGACACCTCGGCGACGCTCTGTACGGGCTCGGTGCGTGCGGCTGCGGCACGCACGACGGTGCGCAGCGCCTCGTGCCGTTCCACGACCGACGCCAACGCCTCACGCAGGCGCTCGACGTCCCACGTGCCCCGCAGGGTCCATGACGACTCGCACCGTGGAGAAGGGGCATCGGGGTGGGATCGGGTGATCCTGGCCCACAGTGCGGACTGGATCGGGGAGGCTGAGAACCCAGGAACCACTGCCGGCAATGTCTGACACTCCCCCAGAGAGTTTGCGACGCCTGACGGGCTGTCCGCGCTGTACTGCGGCCCGTTGACATCGGTCAAATGTCCAAGCGCAACCAGGCCCATTAGTTCATGATCACAAGAGCTCGTCAAGAGGCTACCGAGGCAACGGATTTGAGCCGTCCGGTACCGCTTGACCCCGCTGTGGTGGCCGGGGCAGACTCCGAGCACATGATCCACGGACGGCGACGGAGCGCGACGCGAGGACGTCCCGTATGCGCATGACCGTCTCCACGACATCGGCGCCACAGGGGCCGGACGAGGTCGACCTGCACGATCCGGTGCTCTACGGGGAGGGCGAACCGCACTCCGTGTGGCGCCATCTGCGCCGGCACGCACCGGTGCACCGGCATGTCACGGCGGACGGCAGGCCTTTCTGGTCCGTGACCCGCCATCAGGACGCGATGCGAGTCCTGCGCGACCACCGGGCGTTCACATCCGCCCGCGGAAATCTGCTCACCACCCTGGGCTCCGACGACGTGGCGAGCGGGCGCATGGTGACGGTCACGGACCCGCCGCGCCATGCCGAGCTGCGTGAGCCGCAGATCCGCGCCCTCACGGAGGGTGTGCGCGCAACGGCGGGACCGCGGATGCGGGAGGCGGTGCGCGCCCTGATCGGTCCGGCACTGGACGGCGCCCCCGTGGACCTGGCGCGGACAGCCGCCCGGCTCCCCCTGATGGCGCTCGGCCCGGTCATGGGACTACCGGCGGCGGACTGGCCGCGGCTCGGCCGGCTCGCGGCGGCCGCGGTGGCCCCGGACGATCCCGCGTACGCCGCGGACGGTCCCGGGTACGTCCCGGACGGCACCCGGACCACGCTCGCGGCGGTCCACCACGAGATCTTCGCCTACTTCCGCACCGCCCTCCGGGCGCGGTACCGCGCGCCGGCGGACGACCTGCTCACCCGGCTGCTGCCCGAGCCCGGCGAGGACGCCAGGGTCCGGGCGGAGCTGGCCGTCCACCACTGCTACAGCCTGCTGCTCGGGGCGGTCACCACCCTGCCGCACACCGTGTCGGCGACGGTCCTGGCGATGAGCGAGGACGCCCGTGTCGCCGAGGCGATGCGGCAGGGGCCCGAGGCGCTCGCGACGGGGATCGAGGAGGCCCTGCGCTGGTCCTCGCCCGCGAGTCATGTCATGCGGCACACGACACGGCCGGTGGAGCTGGCCGGTGCACGCCTGCCGGCGGGTGAGGCCGTGGTGGTCTGGCTCGGCTCGGCCAACCGGGACGAGGCCGTCTTCGCCGACCCGTACCGCTTCAACCCCGGACGGACCCCCAACCGTCACCTGGCGTTCGGCTACGGTCCCCACTACTGCCTGGGCGCCGCCCTCGCCCGCGCCTCCCTGACCGCCGTCTTCGCCGAACTGCTCGACGTGGTGGGCGGCGTGGAGGTGTGCGGACGGGTCGAGCACCTGCGCTCGCACTTCATCGCGGGGATCAGCAGGCTCCCCGTGCGTTTGGCGCCCCATCGCCGGATACCGCGTTGACCGGGCCCGCGGTGGCTCCGTCCTCCGCCGCATCACCGAGTTCCGCACGCAGCAGCGCCATCAGCGCCTCGGGCGCCTCGAAGATCGTCTGATGGCCTCCGGGCAGCACGACCCGGCGCACCTCGTCGGCGCACGCGTCCCATCCAGTCATGCGGGACGGTTCGATCTCGACGTCGTCCTCCCACCCGAGAGCGACGACCCGCGTGCCGGCGAGCCGTTCGGGGCGGGGCCGCCGGTACCGGCGGTTCGCCTCCACGTCCGCGCGCAGGATGTCCACGCTGAGGTCGACCATCCCGGGGTGCGGCCGGACTCCCCGGCGCACCGTCGACTCCACCACCTCGGCACGCAGGCCCTCGTCGTCCATGGCGAGATAGCGGCCGTACGGGCCGTCCTGGGGTCCGACTTGGGAGGACACGACGAGCACGGTGGGTACGGGCAGGCCAGCCCGCCGCAACGCGATCGTCGTCTCATAGGCGGCGAGCGCCCCGCTGCAGTGACCGAGGATCGCGAAGGGGCGGTCGGCGACAGTGCGCAGAGCCTCGGTCAGCCCGTCGGCGAAACGTTCGTAGGTGCCGTAGTGCGGCTCGGCGAGCCGCGTCTCCCTTCCGGGCGCCTGGACTCGCAGCACCTCCACCGTGCCCACGCGCGTCGGCCACGCGGCGAACGACGACGCGCCGACCCCGGAGTAGGGGATGCACAGCAGCCGCGCGCTGATGGACTCGTCATCCGCCGGAACGGGCTTCAGCCACCGTCCTCCTGTCACCGGCTCAGCTCCCTTCCGCCTTCACCCGTCCGTCCGTTCCCGCTCGGCCTCGCTCAGCTCGCTGAAGTGCACCAGGTTGCCCGCCGGATCGCGCACGCCGAATTCCCGCCCCCAGGGCAGTTCCTGAATTTCGGTCATGGCCGGATGGGAAGGGTCCCCGTAGTTCAGGGAGACGCGGGCCGACCATTCGGCATGGAACGCGTCGACATCCCGCACGCGCACCCACGCCTGCGTGTTGTCGGGCACCGTCTGGTCCTCGACGGAGCAGATGAACAACTCCACACCGTCGCGGCTCACACCCGCGAATCCATCACCCCGAAATTCTTCGGAAAAACCGAGGACCTCGGTCCAGAACTTCTGCGTGGCGGGGACATCGAGGGCCGCGAGAACCGGGATACCCGAAACCAGATCAGCCATTGTCGACCTTTCTCGGCAATTGAAAGAGCCTTCCAAGATACTAGCACACGACCAATACGCCCCGAACCAGGGGGCTTGACCGCCCAGCAGGGCTGACTTACGCTCGCACGAGGGCTTTATGTTCGGTCAGCACCCGGAGGGACCCGAGGCCGATTCAGCCTCAACCAGATCTCCGCAGCGAGGAGTTGGCCAAGTCACTTTTATCGAGGAGAGACGCCGTGGCACCTTTCGCTTGGCATGGATTCGACGTCCGGGGAATGCTGCCGGAGAAATGGCAGGAAGAACTTCTCGCGATTTCCGACGCCTATGCCCAGGAGAAGATGCTGGTGCCCACCTCCCTCACTTCGAGGGAGGCGGAGGGGACTCCTCCGATCAAGTCGGTGACCGTTCCCGGAAACGTACTCGGGGAACAGGCGCCCTGGCTGCTCTCCACGTACCACGGCCTCTTCCGCGACCTCGGCCAGCGGATCTCCCACGAACAGCTGTCCACCGCGCGCGACGACTTGTACGGGGCGGTGCTCAACATTCAGTACGGCACGGACATGCGGTACGAGTGCCATGTGGACAGCAACCCCCTGCAGGGTCTGTTGTACGTAACCGACCACCCGCGGGGTGACGGCGGCGAGCTGGTGGTGGGCCACGACCCGGCCGCGCACAGCGTTCCCGAGGTCGACGCCGACTGCTCGGTCATCCACCCGGCGGCCGGGCACCTGCTCTTCTTCGACGCACGGCAACACCCGCACTACGTGCGAGCCCTCACCCGTCCGGACGCCCGGCGTGTCGTGGTGGCGATGAACTTCTACACGCCGACCAGTCCGGAGACCCAACGTCCCACGGACCTCAACGACCACCTGTTCGCCACCTGACGCGGCACGCCACGGGGGCGGCCGTCCGGTCGACGGCCGCCCCCGTGTCCACCCACGTGCGAACGCGTGCCGGGGTCAGCGTGCGACGCGCCCTGTCACGACCTCCGTGTCCAGATGGGGGTCCGCCAGGATCTCCCGCTCGCTGAACGGGCGCTTCTTCAGCTCCAGCCGCGCGAAAGCCTCAGTCTGGTCGCCGAAGTGGGGGGAGTGGGGGTCAATGGACTGCCCCATGGTCAGCAGCCCCTTGCCCATCGGCCCCTGCGGGGTGAAGCTCACCGCCAGCATGAAGCTCGAGCCGGTGTTCACCGGATATCCCCGGTCCGTCAGGTCCCCGTACCGCACAGGCGTGCCGCCCGGCGTCGCCGGCTCCAGCGAGCTGCCGGGCCGGGCCATGTGCTCGACGACATTCGTGGCGCCCAGGAACCCCGCCGTACCCGGAACGGGCAGCTTGACGTCGCCCTTCGTGGCCTGTTGTACCTGCCCCAGTGGTACGTCCGCCGGCAGACCGGCCGCCTCCAGGGTCAGCGTCGCCTTGGCCAGGCCCTCCAGCACCGGTGCGGTGTCCGCGGCGGGTCCGGCGGGCGTGTCCACCGGGCGCGCCGGATCGAATGCCGTCCCGAACAGGGGTCCCGCGTTCGTCACCGCGCCGGGCCTGGCCCGCTCAACAGCGGCGATCGTCTCCCGCCACAGCACGGCTCCCCGGCTGCCGACGGCGAAGCGACCGTCCCAGTCCGCCAGGACGTCGCACGCCTTGCTGACATCCACCTTCGCCCCGTCCACGACGACGGGTGCGTCGGCCTGGGCTCGACAGGCCTTCACCACCGGCGCGAGCAACCAGTCCGATGTGAACGCCCGGGTGGACATCAAGCCGTTCTCCGCCTCCGGAAGGCTGATACGCCCGTCGGCGCCGGAGATCGCCCCCGGCCCGTCCTCGCGGAGCATGAACGCGTTCTGCCGGGTACGTGCGCTCTGCGGCACCCCTTCGAAGCCGAACAGCGGCGAGTATCCGGTCAGCGGGCTTGCGGGATTGGCCAGCCAGTGGCTGTCGTTGGCGTTGAACACATAGTCCCGGCGTCCGAGTTGCGGCTGCCGGCCGAAGGGCACGAGCCCCGGCTCCCGGGCACCCGGCTCCTTCTGCCACGCGTTGCGGGAGTTACTGCCGTCGAGCACGCCGTAAGGATGCGACATCCACGCGGAAATACCCTCGGCCGACAGATTGGGGGTGGCGGAGGAGTCGGCGTACCAGGTCGCACCCGACTTGTCCGCCGCGATGGTGTTCATCCACGGAATGGCCTGGTGCCGGCGATGGGCCGCCTCCACCTCACCGACGGAACGCGCCATGGCCATGTCCGCGTACTGCTCCAGCAGGGCATCGTTGCCGATGTTGGCGTCCTGGAAGGTGACGGCCTGCCGCGGAGACCAGCCGAGCGACGGGTCAGCCGGTGACAGGTCGATCACCGGGCCGTACTTCGTCTGCCACAGCGTCCGCCGTACCGTCTGCAGGCTGCCGTCCGGGCTCTTCACCTGGACGGCGTGGGTGCGCGACGTCATGGCCTCCGGCTTGCCGTCGACCAGGTATCGCGTGGGGTCCTGCTCCGTCAGCTTCACCGTGTACACCGTCGTGTGCCACCCGGCCGACACCGTGTGTGTCCAGGCGACGTCCCGGTTGTAGCCGATCTGAACACCCGGCAGGCCACCGAGGCTCGCTCCGTACACTTGAAGGCGTCCGGGTACGGTGAGCTGGGACTCCCAGAAGCGGTTCTCGCCCTCCCACGGAAAGTGCGGGTTGGCGACCAGCAGACCCGCGCGGTTCGCGGTGCGTTCCGAGCCGACCGCCCAACCGTTGCTGCCGAGGGACGCCGTACGCCGCTCCCCGCGCAGCACCGGGCCCGCCTGCTCCGCGACCCGTTCCCGACTGGGCGTCGCGTCGTCCCCACCGACACGGCTTCCACTCCGCGCCGAGGCTCCCCCCTGGGCCGCATCCGGGCCGGTGGGCGGCTGGGCCAGGGTGATCGCGCCCAGCAAGGTCGCGCCGCCCATGGTGATGGCCAGGTCCCTCTCCCGGGACAGCAGATCGACCTCGTCGATCCTCCCCACCCACGGGGCACCGGCGCACCATCCGGGCAGGCTGCCGGTGCGTTCGAAGTAGGCGTTGAAGCCGGCGACGTACCCGGTGACCATGGAACGCACATCGGGTGACAACGTCTTCAGTTCCCGCTCAGCCCTCGACCTGATGTCCAGAGCCCGGTAGCCGAAGTCGGACGCGAGGTTCTCGTTGCCGCTACCGGGGCCGAACCAGCGCGACCGCTCGCTACGGAGCTTGACCACTTGGTCAGCCAGATCGCACCCGCGGTCCTCCGCATAGGCATAACCCTGGCCGAAGCCGGCGCTCTTGATGTCGGCGGCGAGCACGTGCGGCACACCGTGCTCCGTCCGACGTATGACCGCGTGGTAGTGCCCCTGCTGGGCCGTCACCACGCTCCCGTCGATGTGGTGCCGTGCGTCCGCGGCCGTCGAGCCGGCGGTCGCCGTCCCGGTGGCAAGGAATGTCGAGGTGACGATCACCATGGTCGGCACGGTTCGTCGCAGCCTCGTGGACAGAGAGCCCAATGGTTCCCCCTTTTGAGCATCGAGCTTTCTACGGACGGTCGGTGACGGTCCGCCTGAACGGAAGGCACGCTACAGGCCTCGACGATCAATCTCGTCGGCGGCTTCGGATCCACGCAAGGCCGGGTCGGGGCGCTGCCGAGCAGGTAGGGCTCCCCGCCCCGAGCAGAAGGCGTCAATCGCCCCGGACTCGCCCTCCCCGAGGGAACCGTCCGCCCGGTGTTCGAGGACGACGTCTGGGACTTCACCGATGTCGTCGGTCTTCCCGTCCAACTCGCCCTCTGCACACGTCGGTTCGACTTCACCGCCATCGCCGATCCGCACTGGCGTCTGGCTGGCAAGGAACTGGTGCTGGCCATGCTCGCCCCCAGGCACCCGGCGGTCGCTCCCTTGCCCCGGGCCCACCGCACGGCCCTGCACCTGACCAGCTGCGCGGGCCGCCTGGACGAGTTCATCCGGTTCTGCCGGTGGCTGTCCGAGCAGGAGTTGCCGAGTTTCGCGCTGATTGAGGTGACCCCTGTGATGTGGACACTCTGATGGTGGATCTTGATGGTCCGGGAAGATGGTTCATATGGCAGGGCGGAAGTACACCCTGGAGTTCCGGGCGGATGCGGTGACGCTGTGGCGGGCCTTGGCGGGGCAGCGGACGATGAAGGACGTCGCGGCTGACCTGGGGATCACCCGGGAGACGCTGCGGTTGTGGGTTCGTGCGGCCGACGGCGGCAGGCAAGCTCCAGCCGGCGGGGCCGGGGCAGAAGACCACCAGGAGGAGCTGGCCCGGTTGCGGGCGGAGAACGCCCGACTGTTGAAGGCGGAGAAGGAGTGGCAGCTGGAGCGGGAGATCCTCCGCCGGGCGGCCCAGTATTTTGCCAAGGAGATGAAGTGACGTCCCGCCGCTGGGACTTCGTCTCCGAGTACGCCGGCGAGTTCGGCGTCCAGCGGCTGTGCCGGGTGCTGCAGGTCTCCCGCTCGGGCTACTACCGGTGGCTGGCCGGTGCGGAGGCCCGTGCCATTCGGCAGGCAGCCGATCAGGCCCTGGCGGCAGAGATCCGCGAGATCCACGCCGCCTCCGGCGAGACCTACGGATTCCTGCGCGTGTACGCCGACCTGCAAGGATCCGGACACCACGTGAACCGCAAGCGGGTGGCGCGGCTGATGCGCGAGCACGGTATCGTCGGCCGCCACCTTCCCCGCCGGAAGCGGACCACCGCCCCTGACCCGGTGGCGCCGCCGGTGCCGGACCTGGTGCAGCGGGACTTCACCGCCTCCCGGCTCGACCAGCGCTGGTGCGGCGACATCACCTACATCCAGATCGGCGGCCGGTGGCTGTTCCTGGCCTGCGTGATCGACATCTGCTCACGCCGGGTCCTGGGCTGGTCGATGGCCCCGCACATGCGGGCCGAACTGGTCGTCAACGCCCTTGAGATGGCGGTGGCTGCCCGCGGCGGGAAGGTAGCCGGGGTGGTGTTTCACTCCGATCGCGGGTCGCAAACCGGGTTCAAGGGGTCGTTGCAACACCGCTGGCTTGGAGCGAGAGTAGCTGATCGTCGAGTGCCTCCGCGGGAGTTCTCCAGCCGAGTGTTTTCCGCGGCCGGGTGTTGAGTGCCCCAGCGATGGCTGCGAGGTCACGGGCGGTCCAGCGAGCAAGGTCTGTGCCTTTCGGGAAGTATTGCCGCAGCAGCCCGTTCGTGTTCTCGTTCGTACCGCGCTGCCAGGGGCTCTTGGGATCGGCGAAGTAGACCTGGACGTCCGTGGCGATGCTGAAGCGCTTGTGTTCGGCGAGTTCCATACCCCGGTCCCAGGTCAGCGATGTCATCAACCCATCTGGTAGAGAAGTGACTTGGTGCGTCAGTGCGGACACGACGCTGGCGGTGTCCTTGCCGGTGACGCGGACCAGCACTGTGTAGCGGGAGTGGCGCTCGACCAGGGTGGCGACGTGGCTGTTCTTCGCTCCGGTGATCAGTCGGGTAGCGGGGACGCATTACTGCGTCCCCGCCCCCTCAGAACCGTGCAAGCAGCTGTTCACCGCACACGGCTCAAGCAAGCCCCGA
>NZ_JBIWNZ010000006.1:0-108503 GCF_044767505.1 Kitasatospora sp. NPDC101235
ACTGATCCACCCCGAAGGGCTTCACCGTTCGACTTGCATGTGTTAAGCACGCCGCCAGCGTTCGTCCTGAGCCAGGATCAAACTCTCCGTGAATGCTTACCCGGCAATGCTCAATTAAAAGCGCCGGTCCACACCCGCGTTGAGCGGCACGGCAACCACCGGAATAAGGCGGCCCCGCGCACTGCGTCCTCGCTAGTGTTATTTCAAAAGGAATCTCCAACCCCGATCAAACGACCGAGGCCGGGGATGTCAACATATCTGGCGTTGACTTTTGGCACGCTGTTGAGTTCTCAAGGAACGGACGCTTCCTTCGGACCGCCTTCCAGCGGACCCTCCGGGCTTCGTTCTTTCGTGTTTCCAGCTTATCAGATGTTTTCCGCTCCGTTTTCCGGAGTTTCATTCATCCAAATTTCCCGAACTGGCCGGGTCCGCTTTTCGCGACATCCACCACGTTAGCGCATTTCGAGTGTTACTCGAAATTCACACTCACCTGATTGGCGGGAACGCCGAAGTGCCCAATTTTCATGGGGATCAGAGTGAGAGTGGATCGCGCTGAGTGAGGTGGCCGCTCCAGCGACTCGTTCAACACTAGGCCACCTGGCCGACATCGTCAAACGTCGAGGGCCGGATCTGTCCAGATCCGGCCCTCGTGGCTCAAAGCCGCAGCTCAGAGCGGGTGCATTTTCAGCCTGGCCTCAGGCCGGCCGGTCCGTAGACCGTCAGCCGACGGCAACCAGCTCCGCCGCCGCCAGGTTCCGCTTGCCGCGCCGCAGCACGAGCCAGCGGCCGTGCAGCAGGTCGGCCTCGGTCGGCACCGCCTCCTCGTCCGTCACCTTGACGTTGTTGAGGTAGGCACCGCCCTCCTTGATCGTCCGGCGGGCGGCCGATCGGCTCGGCGACAGGCCGACGGCGACCAGCAGGTCGACCACCGTCTGGAGTTCGGGCACCTCGGCCTTCGGGACCTCGGCCAGGGCGGCGGCCAGGGTCGCGGCCTCCAGGTCGGCGAGGTCGCCCTGACCGAACAGCGCCTTGGACGCGGCGACCGCGCGCTCGTACTGCTCCACGCCGTGCACCAGAGTGGTGAGCTCCTCGGCGAGGGCACGCTGGGCGAGGCGGGCGGCGGGGCGCTCGGTGGTCTCGCGCTCCAGCTCCTCGATCTCCTCCTTCGAGCGGAAGCTGAAGATCCGCAGGAAGTTGGGGATGTCCCGGTCGTCCGCGTTCAGCCAGAACTGGTAGAAGGCGTACGGGGTGGTCAGCTCGGGGTCGAGCCAGACCGTGCCGGACTCGGTCTTGCCGAACTTGGTGCCGTCGGCCTTGACGATCAGCGGCGTGGCCAGCGCGTGGACGGACTTGCCGTCGGCCTTGCGGATCAGGTCCGTGCCAGCGGTCAGATTGCCCCACTGGTCACTGCCACCGGTCTGCAGGGCGCAGCCGTAGCGGCGGTTCAGCTCCAGGTAGTCCATGCCCTGGAGGATCTGGTAGCTGAACTCGGTGTAGCTGATGCCCGCGTCGGAGTTGAGCCGTCGGGCGACGGCCTCCTTGGCGATCATGTTGTTGACCCGGAAGTACTTGCCCACGTCACGCAGCAGGCTGATCGCCGACATCCCGGACGTCCAGTCCAGGTTGTTGACCATCCGCGCCGCGTACGGCCCCTCGAAGTCGAGGAAGCGCGAGATCTGGCCGCGCAGGCGCTCGACCCAGCCGGCCACCGTCTCGGGATCGTTGAGCACCCGCTCGGCGGTGGGCTTCGGGTCGCCGATCAGGCCTGTGGCACCGCCGACCAGGCCGAGCGGGAGGTTCCCCGCCTGCTGGATGCGGCGCATGGTGAGGATCTGCACCAGGTTGCCCAGGTGCAGGCTGGGGGCCGTCGGGTCGAAGCCGCAATAGAACGTGACCGGGCCATCCGCGAACGCCTTGCGCAGTGCGTCCTCGTCAGTGGACAGGGCGATCAACCCTCGCCACCGCAGCTCGTCGACGATGTCCGTCACGGTCACGCTTCTCCTTCGATCGGGCGTCCGCCCGGTGCCGGCCCGATTCGGTCGGGCCCCGGGTCGGTACGACTCCAGCCTGTTAGAGCCTACGCGGTTCCGGCCAGCGAGTTTTCCCCGAGGCACCCCACCGGGTCGGGCGGCCCGCCCTCCCGGGCCCCTCCCCGATACCGGAAATTCCGTTGTTCGACGGCTGCGGGCCCATTCAGAGTGGTTCCACCGCCGTGCGGCGGCAGTGACGTGTGTGGAGACGGTCGTGCCGCCGTGGCACGCCCGCGGGAAGGGTGTGCCGAGTGCGCAACACGCTGGTTCTGAACGCGAGCTACGAGCCCCTGACGACGGTGTCGCTCCAGCGCGCCGTCGTCCTGGTGCTCCAGGACAAGGCGGTGGTGGAGCAGGCGCATCCGCTGCGCTCGATACGGGGGACGGGCGTGGCCGTCCCGGTGCCGCGGGTGATCAGACTGCAACGGTACGTACGGGTGCCATTCCGACAACAGGCTCCGTGGTCGCGGCGGGGCGTCCTGGCCCGGGACCAGCACCTGTGCGCGTACTGCGGCCGGCGGGCCACCACGGTGGACCACCTCCAGCCCAAGTCGCGCGGTGGTGCCGACAGCTGGATGAACACCGTGGCCGCCTGCCCGGAGGACAACCAGCGCAAGGCGGACCGCACGCCGGAGCAGGCCGGGATGAAGCTACTGCGCCGCCCGTTCGTGCCGACGCCGCAGGCCAGCCTGATGCTGGCGCTCGGTCTGCGCAGCTCGGAGGTCCGGGACCTCGCCGACTGGCTGCCGACCGTACCGGGCCGGCCCGTCTCCGCCGCGTGAGGCGGCTCCCCGGAGCGACGACGCTCTCAACCTGAGGAAACTCTCGGCGTCAGGATGGCGGCGGGTGGGGGCGGCATGAGCGCGGACCGGGGCGGAAGGCCTCAGTCCTTCGCCTTGTACCCCGCCGCCGTGCCGTAGTTGGTCGAGTGCTCGGGTACCACGACCACCTGCCCGCCGCCGATCAGCACCCGTCCGGAGATCAGCAACGAGCCGGTGCCGGGCGGGAAGTTGCCGCCGGTCGCCTCCTGGCCGCCCGCCAGCGGGAACCGGCTGAGGCGGGCGGGCTGGTCTCGGCGTTCGTCGGCGGCGAGCACCAGCGACCCGCCGTCGATGCCGACCGCCCGGACAGCGCCCTTGGCGGCGGTCGGCACCTTCCAGCGCTGCTTGCCAGTGTCCAGGTCGTAGCCGACCGCGGCCACCGGCCCGCCGCCGTTCGGCGGGGCCAGGGTGGTGACCATCGTGCGGCCCTCGAAGTACACGCCGGGAGTGGCCGAAAACGCACCGTGGCCGACGTCCAGCCGGCCGCCGTCGACGGCCACCGGGATCTCGGCGGCCGGGTCGCCGCCCGTGCCCCAGGCGAACACCCGGTCGGCCTCGGGCTTCTCCCCGGTGGTGAGGACCACGGACGGCTCGGCGGACAGCACGGTCACCGTCTTCGGCTGGTTGTTCAGGCCCCGCCACCAGCCGACCTTGCCGTCCGCGATGTTCAGCGCAACGGCCTGGTCGGCGGGAGTCGAGTCGGCGCAGGAGGAGGCGACGAGCACGGTCTTGCCGCTGACGCCGCCGGACAGGGTGCAGAACTTGCCCTGCCCGGTGTACTGCCAGACGTCCTTCCCGTCGGCCGACTCCCAGGCCAGCACCCGGTCGTCGCCGACGGCGACCACCTTGTCCTCGGTGACGCCGACGCGGGCAAAGTAGCCGCCCTTGGTGTCCGAGAGGGTCTTGGTCCACGCGGTCTTGCCGGTCTTGCTGTCCACTGCGGCCACCAGCGTGCAGGGGCTCTTCGGATCGGGCTGCGGACGGAACAGCGCCGCGCCCAGGCCCGCCTGGTTCACCCCCGCCGACAGCCCGCACGGGACGGCCCCGGCGGCCGGCGGCTCCACCGACCAGGTCGGCTTGCCACCCGCCCGGTCGTACGCATGCACCCCGGAGCCATCGGCCCGGACCACCACGTCGGCCAGCAGCCAGCTGCCGATCAGCGTGTCGTCGCCCGCGGAGGAACCGGCCGCGGCGGGCTGCGCGGCCCACGCCCGGGTGTGCGCCACCGCGAAGCCCGGCTCACCGCCGCTGCTCGCCGCCGCGCTGCCACCGCCCTCGGTTCCGACCATCAGCCCGGCCGCCACCAGCACTCCCAGCGCAGCCACCCCGGCGCCGGTCCGCACCAGCAGGGTCTTGCGGCTGGGCACGTGTTCCCCTGTCAGCACCGCGTCGGCGGCCTTCCGGGCCTTGGCGGAGAGCGAGGAATCGGAGCCCGCCCCAGCACCGGAACCGGCACCGCCGCCGGCACCTCGACGGGCGGCGGCCCGCGACGGCGCGGCGGTCCCGGCCCGCGGCCCGGGAGCCTGCTCCGGAGAAGTCTCCGCGGGCTTCTCGGGGACGAGCGCGGGCGCCGGCTCGGCCTCCTCGACGTGCACGTAGCCGTCCGCCGAGTACTCCGCCCCCGCCGGGACGTACAGCCCCTCCTCGGCGGGCTGCTGCGTGGTGGCGTACGTCGCGTACGCCTGGTACTGCTGTGCCTGGTCCGGGTACTGCGGATACGGCTGGTACTGCTCCTGTCCGCCGTACTGGCCCTGGACGTAGCCGCCCTCGCCATAGCCGGCCGGGCCGTACCCGCCCTGGTGGTACCCACTCTGGTCGTAGCCGGTCTGGTCGTAGCCGGTCTGGTCGTAGCCGGTGTGCCCGTGGACGCCCTGGCCGAACTGCGGCTGCTGCTGCCCGTACTCGGCCGAGGCATAGCCCGGCTGCGGCTGCCACTGCGACGGCTGCTGCGGTGTCTGCTGCTGCTCGGTGTACCCGCCGTACCCGTCGTTCTGCCAGTCCGAGTGGCCTGAGGGCGGCCACGGCTGCGGGGAGTGGGCGTCTCCGAAAGGCTCCTGCGCCATCCGTTCCGTCCCTCCCGAGCCGCCTGCCTGCCAATGCGGCAGTCAGCATCTCACGCCCGCCCGGTGACGCGGCCCGGGCCCTCGGTCGTACGGTCCCGGGCTTCTCGGTGGCGTCGCGTCAGGCTGCCGACTCGGCGCGCAAGGCCCCGTCGATCCGGGCGGCGAGGGTGAAGTCCAGCCCGGTGAGGCCGCCGGCGCTGTGGGTGGACAGGACGAAGCGCAGAGTGCGCCAGCGGATGTCGATGTCGGGGTGGTGGTCGAGCGCCTCGGCCTGCTCGGCGACGGCGACGACCACCCGGATCGCCGCCGGGAAGTCCGGGGCGTCGGCGCTGCGGGCGATGCTGTCGCCCTCCCGCGTCCACTGGGGCAGCGCCGCCAAGGCCACCGTGATCTCGTCGTCGTTCAGCCGCGCCCTGCTGGTCATCGCCGCGCTCCTGGTGGGTCGGGGGTGCCGGGCTTCCGGGACGTCCGGGGCTCCGGTGTCAGGCGGCCTTCCGACGCGGACGGGCCACGAGCTCGCCGCCGCAGTTGGGGCAGACGGCGGCCATGGCCTCGGTGCAGTCCGGGCAGAAGGTGCACTCGTAGGAACATATCGAGGCACGGCCGTCCGCGCTCAGCGACACCGCGCAGCGCTCGCAGCTCTCACGCATCTTCAGGGCCATGGCGTACTCCTCCGACCTGCGTACGGTCTGACGTTCGTTCAACTCAGCAACAGCCTGGTGACGGCCACGAGGCCGACCACCACGATGACACCGCGCAGCGCGGTCGGCGGGAGACGGCGGCCGACCTTGGCGCCGAGCAGGCCTCCCACCAGCGAGCCCGCCGCGATCAGGCCGGCGGCGGTCCAGTTCACGGTCGAGGTGAAGAGGAAGAAGAGCGCGGCGACTGCGTTGACGATCATCGCCAGGGCGTTCTTCACCGCGTTGATCCGCTGGAGGTCGTCCTGGAGCAGCATGCCCATCAGCGCCATCAGCAGCACGCCCTGCGCGGCGCCGAAGTAGCCGCCGTAGATGCCTGTCAGGAACACCCCGACCAGCAGCACCAGGTTGCCGTCCGGATCGCCGCCGGGGCGGCGACGGGCGGCGACGGCCTTGGCCACCCGGGGCTGGATCACCACCAGGACGAGCGCGAGCAGGATCAGCGCCGGGACGATCGCGTCGAAGGCCCCGCTCGGCAGCTTGATCAACAGCAGCGCGCCAACCAGCCCGCCGAGCAGCGACGCGATGCCCATGCGCAGCACGCGGCGGCCCTGGCCGACCAGTTCGCGGCGGTACCCGATCACGCCGCTGAGCGAGCCGGGGACCAGACCGAAGGAGTTGGAGACGTTGGCGGTGACCGGAGGGATACCCACGGCGAGCAGAACCGGGAAGGTGATCAGGGTGCCGGAGCCGACGATCACATTGATCATCCCGGCGCCGACGCCGGCCACCAGGACGGCGATCGACTCCCAGAGTGTCATGGGTCACCTCTCCTCTCGGTCCTGTCCGAGGGGATCATGCCGGACGGCCTTGCGGGCCGACCAGACCCGCCCACGATTCGGGACGCACGCCACAGCGCCCGGTACGCACGATTCGGCACCGCGAAAGGCCGAGGGCCCGCCACCTCTTGGCAGCGGGCCCACGGCGAAGCGCGGTTCGACCGATCACTCCGGGTCGATCTTCGGGTACTCCCGCGCCGGGTCCACGCGGGGACGGGCGGCGCCCTTCTCGGTGTCCACCGGCCGCGGGCCGGATGCCGGGTCCAGCGGCACCTGGGTGGCCGCGGGGGCCGCCTGCGGGACACTGGGCGCCGCGACCGCGCCGCCGTTCACCCCGCCGTTGCCGGTCAGGCCGGTGAAGGCGCCGCCAAGGCCCTTGAGCGCGTCGCCTACCTCGCTGGGGATGATCCAGAGCTTGTTGGAGTCGCCCTTGGCCAGCTCGGGCAGGGTCTGGAGGTACTGGTAGGCGAGCAGCTTCTGGTCGGCGTCGCCGTCGTGGATGGCCTCGAAGACCGTCCGGATCGCGGCCGCCTCACCGTCCGCGCGCAGGACCGCGGCCTGCGCCTCACCCTCGGCCTTGAGCACCTCGGCCTGCTTCTCACCCTCGGCCTTGAGGATCTGGGCCTGGCGCTGGCCTTCGGCGGTGAGGATCGCGGCGCGCTTGTCACGGTCGGCGCGCATCTGCTTCTCCATCGAGTCCTGGATGGAGGTCGGCGGCTCGATCGCCTTCAGCTCGACGCGGTTGACCCGGATGCCCCACTTGCCGGTGGCCTCGTCCAGGACGCCGCGCAGGCCGGCGTTGATGACCTCGCGCGAGGTCAGGGTGGACTCCAGGTCCATCGAGCCGATGATGTTGCGCAGCGTGGTGACGGTCAGCTGCTCGATCGCCTGGATGTAGCTGGCGACCTCGTACGTCGCGGCGCGGGGGTCGGTCACCTGGTAGTAGATGACGGTGTCGATGTTGACGACCAGGTTGTCCTGGGTGATCACCGGCTGCGGGGGGAACGGCACGACCTGCTCACGCAGGTCGATCCGGTTGCGGACCCGGTCGATGAACGGGACGACGATGTTCAGCCCTGCGTTGAGCGTCCGGGTGTAGCGGCCGAAGCGCTCCACGATCGCGGCGCTGGCCTGCGGGATGACCTGGATCGTCTTGATCAGCGCGATGAAGGCCACCACGACCAGGACGACCAAAACGATAAGGACGGGTTCCACGGACTCTCCCCTAGACGACCAGGGCGGTCGCGCCCTGGATTTCGACGACGTCGACCTGCTGCCCGGGCTGGTACACCTGGCCCGGGTGGAGCGCACGGGCCGACCAGATCTCGCCGTTCAGCTTGATCCGCCCGCCCTCCCCGTCGACGGTTTCCGCGACGACCGCGGTGGCGCCCTGGAGCGCCTCGATGCCCATCTTGACCTGCGGGCCCTTCTGAAGCTGCCGGTAGGCGATCGGGCGGACGAAGACCACCAGTGCGACCGAGACGACGACGAAGGTCACGGTCTCCAGGACCACTCCCCCGCCCAGCGCGGCCACGCCGGCGGCGGCCAGCGCCCCGACCGCGAACATGGCGAACTCCGGCATCGCGGTGAGCACCAGCGGTATGCCGAGCCCTGCGGCGGCCAGAAGCCACCAGATCCAGCTGTCCACACATCCATCCTAGGGAGCGAAGGCCTTCGAAGCGGACAGTTCCCGCAGGTCGAGGGGCGGAAACCGGTCGCGTGTGCGACCGGTTCCGACGGCCTTCCGGATGAACCAGTGGACGGGGCCTCAGCCCAGCGGCAGACCCTGGGCCGACCAGCGGTCTCCGTGCCGCTCCAGGGTGAGCGGCAGGCCGAAGCACTTGGAGAGGTTACGGGCAGTCAGCTCGGTGTCGATCGGGCCGGCGGTGAGCACCTTCCCCTGGCGGATCATCAGGACATGGGTGAAGCCCGGCGCGATCTCCTCGACGTGGTGGGTGACCATCGCCATTGCCGGAGCGAACTCGTCCTGGGCGAGCGCGCCGAGTCGGCGGACCAGGTCCTCACGGCCACCGAGGTCCAGGCCGGCGGCGGGCTCGTCAAGCAGCAGCAGCTCGGGGTCGGTCATCAGGGCGCGGGCGATCAGGGTGCGCTTGCGTTCGCCCTCGGAGAGGGTGCCGAACTTGCGGTCGGTGAGGTTGGCCATGCCGAGGCGGTCGAGCAGGGCGAGGGCGCGGGCCTCGTCCGACTGCTCGTAGGTCTCCTGCCAGCTGACAGTCATGCCGTACGCGGCGGTGAGCACGGTCTGGAGCACGGTCTGCTCGGCCGGCAGTTTGTCGAACATGGCGGCGCCGGCCAGGCCGATCCGGGAACGCAGCTCGAAGACGTCGATCTCGCCGAGCTTCTCACCCAGCACTGTGACCTTGCCCGAGGTCGGGAACAGGTACGAGGAGGCGATCTGCAACAGCGTGGTCTTGCCGGCGCCGTTCGGGCCCAGGATGACCCAACGCTCGCCCTCGGAGATGGACCACGAGACCTGGTCGACCAGCGCGCGCCCCTCCCGGACCACGGATACGTCCACCAGCTCCAGCACGTCGCTCATGCCTATGCCTTCCCCAAAAACAAGATTCTCGGCCGTCGGTGCGGGCGGCGGGCCTACTCCGGCAGCCGGTGGGCACGGGATGGGTGCGCCGCACACGCATGGGCAAACCTACGCCACGCGGATGACCGCCGATTCCGTAGGCTGGCCGGATGCTCGCGACTCCTGCCGACAATCCGTACGAAGAGCCCCGTTCGGGGCGGCTCACCGCATGGGGCAACGCCCTGCTGGCGGGCCTGGTGCCGCCGGACGACGCCGCTGCGGCTGTCCTGGGTGCGGACGAGATCCACCGGGTTACCGGGCTACCCGGTGACGAACCTGGCGAGCAGCACGGACTGACCTGGGCGCTGGGGCGGCTGCGGATGCTCGGCGTGAAGGGCCTTCGTCTCGCTCTGCCCTCAGCCGGGCACCCGCTCGGATTGACCGGCCCGAAGGCTTTCAACGAGCAGGCCATGAGTGCGGGTGAGGCCGTCCTTGCCGTGGGCGCACCGCTCGGCCTGGTGCCGGAGGTGGAGGTGTACGGCCCGATCGGCGACCGCTCGGCAACCGTGCTGTGGCGCTGTTCCGAGGTCAACGACACACCGCCGGCGGACGTACCCTCGCTGCACGAGGCGGAACGTGAACTGGCGGACGGGCTGCGTGAGGCGACCGTCATGCTCACCCGCCTCGACGTGGCCGGCGCCGGGCCCGAGGCTCTGCGCGCCCTCGATGCCTACCGCCGTCGAGGGCACAGCGAGCTGCTCGCCCCCGGCTACCCACCCCGGGCCGTCCGTGTGCTGGAGTCGGCCCGCCAGGTGTCCGCCTTGCTCACCATCGCCTCCGACAGCCACGGCGCTGCCGTCAGCGCCTCCGAGATGGCGGCCCGCCAGTCCGTCCTGGCCCCGCTGCGGCGCACGACCCGACGTGCCCAGGTGGCCGCCTACAACGCCCTCGTCGACGAGCGAGACGGCCGCTGAAAGGTGCCGACTCCTGGGGTCGACGGCGAGCGCGATTACCTCGGCGCGCTCGTACCTGCCGTCGGGCCCGGCGGCCAGGCCTCCCCGCGCCGTAGCGGCTGCCAGCCGACACCGGGACCACCCCAGGACTTCGGCTGCCTCCTCCACCGAGTAGCTCTCCGCAAGCCGTCGCTCCAGCGCCTCGGCCGCGGCCCGCGCCGTGGCCGCAGCCTTGTGCATACGTTTCCTGACGACCTGCTCCACCGCGGCACGCGGGACGGCGGCCAAGGCCTCCCGGCTGTATGTCGGCCAGCCTCGATATCCGCCGCAGGGGCGCAGCTCCCCTGCGGCGGCAAGCCGCCTGATGTCTTCGGCGATCACCAACAGACCGGTGGTGTGGCCCAGAACCGTGGCCGCTTTGGCCGCCCCCACCGGCGGCACAGCGCCCAGCGCGAGGATGATCTCCTCGGCACGGGCCTTCAGCTGCGCCTCGATGAGGGCCGACCAGGTGCCGTTGTCGAGGTCCGGCTCTGGGATCAGTTCACGTTCCCGTGCCAGGTTGAACTGCCAACGCCGCATCCGAAGCCGGCGCCTCAGCAGCTCCGGCCCGTAGGCCTCCCGCTCTCGGACTGCCTCCCGAACCAAGCTCGCTCCACGCTCGATGGCCTCGGCTGCGCGGACATCCACTCTCGCCGCCCGGCACCCGGACAAGCGTCCACCTGGTTCCCGTCCTCGATTTCCGCCCTCGGCAATCGGTTGCGACCCAGGCCCGGACATCGACGGCTCATCGAACATGCGGCACGTCAACTCAAGTTCATGGGCCAGTACGACAGGCCCGCACTCACTGCGCATCGCGTTCATCCGGCCCTCCCTCGGGATCGGTGTCGGCGATCAGCCTGGCACAGCCAACTGACTACACATCACCCCAATTCGGACTATCCCTGCCGAACAGCACATGCGGGACCGCTGTTTGAAGCCTGACCTGGCCGAAAACCTGCCGATCGGCACGGCGTCCGCACCGACTTCCCGCGCCCCCAGCGCACTACCCCTCGCGGGTCTCTCCGTGGCGAACGGCCCAGAGTGCTGCCTGGGTGCGGTCGGCCAGATCCAGCTTCATGAGGATGTTGGACACATGGGTCTTCACCGTCTTCTCCGAGAGGTGCAGGCTGCGGGCGATCTCCCGGTTGGAGCGGCCATCGGCGATGTGACCGAGCACTTCGCGCTCGCGCTCTGTGAGCGTGCCACCGCGGCCCTGTGGAGCGCGCGGGCCATCGTCGGAAAGGAGAGCCTCGGCCAGTTCGGGCTGGAGCAGAACGTGGCCGGCATGCACCGAACGGATCGCCCCGGCCAGCGCCTCCGGGTCCACGTCCTTGTAGACGTACCCGGCCGCACCGGCCCGCAGCGCGGGCACCATCGTGCGGTGCTCGGTGAAGCTGGTGACGATCAGGATCCGGGCGCGGCTGCCCTCCCCCTTGAGCGTGCGCAGCGCCTCGATGCCGTCGACGCCGGGCATCTTGAGGTCCATCAGGACGACGTCAGGGTCGAGTTCACGGGCCCGCTCGACGCCCTCCGCCCCATCGGCGGCCTCCCCGACCACCTCGATGTCGTCCTGGACTTCCAGGAAGGTGCGCAGCCCGCGTCGAACCACCTGGTGGTCGTCGACCAGCAGGACACGGATCAACGGTGTGCTCTCAGGCACCGGGGACCTCCATCTCGACGAGCGTCCCCCGGCCGGGGGCCGACTCCAGGGTGAGCGTGCCGCCGACGGCGGCCGCGCGGTCGCGCATCGAGGCCAGGCCGAGGTGGCGGCCGGCCCGACGGACGGACTCTGGATCGAAGCCGCGCCCGTCATCGTGCACGCGCAGCACCGCACCGCGCGCAGGCGTCCCGGCCAGGGTGACGGTGACCCGGCGGGCGCCGGAGTGGCGCAGCGCATTGTGCAGCGCTTCCTGGGCGACTCTCAGCAGCGCGGCCTCCTGGGCGGGCGGCAGCGCCCGGACGCCGTCGGCGGCGAAGACGACGTCGGCGGTGTGCGCCCGGTCGAGGACCTGTACCTGGGAGGCGAGGGTGGCGCTCAGCCCGTCCTCCTCCAGGGCGGCGGGACGCAGTTCCACGACGACGGCGCGCAGTTCGTCGGCGGCCTCGGCGGCCAGCCGGGCGACCTCGGCAAGCTCGGCGCGCGCCCGGGCCGGGTCGCGGTCGACGAGCTTGGCGGCCGCCTTGGCGGTGAGCCGGAGCGAGAAGAGCTTCTGCGAGACGGCGTCGTGCAGGTCATGGGCGATCCGGGCACGCTCGCCGGCCAGTGTGAGCTCGCGGCTGCGTTCGTACAGCCGGGCGTTGGAGAGGGCGAGGGCGGCGTGCGCGGCAAGGATCCGCAGCAGTTCCTCGTCGTGGTCGGTGAAGAGGCCCCCGCCGCGCTTGTTGGCGAGGAAGATGACGCCCATCACCTGCGGCTCATCCTCGGCCGCGTCGGTGTCCAGGATCGGCATGCCGAGAAAGGCGTCCATATCGGGGTGGGCCGCGGGCCACCCTTCGAAGGCGGGTGCTTTGCGGACGTCCACGAGCCGGGTGGGGCCGGTCTCGTGCAGCATGGCGGCAAGCACGCCGTGCTGCCGGGGCAGCGGGCCGATCGCCCGCCACTGCTCGTCGGTGACACCGTCGACCACGAACTGGGCGAAGCCCCCGTGGTCGTCGGGCACGCCCAGGGCCGCGTACTCGGCGCCGAGCAGACCCCGGGCGGAGGCGGTGATGCGGCGCAGCACCTCGCGGACCTCCAGGTGCCGGCTCATGGCGAGCAGCGCCTGGCTGACGGCCTCGATCCCGGACAGGCACGGTTCGCAGGCGGACAGCGGGCCCCGGTGGGCACGGTGGTCTCCGGTGGTGCTGGGCATACCGCCAAACTACCGCCGCCGTGACGACCGCCGCGTCCGTCCGCGGCCGCCCCGGGCCCAGGTCCGGGGGCCTAGGCCGCAGGGCCCGCCCGGAGCCTCGGGAGACCGCCCGGAACGCCGAGGGGCGGCCCTCCCCAGTGGGAGAGCCACCCCTCGGCCTGCTGTCGGAGAAGGGGTCAGCCCTTCTGCATGACCTCGGGCTCGTGCCGGCGCTGGAGCCGGGTCACGAGGACGCCGATGACGATCGAGATGGCGATCAGCACGCCCGCGTCGATCGCCCACTGGGCGACGCTGTGCTTCCAGAGCGGGTCGTAGTTGGGGTTCTGGAAGTCCTTGTTCCAGGGGCCCATGAGCGTGGACAGGTCGAGCGTGGTGGACACGATGCCGGTGCCCCAGCGGGCCGGCATCAGCCAGGCGATCTGTTCCAGGCCGGGCTTGCTGAAGATCTGGAAGAGGCAGCCGGTGAAGACGACCTGGACGATGGCGAACATGACCAGCAGCGGCATGGTCTTCTCGGCGGTCTTCACCAGCGCGGAGATCATCAGACCGAACATCATCGCAGCGAAGCTGAGCAGGATCATGCCGATGGTCATCTCGATGATCGGCAGGTTCTTGACGATCAGGCCGTGCTCGGGGAGCTTGCGCGGCAGGAAGCCGACGGCGGAGATGATCGCGCCCTGGATCACGCTGAAGATGCCCAGCACAATGATCTTGGACATCATGTACGCCGAGCGGGACAGGCCGGTGGCCCGTTCCCGTTCGTAGATCGCCCGTTCCTTGATCAACTCACGGACCGAGTTGGCCGCACCGGAGAAGCAGGCGCCGATCGCCAGGATCAGCATGATCGTCGCGGCCCCGCTGTTGAGGTGGAGCTGCGTCTTCGGGTTGGGTGCGAGCCCCGGTTCGTTGGGGATCAACACGCTGACCGCGCCGATGACCGCAGGCAGCAGCACCGACAGCGCCAGGAAGCCGCGGTCCGAGGCGAGCACCGACATGTAGCGGCGCATCAGGGTCCACAGCTGCGAGCCCCAGCTCTGCGGCTTCGGCGGCTTGACGGCCTCCTGGGCGACCTGGGCGTGCTGCACCTCGCCCGCCTCCACGGTGGGTGCGGAGTACTGCTGGTAGTGCACCGAGCCCCGGTAGCGACCGGCCCAGTCGTGGTCCGGGTAGTTCTCGAAGGCCTGGAAGACGTCCGCCCAGGTCTCGTACCCGAAGAAGTGCAGCGCCTCGTCCGGCGGGCCGAAGTAGGCCACCGAACCGCCCGGCGCCATCACGAGCAGCCGGTCGCACAGTGCGAGTTCGGCCACCGAGTGGGTGACGACCAGGATGGTGCGGCCGTCGTCGGCGAGGCCTCGCAGCATCTGCATGACCTCACGGTCCATGCCCGGGTCGAGGCCCGACGTGGGCTCGTCCAGGAAGATCAGCGAGGGCTTGGTGAGCAGCTCCAGGGCGACCGAGACACGCTTCTGCTGGCCGCCGGAAAGCGCGGTGATCTTGTTGTCGGCGCGCTTGTCCAGGCGCAGCTCGTACAGCACCTCGTCGATCCGGGCCTCGCGCTCGCGTGCCTCGGTGTCGCCGGGGAAGCGCAGCCTGGCCGCGTACTTGAGGCCCTTTCGGACGGTGAGCTCGCGGTGCAGGATCTCGGACTGCGGCACCAGGCCGATGCGCGAGCGGAGCTCAGCGAACTGCTTGTAGAGGTTGCGGCCGTCGTACAGGACCTCGCCGCGGTCGGCCGGGCGGTACCCGGTGAGGGCGCGCAGCAGCGTGGACTTGCCGGAACCGGACGGGCCGATGACCGCGACCAGGGACTTCTCCGGGACGCCGAAGCTGACGTCGTTGAGCAGGATCTTCTTGCCGCCCTTGTGCTCGACCTCGACGGTCAGGTGGCGGGCGGAGAAGGAGACCGCGCCGGTGTCGACGAACTCCTGGAGCTGGTCGCCGACCAGCACGAAGCCGGAGTGGCCGACGGTCAGGCGGTCCTGCGGGCCCATCAGCTGACGCTGTACCCGCTGACCATTGAGGAAGATGCCGTTGTGGCTGCCGAGGTCGACGATCTCGTAGCGGCCGTCCGGGAGCTGACGCAGCTCGGCGTGGTGGCGGGAGACCTGGAGATCGGACACCACGATGTCGTTGTCGAGCGCACGACCGATCCGGACGGTGCGCATCGCCGACGTCAGGTTGCGGATGATGGTCGGCTGCGGCCCGTCGCCACCCTGCTGCGGCGGGCCCTGGAAGCCCTGCTGCTGCGGGAAGCCACCGTGCTGGGGCTGGGGCTGCGGGGCCGGCTGGGCCTGCGGCGGCGCGTACTGCTGCTGCGGGAACGGCGGCTGGGCCTGCGGCTGCCCCGGCCAGGCCTGCTGCTGCGGCTGCTGGTACGGGTCGTGCTGCGGCCAGCCCTGCTGCGGAGCGGGCTGCTGGGGAGTGGGCACCGGACCACGGCTGGTGGTGGCCTCGTGCACCGGGGCGGTCTGCGGAGCGGCGGCGGGCGCGGGTGCGGAGAAGCCGAGCCGGGGACCGTTCTCCGGGTTGCCCAGGTTGACCACGGCACCGGGGAACAGCTGGGCCTGCATGGTGCGGGCGCCGGCCACGTACGTTCCGTTGGTACTGCCGTGGTCGTCCAGTTGCCAACCGCTGCCGTTGAAGCTGATGGTCCCGTGCTGCCAGGACACCCTGGCGTCGTCGAACGGGAAGTCGGACTGCGGGTTTCGCCCGATGGTGTAGGACCGCCCCGGTTCCAGAGTCCGCTGCTGTCCGTTGATCTCAATGACGAGTTGCGGCACTGCGCGCCTGCCCCGCTCTCTCGGTTCCCCCGAATTGTGGCCCCCGGCCAGGGGTGCGATGTTCCTGTGATTGACGGGGGGAATCATTCCAGCCCGCCGACCGCTGATGAAAGTCGGCCCGGGTGACTGTGACCAGGCTGCTACCGAGCCGGACCCATGGCGTCCCGCGAGGTGGGACGGGTGCCCCCGGGCCGTCGCGCGCCCGGTAGCGTGGGAGGCACCATGAACGCATCGCCCCTGGCCGCTGAGCCCCTCCCCGCCGCCCAGCACCGGACCGCGGACGAGCGCACCCTGCTCGTCAAGGTGTTCGGCAAGGACCGCCCCGGCATCACCGCCGGCCTCTTCGCGACGCTGGCCGGCTTCGGCGTCGACGTCATCGACATCGAGCAGGTCGTCACCCGTGGCCGCATCACGCTGTGCGCCCTGGTCACCCCGCCTCCCACGCCCGGCGCCGAGGGTGGGCTGCGGGCCACCGTCCACCGCTGGGCCGACGAGCAGAAGCTCCAGGCCGAGATCCTCTCCGGCATCGGTGACAACCGGCCGCGCCGTGAGGGCCGCTCGCACGTCACGGTGCTCGGCAACCCGCTGACGGCCGCTGCCGTCTCCGCGCTCACCTCCCGGATCACCGCCTCGGGCGGCAACATCGACCGTGTCTTCAGGCTCGCCAAGTACCCGGTGACGGCGGTCGAGCTGGCCGTCTCCGGTGTCGCCACCGACGAGCTGCGGGCCGCGCTGGCCCAGGAGGCGGCCACCCAGCGGGTGGACGTCGCGGTGGTCGCGGCAGGGCTGGAACGCCGGGCCAAGCGCCTGGTCGTCATGGACGTCGACTCCACGCTCATCCAGGACGAGGTGATCGAGCTGTTCGCCGCCCACGCGGGTTGCGAGGAGAAGGTCGCCGAGGTGACGGCGGCGGCGATGCGCGGCGAGCTGGACTTCGCCGAGTCGCTGCGGGCCCGGGTGGCGCTGCTGGCCGGACTGGACGCCTCAGTGACGGAGAAGGTCCGCGCCGAGGTCCGCTTCACGCCGGGCGCGCGCACCCTGATCCGTACCCTCCAGCGCCTCGGCTACCAGGTCGCGGTGGTGTCCGGCGGCTTCACCCAGGTCACCGACCACTTGGTGGAGCAGCTGGGGCTGGACTTCGCGGCCGCGAACACCCTGGAGGTGGTGGACGGCAGGTTCACCGGCCGGGTGGTCGGCGAGATCGTGGACCGGGCGGGCAAGGCCCGCTGGCTGGCCCGCTTCGCCGAGCAGGCGAAGGTGCCGCTGGAGCAGACGGTGGCGATCGGCGACGGCGCCAACGACCTGGACATGCTGAACGCGGCCGGCCTCGGGGTGGCGTTCAACGCCAAGCCGGTGGTGCGCGAGGCCGCCGACACCGCGGTGAACGTGCCGTTCCTGGACACCGTGCTGTACCTGCTGGGCATCACCCGCGAGGAGGTCGAGGCTGCCGACGCGCTGCACGGCACCCCGACCGAGTAAGGGCCGGCCGGCCACGGCCGATGGAGTGAGGCCCGCCCGAAGAGGGCCTTCGGATGCACGCGAGGGGCGCGCGGATCAAATCCGCGCGCCCCTCGCGTACGTTCCCGGGATCAGTCCTGCGGCGTGTAGTACGAGACCAGCTGGGCCACGCCCGGCTCGACGCCCTTCCAGGAGCCGCTGAAGCTGAGCACGGCGATCGCCGCCGTCGGGAAGCCCCCGAGCCGAAGCCGCTCCAGCGCGTCCCGGTCGCCCGCGTCCCCGGCCAACACCTGGGTCAGACCCAGCACACCCGGGTTGTGGCCGACCAGAACCAGGTCCGAGAACTCCTCCGGAGTCTCCTGGAGCACGGCGATGATCTCGCCGGGGCTGGCCTCGTAGACCCGGTCCTCGTACACCGTCTTGCGGGCCCGCTTCGGCAGCTCGTGCGCCGCCAGCTTCCAGGTCTCACGGGTGCGCAGCGCGGTGGAGCAGAGCACGTAGTCGGGGTTGATGCCGGAGTCGACCAGCCAGCGGCCGGCGTCCGGAGCCTGGTGTCGGCCCCGGTCGGCCAGCGGCCGCTCGTGGTCGTCCACACCGTTCGGCCAGTCGGCCTTGGCATGACGGAGAACGATGATCCTGCGGGGCGTGTCGGCGCTCATACCCAGCAAGCTTGGCAGAAAAGCGGCCCGGCGGCGCGATGCTCCCGGATGCCACCACTCCGAGGGACGAGAGGCCTCACCAAGCCCCGTTCACCAGGGCATCAGGTGGCGTACGGAATCCCTCAGCCCATCGTGGCCGCGACGGTGGCGATGATCGCCACCAGCACCACGATGGCGCCGAAGGCGAGGGCGATGCGGCCGAGCTGCTTGCGGCCGTCGGTGGGATCAGGATCGAGAACGGGCATGTCCGGAATTCTCCCATCCCGAACACGCCCGCCGTCCGCTGGCCCCACCGCCTTGGCCAGGCCTTGACCTTCCCCGTCGGTCCTCGCCCTTCACCGCCGCGTCCGGTCCCCGGCGTCACACACCTCCGTCGGGCGTCACGCCCCGGCCGGCTCCCCCGGGTGCACCGCCTCGTCCTCGATGTACCGGGCCAGCGCCGCGCGCAGGCCGAACAGCATCTGCGGCACCAGCAGCAGGGCCAGGAAGCCCAGCGGCCAGTACCACTGGCCGGTGACGTCGTAGATCCGGCCGATCAGGATCAGGCCGGGAACGGAGATCAGGTAGCCGATCCCCTGGGCGAATGCGGACAGCTGTGCGACGCCGCCGGCCGTCCGGGCGCGCAGTCCGATCATCGTCAGCACCAGCGGGAAGGCGCAGTTGGACAGGCCCACCAGGACCGCCCAGACCCACGGCGCGCCGGCCGGAGCGAGCGCCAGCCCCGCGTAGCCGGCGATGCCGCACGAGGCCAGCACGACCACGAACGGCCGCTGGTCACCGCGGCGGGCGGCGAGGTTGGGCAGGACGTAGGAGACCGGCACGCCGATCACCATGGTGACCGCGAGCAGCACCCCGGAGGTGCCCTTGTCGATGCCGGCGTCCTGGAAGATCTTCGGCAGCCAGCCCATCACCATGTACGCACCGCTGGCCTGGAGGCCGAAGAAGCCGGCCAGCGCCCAGGCCGTACGGCTGCGGGTGATCGGCAGCTTGGCCGGGACGGCGTTGCCGCCCGCCCGCTCGCCGCGCTCGCGCTTGGCGATCAGCACCGGCAGCCAGAGCAGCAGCGCGAGCGCACCGAGCGCCGCCCAGACGCCCAGGCCGTAGCGCCAGTCGCCGCCGAACGCGCTGGTCAACGGCACGGTGACGGCGGCGGCCAGCGCGGTGCCGGCGGACAGCGCCATGGAGTACAGGCCGATCATCGGACCTACCTTCTCCGGGAAGTAGCGCTTGATCACGACCGGGAGCAGCACGTTGGAGACCGCAACGCCGGCCAGCGCGAGCGCGGTCAGCAGCAGGAAGACCGCGGTGCCACCCGCGAAGGAGCGGGCCAGCACGCCCGCGGCGATCGCGCCCATGCCGGCCGTGATCACCGCGATGGGGCCGATCCGGCGGGCTGCGGCCGGGGCTGCGAAGCCGAACAGTGCGAAGCACAGCGACGGGACGGCGGTGAGCAGCCCGGCGAGGGTCGGGTTCATTCCCAGGTCGGCGCGGACCTGGTCGAGCAGCGGCCCGAGGCTGGTGACCACGGGGCGAAGGTTGAAGGCTGCGGCGGCGATCGCGACGGCGAACAGCCAGCCCAGGTACTTGGCGGAGCCTGAGGCGGCGGGCCGTTCGGCCGGCGGCCGCCGGGTCTCGGTCGGGGTGGAAGCGGTGGTGTCTGCTGCGGGCATGAGCGACATCATAGAATGATGGGATGAATTGATGCACCTCGTAATTGGCATGATGTGCCGACCGTTCATCCACCGGCCACCTCCCACCCAGGCCCCACCCGAGCCGTAGTCGCAAGGAGTCCCCCGTGGCGCTGTCCTCGCCGAGGCGCACCCCGCTGTCCGACCAGGTGATCGCACAGCTGCGTGCCCAGATCACTTCCGGGGAGTGGCCGGTCGGCTCGCGCATCCCCACCGAGGCCGCCCTGGTCGAACAGCTCGGCGTCGCCCGCAACACCGTCCGCGAGGCCGTCCGCGCCCTCGCCCACAACGGGCTGCTCGACATCAGGCAGGGCTCCGGCACGTACGTGCTGGCCACCAGCGAGCTGGCCGGAGTGATGCACCGCCGCTTCGCCGACGCCGAACAGGCCCAGATCGCCGAGCTGCGGGCGGCACTGGAGACCTCGGCGGCGGGCCTCGCCGCCCACCGCCGCACCGCGCGCGACCTGGAGCTGCTGGACGGCGCGCTGGCCCGCCGGGAGGCCGCCTGGCACTCCGGCGAGGCGGAGGACTTCATCCAGGCCGACGCCGCCTTCCACCAGGCCGTGGTGGCCGCCGCCCACAACGACGTCCTGCTCGCCGTCTACGCCGACCTCGGTGAGGTCACCCGCGAGCACCTGCGGCACGACGTCGGCCCCGAGCTGATCGCCGAGCGCTACATCGGCCACCACGGCATCCTGGAGGCCATCCGGGCCGGCGACGCCCAGCGCGCCTCGGTCGAGGCGGGCCGCGCCATCGGCGCCTGCGCCACCGCTGAGGCCTGACCGCCCGCGCGCCGACACCAGGCCCGCCCTCAAGCCCGACGCGCCCGACCCCGGCCCCGACTCCGACCCCGACTCCGACTCCGACTCCGGCCAGGAATCCCGGCCAGCAGCCCAGGCCCGCCCTGGATCCCCGGCCGAAACGAGAACGAAACGCCGCTGCCCGGCACCCCCACGAGGGAGGGCCGGGCAGCGGCGTACGGGCGGAGCGTCAGGCGCCGATGGCGTGCAGACCGCCATCGACGTGGATGATCTCGCCGGTGGTCTTCGGGAACCAGTCCGACAGCAGCGCGACGATGCCGCGGCCGGCCGGCTCCGGGTCGCTCAGGTCCCACTTCAGCGGGGAGCGGTGGTTCCAGGTGTCGGCCAGCTCGCCGAAGCCCGGGATGGACTTGGCGGCCATCGAGCCGATCGGACCGGCCGAGATCAGGTTGCAGCGGATGTCCCGCTCGCCCAGGTAGCGCGCCAGGTAGCGGTTGGTCGACTCCAGGGCGGCCTTGGCCGGGCCCATCCAGTCGTACTGCGGCCAGGCGAACTGGGCGTCGAAGGTCAGACCGACCACCGAACCGCCGTCCTGCATCAGCGGCAGCAGCGCCGTGGTCAGCGACTTCAGCGAGTACGCCGAGACGTGCATCGCGGTGGCCACGGACTCCCACGGGGTGTCCAGGAAGCTGCCGCCCAGAGCGTCCTGCGGAGCGAAGCCGATCGAGTGGACGATGCCGTCCAGGGTCGGCAGGTGCTCGCGGACCTGGTCGGCGATGCCGGCCAGCTGCTCCGCGTTGGAGACGTCCAGCTCCAGCACCTTGACCGGGTGCGGCAGCTTCTTGGCGATCCGCTCGGTCAGGCTCGGACGCGGGAAGGCGGTGAGGATGATCTCCGCACCCTGCTCCTGCGCGAGCTTGGCGGTGTGGAAGGCGATGGAGGACTCCATCAGCACACCGGTGATCAGGATCCGCTTGCCTTCGAGGATTCCGCTCATGATCAGTGACCCATGCCCAATCCGCCGTCGACGGGAATGACGGCTCCAGTGATGTACGCGGCCTCGTCCGAAGCGAGGAACCGCACGGTGGAGGCGACCTCGGCGGGCGCCGCGTAGCGGCCCAGCGGCACGCCCGCGACGATCTCCGCGCGGCGCTCGTCACTGAGCACGGCGGTCATGTCGGTGTCGACGAAGCCGGGGGCGACCACGTTGACGGTGATGTTGCGCGGGCCGAGCTCGCGCGCCAGCGACCGGGCGAAGCCGACCAGGCCGGCCTTGGAGGCGGCGTAGTTGGCCTGGCCCGGGGAGCCGGACAGGCCCACCACGGACGAGATCAGCACGACGCGGCCCTTCTTGGCGCGCATCATCAGCTTGGAGGCGCGCTTGACCACCCGGAAGGTGCCGGTCAGGTTGGTGTCCACGACGGAGGTGAAGTCCTCCTCGGACATGCGCAGCAGCAGGGTGTCGTTGGTGATGCCCGCGTTGGCGACCAGAACCTCGACCGCACCGTGCTTCTGCTCGATCTCGGTGAAGGCGGCGTCGACCTGCGCGGAGTCCGTGATGTCGCAGCGGACCGCGAGGACGTCGTACTTGGCCAGCGCCTCCGGCACCTCGCCCGAGCGGCTGGTGATGGCCACCTTGTCGCCCGCTTCGGCGAAGGCCTGGGCGATCGCGAGGCCGATGCCCCGGTTTCCTCCGGTGACGAGAACCGAGCGGCTCAACGATCCACCTCTCTCCGTGTGTGAGCGCGTACGTCGGAATGCGTACGCACTGTGACGCTATCGGGCGGTCGGCGGCGGCGGCGCATCGGGCTCCCACAGCGCCTCCCCGGCGGATCTGTCGCAATCCGACAATCCGCGCCCGCCCGTTCCGTCCCGGCGGCGGACATCGCCCAGGCCCGGGCGCTGCCCGGATCGGGGCGACTGTACGGGAACAACACGGGCGGGCACACCCGTTGCCCCCGTGGTGCGGGCCGGCCCGGGACCTGCCGTACCGTTTCCCGACCATCCCGGCGAGCGACGAAGGCAGAGCGGATGACCAAGGCACGGCCCGGGAGCACCCACCGAGGCGGACGACTGCTGGCCCTCACCGCGCTGGCGGCCGGCCTGGGCGCGGCCGCCTGGTCGCTGCGCGACCTGCCTGCGGCGTTCGGGCGACGGCCGGACGGCGAGCGCGAGGAGCGGGTGCGCAACTCCCCGCAGTACCGCGACGGTGTCTTCCACAACGCGCCCTCCGCGCTCGCCCGCGCCACCGACGCCCCCGGCTTCGACGGCGCCACCGCCCGCCGGATGCTGTTCGAGCGGGCCGGCCGCGTCCCCGCCCGCCCGGTGCCGACCGTCCGCCCCGCGACCCCGCCCGGACCGGCTGCCGAGGGCGTGGAGGTCACCTGGTACGGCCACGCCTCGGCGCTGGTGGAGATCGAGGGCTTCCGGGTGCTGCTCGACCCGGTCTGGAGCGACCGCTGCTCCCCTGCCGCGCACGTCGGCCCCAAGCGGCTGCACCCGGTGCCGGTCGAGCTGGAGGAGCTGCCGCAGGTCGACGCGGTGCTGATCTCGCACGACCACTACGACCACCTGGACATGGTGACGGTCAAGCGCCTGGTGCGCAGCCAGTCCGCGCCCTTCGCGGTGCCGCTCGGCATCGGCGCCCATCTGCGCCGCTGGGGCGTCCCCGAGCACCGGATCATCGAGCTGGACTGGGACGAGACCTGCACCCTGGGTGACCTGGTGCTCACCCTCACCGCGGCGCACCACTTCTCCGGCCGCGGGCTGACCCGCAACACCACGCTGTGGGGTTCCTGGGTGATCGCCGGCCCGAGCCGCAAGGTCTTCTACACCGGCGACTCCGGCTACTTCGAGGGCTACGCCCGGATCGGCGAGCAGCACGGCCCGTTCGACGCCGCGCTGGTCCAGATCGGCGCCTATGACGCGGCCTGGGCGGACATCCACATGACCCCCGAGGACGCCGTCCTCGCGCACAAGGACCTGACCGCCGGCCTGCTGGTGCCCGTCCACTGGTGCACCTTCAACCTGGGCCTGCACCCGTGGGCCGAGCCGATCGAGCGGCTGGTGAAGGCGGCCAAGAGGCAGGCCGTCCCGCTGGCCGTCCCGCGCCCCGGCGAGCGGGTCGACGTCGACAACCCGCCGGAGCTGGACGGCTGGTGGGAGACCGTCGCCTGACGGTCCGTGCCGACACCCCCGGCAGCGGGGATCGGAAGCGGGAATCGGCGGCCGAACCGTACTGGCCGAAACCGCAGCGCACCGGTCGAAATGCGCTGGCCGGAAACCCGGTGGACGGGAAATGATGCGGTGCGGGCGCCCCTGTGGCGCCGCACCGCCACCCTCCGCGACCTGGGAGCCCGCTTGCCTCCGATCCCTCCGGCCGATCGCTCCGGCGCCCCGCACGGGCGCGCCGTCGACCCGCTGTTCCTCGCCCTGCCGCTGCGCCCCCTCGCCGACGCCGCGCTCACCCGGGCCCGCGAGCTGGGCGTGAGCCACGCCGACTTCCGCCTGGAGCGGATCCGCGGCGCCTCCTGGCGGCTGCGCGACGCGCGTCCGGCCGGCACCTCCGACAGCGTGCAGCTCGGTTTCGCCGTCCGGGTGCTGCTGGACGGCGCCTGGGGCTTCGCCGCCGGCGTCGACCTCACCCCCGACGCTGCGGCCCGGGTCGCCGAGCAGGCCGTCGCGGTGGCCCGCCTCTCCGGCGGGATCAGCCGGGCGGCCGGCTCCACCGAGCGGGTCGAGCTGGCCGACGAGCCGGTGTACCGGGACGTCACCTGGGTCTCCGCGTACGAGATCAACCCCTTCGAGGTGCCGGACGCCGAGAAGACCGCGCTGCTCGCCGAGCGCAGCTCCCGGCTGCTGGCCGCCGAGGGCGTCTCCCACGTCCAGGCGGCCCTGCGGACCGTCCAGGAGAACAAGTTCTACGCGGACACCGCCGGCACGGTGACCACCCAGCAGCGGATCCGGGTGTACTCCGACCTGGAGGCCACCTCGGTCGACGAGCGCACGGGCGCCTTCGACTCGATGCAGACCCTGGCCCCGCCGGTCGGCCGCGGCTACGAGTACCTCACCGGCACCGGCTGGGACTGGGACGCCGAACTCGCCGAGCTGCCCGTCCTGCTGGCCGAGAAGATGAAGGCCCCGAGCGTCGAGGCGGGCCGCTACGACCTGGTCATCGACCCGACCAACCTCTGGCTGACCATCCACGAGTCGATCGGCCACGCCACCGAGCTGGACCGCGCGCTCGGCTACGAGGCCGCCTACGCCGGCACCTCCTTCGCCACCTTCGACCGGCTCGGCTCGCTCAAGTACGGCTCCGAGCTGATGCACGTCACCGGCGACCGCACCGCCGAACACGGCCTGTCCACCATCGGCTACGACGACGAGGGCGTGGCCACCCAGTCCTGGGACCTGGTCAAGGACGGCATCCTGGTCGGCTACCAGCTCGACCGCGGCATGGCCGGGTTGAAGGGTTTCGAGCGCTCCAACGGCTGCGCCTTCGCCGACTCCCCCGCGCACGTCCCGGTGCAGCGGATGGCCAACGTCTCGCTGCAGCCGGCCGCCGACGGCCCGGACACCGAGGGCCTGTTCGCCCAGGTCGAGAACGGCCTCTACATCGTCGGCGACCGCTCCTGGTCGATCGACATGCAGAGGTACAACTTCCAGTTCACTGGGCAACGCGCCTACGCCATCAAGGACGGCGAACTCGCCGGCCAGGTCAAGGACTTCGCCTACCAGGCCACCACCACCGACTTCTGGGGCTCGATGGCGGCGGTCGGCGGCCCGCAGACCTACCTCCTCGGCGGCGCCTTCAACTGCGGCAAGGCGCAGCCCGGTCAGATCGCGGCGGTCAGCCACGGCTGCCCGTCGGCGCTGTTCCGCAACGTCAACGTGCTCAACACCCAGCAGGAGGCGGGTCACTGATGACCGCGAAGCAGCCCCACGAACTCGTCGAGCTGGCGCTCGGCCTCTCCCGCGCCGACGGCTGTGTGGTGATCGCCGACGAGGAGTCCACCGCCAACCTGCGCTGGGCCGGCAACGCGCTGACCACCAACGGCGTCACCCGCAGCCGCCGCCTCACCGTGATCGCCACCGTGGCCGGCGCCGAGGGCACCGCCTCCGGCGTGGTCTCCCGCGAAGCCGTCACCGCGGAGGAGGTGGAGGACCTGGTGCGGGCCGCCGAGGAGGCCGCCCGCGCGGCCGGACCGGCCGAGGACGCCCAGCCGCTGATCGCCGACCAGCCCGCCTCGCCGGGCTTCACCGAGCCGCCCGCGGTGACCTCCATCGAGGTGTTCGACGCCTTCGGCCCGGCCCTCGGCGAGGCCTTCGCCCGCGCCGCCGCCCAGGGCGAACTGCTCTACGGCTTCGCCCGGCACGAGATGACCTCCAGCTACCTGGGCAGCTCCACCGGCCTGCGGCTGCGCCACGACCAGCCCACCGGCATGGTCGAGATCAACGCCAAGACCGCCGACCTGTCCGGCTCGGCCTGGGTGGGCGCCGCCACCCGGGACTTCGCCGACATCGACGTCGCCGCCCTGCACACCGAGCTGACCAGGCGGCTCGGCTGGGGCGCCCGCAAGGTGGACCTGCCGGCCGGGCGGTACGAGGCGCTGCTGCCGCCCTCGGCCGTCGCCGACCTGCTGATCGTCCTCAACTGGTCCTCCGGCGGCCGGGACGCCCAGGAGGGCCGGACGGTCTTCTCCAAGCCCGGCGGGGGCACCCGGCTCGGCGACAAGCTCAGCGGCCTGCCGCTGACGCTGCGCTCCGACCCGCACGAGCCCGGCCTGGAGGCCGCGCCGTTCGTGCTCACCCACTCCACCGGCGGGGACTACTCGGTCTTCGACAACGGCCAGCCGATCGCCGCCACCGAGTGGATCCGCGAGGGCGTGCTGAACGACCTGATCACCAGCCGCCACGCGGCCGCCCTCACCGGCCTGCCGCTGCGCCCGGCGATCGACAACCTCGTGCTGGAGACGGCGGACCAGGAGTCGGCGCCGACCCTGGACGAGATGATCGCCCGCACCGAACGCGGCCTGCTGCTCACCTGCCTCTGGTACATCCGCGAGGTCGACCCGGCGACGCTGCTGCTCACCGGACTCACCCGGGACGGCGTGTACCTGGTGGAGAACGGCGAGGTCGTCGGCGAGGTCAACAACTTCCGGTTCAACGAGTCCCCGGTGGACCTGCTCAACCGGATCACCGAGGTGGGCCGCACCGAACGCTGCCTGCCCCGCGAGTGGAGCGACAACGTCACCCGCACCGCGATGCCACCCGTGCGTGTCACGGACTTCAACATGAGTTCGGTCAGCCAGGCCTCTTAGCCACTGACCAACGGGGGATACGAGAGACATGATGGACGAGAAGCGCCTGGTCAGGTCGAGCAAGATGCTGTCGCGCATCCTGCGGCACGAGCCCGGGCTGGTGGGAGTCACGCTGGACGGGGCCGGCTGGGTCCGGGTCGACGAGCTGCTCGCCGCGCTCGCCGCCCGGGGCCGGCCGCTCACCCGGGCCGAGCTGGACCACGTCGTGGCGACCAACAACAAGCGCCGCTTCGGCTACTCACCGGACGGTCTCTCGATCCGCGCCAACCAGGGCCACACGGTGGCGGTCGACCTCGGTCTGGTCGCCGCCGTGCCGCCGCCCGTGCTCTACCACGGCACCGCCGACCGGCACCTGGCGGCGATCTTCCGCGAGGGCCTGCGCCCGATGGCCCGCCAGGACGTCCACCTCTCGGCGGACACCGAGACGGCGACCAGGGTCGGCGCCCGGCACGGCCGTCCGGTGGTGCTGACCGTGAACGCCGCGGCGATGACGGCGGCCGGCCACGAGTTCCGGCTCAGCGAGAACGGCGTCTGGCTCACCGACGCCGTGCCCCCGCAGTACCTCTCCCGGCGCTCGTAGCCCGCCGGGCCGCACCACCGCGCCGGCGCCCGCCGCCGAAGGGCCTGTCCGCTCCGCCGGACAGGCCCTTCGCGCACCCGGCCGGGTGGGTCCGGCCCACCCGGTCTCGTCGCCGCCCGGGTCCGGGCGTACCGTGAGAATTCCGCGCGGCCACGCGCGCGGGTGCGTGACGAGGGCGGTAGGACACATGGGCAAGAGCGCCGGCGGCGGGCAGGTCTTCCGGATCACGGGAGCGCGCAGCAGCCTCACCGAGGACGTCCGGGGGCGCCAGCGCCGCTACGTCATCTCGATGCTGGTCCGCACGGCCTGCGTGCTGCTCGCCGTGGTGCTGTGGGACGTCCAGCGGGTGCTGGCGTTGGCCGCGCTGGCGGGCGCTGTGCTGCTGCCCTACTTCGCGGTGCTGATCGCCAACGCGGGCCGGGAGCGGGCCCCGGGTCTGCCGAGCACCTTCGATATTCCGCTCGACACCCCGGTGATGATCGGCCCCGGTGGGACGGGTGGGGCTGGTGCGAAAGCCAGTACAGGAGAGGCAAAGGCCGTTCCCACCGATCCTTCACAGGACGTGGACTGACCGTCCGTTTGGCGCTGTTTCGCCCTCGTTCGGCTCAGCGAAAGCTCAAAAGAAGCTCAGATTAATCATGCAAGACCTCCCCATCCGAGGGTCTCGGCGTGACATACTGCGTACGCGCTCCGCATCCCCCGTCGGAGCGACGGACCGACGCCGGGCGGCTCCCCCCGTGGCTGCCCGGCGTCGTCATGCCCGGATCCGGCCGGCCCGAGCGGGCGTGACAGACTGGCGGTGCAGACGTACCCGCCAATCGTTGAGGACGGCCCGATGGACACCCCGCAGACGCCGATCTGCTCCGCCAAGGGCTGCCGGGCGGACGCCGGCTGGGTGCTGGTGTGGAACAACCCCAAGTTGCACACTCCGGACCGCCGCAAGACCTGGCTCGCCTGTGACGAGCACCGCGAGCACCTGTCCCAGTTCCTCGGGGTCCGCGGCTTCCTCAAGGAGGTCGTCGCCTTCGCCGACTGGACCCCCGAGACCGCCGAGGGCTCCGGCAAGACGTCCTAGCCGCCGATCAGCCCCGGGGAGAACCGGCCTAGCCGCCGATCGCGGACATCGGCCGCTCGGGCTGGAGAAACTCCGGGTTGTCGATCCCGGCCCCGGCCTTCTTGCCCCACATCGCCGCCCGCCACAGCTCGGCCAGTTCGGCGTCGTCCGCGCCCGAGCGCAGTGCGGTGCGCAGGTCGGTCTCGCCGGTCGCGAACAGGCAGTTGCGCACCTGGCCGTCGGCGGTCAGCCGGGTGCGGTCGCAGGCCCGGCAGAACGGACGGGTGACCGAGGCGATCACGCCCACCCGACCGGGGCCGCCGTCCACCACCCAGCGCTCGGCGGGTGCCGCGCCCCTACGCTCGGACGGCTCGGGGGTCAGCGTGAAGCGGGCCTGGAGCAGGTCCAGGATCTCCGTCGCGGTGACCATCGACGTGCGGTCCCAGCCGTGCTGGGCGTCCAGCGGCATCTGCTCGATGAAGCGCAGCTCGTAGCCCTTCTCCAGGCACCAGGCCAGCAGGTCGGCCGCCTCGTGGTCGTTGACCCCGCGCATCAGCACCGCGTTCAGCTTCACCGGCGCCAGCCCGGCGGCCTCGGCGGCGGCCAGCCCGTCCAGCACGTCCTGGTGGCGGTTGCGGCGGGTGAGGGTGCGGAACACCTCGGGGTCGAGAGTGTCCAGCGAGACGTTGACCCGGTCGAGGCCAGCCTCGCGCAGTGCCGTCGCGGTGCGGGCCAGCCCGATGCCGTTGGTGGTCAGCGAGAGCTCCGGGCGCGGATCCAGCTCCGAACAGGCGGCGACGACGGCGACCAGTCCGGGACGCAGCAGCGGCTCGCCGCCCGTGAAGCGGACCTCGCGCACGCCCAGGTCGCGCACGGCGATGGTGACCAGCCGGACGATCTCCTCGTCGGTCAGCAGGTCCGGCTTGGCCAGCCACTGCAGGCCCTCCTCCGGCATGCAGTAGGTGCAGCGCAGGTTGCACCGGTCCGTGAGGGAGACCCGCAGGTCGACGGCCTGTCGTCCGAAGGTGTCGAGCAGCACGTGCGTCCTTCCCCGAGATGCGGCCGGCCCGGCCACCGTCACGGCGGGCCGGGCCAGCATAGTCATCGCGGGACGATCAATGGGCGCCCAGCCCGGTCAGCGAGCGAACCTCGAGTTCAGCGTACTTCGCCGGGTCGGCGCGTTCCCTGGACAGCAGCGTGCCGAGCCAGCCTGCCAGGAAGCCGACCGGGATGGAGACCAGGCCGGGGTTCTCCAGCGGGAACCAGTGGAAGTCGGAGTGCGGGAAGAGCGAGGTCTTCGCGCCGGAGACCACCGGGGAGAAGACCACCAGCGCCACCGAGGTGATCAGGCCGGCGTAGACCGAACTGACCGCGCCAACGGTGGTGAAGCGCTTCCAGAACAGTGAGTAGAGCAGGGTGGGCAGGTTGGCGGAGGCGGCGACCGCGAAGGCCAGGGCGACCAGGGCGGCGGTGTTGAGCTTGTCCGCGAAGAGGCTGAGCACGATCGCCACCGCCCCGATCGCGACCGCGGCCCACTTCGCCGACAGCACCTCCTCCTTCTCGCTCGCCTTCCCGCGCCGGATCACGTTGGCGTAGAGGTCGTGCGCGAAGGAGGCCGAGGAGGCCAGCGTGAGCCCGGCGACCACGGCCAGGATGGTGGCGAAGGCGACCGCCGAGATCACCGCGAGCAGGATCGCGCCACCGGTGGTCCCGGCGCCTCCGCCGAGCGCCTCGGCCAGCTGCGGGGCCGCGGTGTTGCCCGCCGCGTTCGCCGTCTTGATCGCCTTGGAGCCGACCAGTGCGGCCGCGCCGAAGCCGAGCGCCAGGGTCATCAGGTAGAAGACGCCGATGATGCCGATCGCCCAGAGCACCGACTTCCGGGCCGCCTTGGCGGTGGGAACGGTGTAGAAGCGGACCAGGATGTGCGGCAGGCCGGCGGTGCCGAGCACCAGCGCGATGCCCAGGCTGATGAAGTCGAGCTTGGCGGTGCTGCTGCCGTACTTCTGTCCTGGCTGGAGGAAGGCCTCGCCCTTGCCGCTCGCGCTCGCCGCCGCGCCGAGCAGTTCGGAGGGGTTGAAGTGGTACTTGGCCAGCACCAGGACGGTCATCAGCGCGGCGCCGGCGATCAGCAGCACCGCCTTGACGATCTGCACCCAGGTGGTGCCCTTCATCCCTCCTATCACCACATAGATGATCATCAGTGCGCCGACCCCGACGATGGTCCAGCGCTTGGCGGCGTTCCCCTCGGCCCCCAGCAGCAGCGCCACCAGGGTGCCGGCGCCGACCATCTGGGCGAGCAGGTAGAAGATCGACACCACGATGGTGGAGACGCCCGCCGCGGTACGCACCGGGCGCTGGCGCATCCGGAACGCGAGCACGTCCGCCATGGTGAACCGGCCGGAGTTGCGCAGTGGTTCGGCGATCAGCAGCAGCGCGACCAGCCAGGCGACCAGGAAGCCGATCGAGTAGAGGAAGCCGTCGTAGCCGCTGAGCGCGATGGTCCCGGCGATGCCGAGGAAGGAGGCGGCGGACATGTAGTCGCCGGAGATGGCCAGGCCGTTCTGGAAGCCGGTGAAGCCGCGGCCGCCGGCGTAGAAGTCGGAGGCGCTCCTGGTCTGCCGTCCGGCCCACACGGTGATGCCGAGAGTGGCCAGGACGAAGACGCCGAACAGGGCCATGGTCAGGCCGCGGTGCTCGGTGGCGGAGCTGGCGAGCGGGATCATTCGGCGGACTCCCGGGGGGCGTGGACGACGGCGCCGTGCGCCTCGCGGATCGCCGCGGCGGACGGATCGATCCGCCGGTCCGCGTAGCGGGCGTACCAGGCGGCGATGGCGAAGGTGGTCGCGAACTGCAGCAGCCCGAGCACCAGGGCCACGTTGACGTGCCCGAGGACCTTGGTGCGCATCAGCCCCGGGGCGTAGCAGGAGAGCAGGACGTAGAGCAGGTACCAGAGCACGAAACCGATGGTGACCGGGAAGGCGAAGCTGCGAAACGAGCGCCGCAGGGTACGGAACTCCTCGCTGTCGTCGACGAGTCGGGCTTCCGTGGCGGCGGTGGTGAGCGGCGGCGAATCCACGCTGTCTCCTCACTCCTTCGGCGTATTTGTCACACGGGGGCGGGAATGATCGAACGTGAGGGGCGTCACATGTCTGGTGCGCGCCGCGCAATGCTAGGAGCGTCCTGCCCACCCCGGAAGGGGTTGACCGCGGCCAGTCGACCGTTCACCCCTTCGCACCATCTGATTGGCCGAAAAGCAGCTCATTTCGGCGACCGCGCCGCACGCGATCGGATCCCGGCCATCACCTTCGACCCCTCTCCGGAGAACGGCACCGGCCCGTGCCGCACCCCACACGGGGCGGCACGGGCCGGTGCCGGGAGGCCGACGCCTCAGAACGCGATCCGCACCTTCAGGGCGGAACGGTCGTCCATCGCGCGGTAGCCGTCCGGAACGCCGTCCAGGTCGACGGTGCGGTCGAAGACCAGACCCGGCTCGATGGCACCCGAGAGCACGTCCGGCAGCAGTTCGGGGATGTACGCCCGGGCCGGGGCGACGCCGCCGTTCAACGAAATGTTTCGGCCGAACATCTGACCGATGTCGACGCCCGCGCTGCCGCCGTGCGGCACCCCGACGTAGCCCACCGCGCCACCGTCCCGGGCGATCGAGATGGCCGTCCGCATCGACTCCTCGGTGCCGACCGCCTCCAGCACCGCGTGCGCGCCCTGACCGCCGGTCAGCTCCTTCACCGCCTCGACCGCGGCCTCGCCGCGCTCCGCCACCACGTCCGTCGCACCGAAGCGACGGGCCAGCTCGGTGCGGGCCTCGTGCCGGCCCAGTGCGATGATCCGGCCCGCGCCCAGCCGGTGCGCCGCCAGTACGCCGCACAGGCCCACCGCGCCGTCGCCGACCACCGCGACCGTCGCGCCGGGCCGCACCCGCGCCGAGACCGCCGCATGATGCCCGGTCGACATCACGTCGGACAGCGCCAGCAGCCCGGGCAGCAGCTTCTCGTCGCCCGCCGCCTCCTTCGGCAGCTTCACCAGCGTCCCGTCCGCGAACGGCACCCGCACCGCCTCGCCCTGGCCGCCGTCCGACCCAACCTGCCCCCAGAACCCGCCGTGCGGGCAGGACGTCTGGAAGCCTTCGAGACAGAAGTCACACGTCCCGTCCGACCAGACGAACGGCGCGACCACCAAGTCGCCCTTGGCGAAGTCGCGCACCTCGGCGCCGACCTCCTCGACCACGCCCAGGAACTCGTGCCCGATCCGCTGTCCGGCCACCCGCTGCGCCACCCCGCGGTAGGCCCACAGGTCGCTGCCGCAGATGCAGGCGTTCACCACGCGGAGCACCACGTCCGTCGGGTGCTGGATCACAGGGTCCGGTACTTCTTCGATCCGGATGTCGTTGGGGCCGTGAATCACGGTGGCACGCATGCGCTGTTCCTTAGCTGAACGATCTCGACCAGGTGTACGACACCCCCGCCGACCACTCTATTCCGGCCGGTCGGTCGGAACATTCCGGCCGGAGCCTCCCGCCCGGCCCCTTATCCTGTTGGACCATGCAACCGATCCAGCCCGAGACGTACGGAGCGCCGCGGACCGCACCGGTCCCCGCGCAGCGCTCCGCCGCCCCCACCGGGGGCTTCGCGGTCGTCGACGTCGAGACGACCGGTCTCGGCCGCTCGGACCGCGTCATCTCGGCGGGTGTCTACCAGCTGGACGCGGACGGCGACGTCGTCGACCACTGGTACACCCTGGTCAACCCCGAGCGGGACCCGGGCCCGGTCTGGATCCACGGCCTCACCGCCGAACTGCTCGCGACCGCCCCGACCTTCCCGCAGATCGCCGACGAGTTCGCCACACGCCTGGAGAACCGCGTCCTGGTCGCGCACAACGCGCTCTTCGACTGGAACATGATCTCCCGCGAGTTCTCCCGGGCCGGCCTGCGCGCCCCGGTCGAACAGCGGCTGTGCACCATGGTCCTCTCCCGCGACCTGCGCCTGCCGCTGCCCAACGGCAAGCTGTCCTCGCTCGCCGCCCACTTCGGCGTCCAGCAGCGCCACGCCCACAACGCCCTCGACGACGCCCGGGTGCTCGCCGAGGCCTTCCGCCCGAGCCTGCACCTCGCCCGCGACGGCGGCGTGCCGCTACCGCTCCAGAACTGCGTCGCGGTCACCGACCTCGGCGAGGAGGAGCCCGCCACGCCCGCCCGCAGCTCCTGGTCCGGCGCCACGTACCGCCAGGCCAAGAAGCGCCCACCCTGCCCGTACCCCAACCCGGGGCGCTGGGAGGACGGCAAGCCGCTGGTCCAGGGCATGCGGGTGGCCATCACCGGCGACACCGCCACCGACCGCGAGGTCCTGGAGGACCGCGCGGTCGAGGCCGGCCTGCACATCGCCACCTCGGTGAGCCGCCTCACCAGCCTGCTGGTCACCAACGAGCCGGACAGCTGGAGCGGCAAGGCCCGCAAGGCCCGCGACGTCGGCACCCCGGTGGTCGGCGAGGACGCCTTCCTCCAGTTGCTGCGCGAGGTCGCCCCGCACCCCGGTGCGTGAGCCGGTTGTGAGGTCGGCGTACCGTTCCCATGTGTACCGTTTTCTGCTGACCCGACAGTGGCTGATCACCATGCTGGTCGCGCTGCTGTTGATCCCCGCGACGATCAAGCTGGGCTTCTGGCAGCTGCACCGCCACGAGGCACGGGTGGCCCGGAACGAGCTGATCGGCCAGGCCCTCACGGCCGCGCCGGTCCCCTTCGACACCCTGTCGCCGACGCCCGGCTTCGCGGTCCCCCAGGACCTCACCTGGCGCGCGGTGACCGCCACCGGACAGTACGACCCGGCACACGAGTTCGTGGTCCGCAAGCGGACCGACTCCAACGGGACCATCGGCTACTTCGTCGTGACCCCCTTCCAGCTCGCCGACGGCAAGGGCACCGTCCTGGTCAACCGCGGCTGGGTCGCCTCCGGCACCGGAGCCACCGAGTACCCGCCCGTCCCGTCCGCCCCCACCGGCGAGGTCTCCCTCGCCGGCCGCCTGCGCGCCGAGGAGACCTACGGCGCCAGCGGCATCAAGGACCGCACCGGCCTGCCCGACCGCCAGTTCAACCTGATCAACACCGACGAGCAGGCCAAGCGGACCGGCGCCCCCCTCCTCGGCGGCTACCTCGAACTCACCGGCACCACCCCGGCCCCGGCCGACCAGCCCGAGCTGATCCCCGAGCCCAACCACTCCGACATCGGCCCGCACATGGCCTACGCCATCCAGTGGTGGCTGTTCACCGCGATGATCCCGGTCGGTGTCTGGGTCCTCGCCCGGCGCGAGGCCAAGGACCGCGCCAAGCAGGCCGCCGAAGCCGAGGTCCCGCTCGACGCCGTCCCCGTCTAGAGAACGTCGTCCAGCTCCCTCAGCAACCGCGCCTTCGCCCGCGCCCCCACCACCGACCGCACCGGCTGCCCGTCCCGGAACACCATCAGCGTCGGCATCGACAGCACCCCGTACGCCGACTGCGTCCGCGGGTTGTGGTCCACGTCCACGCTCACCACCCGCAGCCGGTGCGCCTCCTCCCGTGCGATGTCCGCCAGCACCGGCGCCATCATCCGGCACGGCGGGCACCAGTCCGCCGTGAAGTCCACCAGCACCGGTCCCTCGGCCGCCAGCACCTCCGCGGCGAACGTCTCGTCCGTCACCGCCGGCACACCCGTGATCTCCACCACCGTCTACTCCTTCACCAGTTCACAAAGAGGCGGTTCCTGAACGGCGGCCAACTCGTCCCGGGCCCTCACCGCCCGATCGAACTGCCCCGCCACCTGCGCCCGCACGTCCTGGAGCCGGGCGATGCACTCGTCCAGCTCCCCCAACTTCCGGCGGTACACCTCCAGAGAGGCCGGGCACGAGTCCCCCTCCGGGTGCCCCGCGCGCAGACACTCCACGAACGGCCTGGTCTCCTCCAGCCCGAACCCGAAGTCCTGCAACATCCGGATCTCCCGCAGCAACCGCAGATCCGCCTCGTCGTACGCCCGGTACCCGTTGCCCGCCCGCCGGGCCGGCAACAACCCCAACTGCTCGTAGTACCGCAACGCCCGCGTGGTCGTCCCCGCCCGCTCCGCCAACTCCCCGATCCGCACGCCGAACCACTCCTTCCGTGCTTCCGGCAACGACCGTAAACCTTCCCCCCAACGTCAACGCCAGCCCCAACCCGCCCCAACCCGCCCCACCCCGACGGGCGCGCAGGGCGAAACCCGCGCGCCCGCGCAGAAGCCCACCCACTCCCCCACCCTCCCGAGAGCCCCGGCCCGCAGACCCCGACCCCCACCGGGCACTATGTCCCCATGGATCTCGGACTGAAAGACAAGGCCTACATCGTCACCGGCGCCACCCGGGGCCTCGGCCTCGCCAGCGCCCGCGAACTCGCCGCCGACGGCGCCCGCGTGCTCATCAGCGGCCGCACCCGGCAAGCCGTCGACACCGCCGTCGCCGAACTCGAGACCTTCGGCACCGCCCGTGGCCTCGTCGCCGACAACGCCTCCCCCGACACCCCCGAGCGCCTCATCGCCGAGGCCCGAGAGCACTTCGGCCGTCTCGACGGCATCCTGATCAGTGTCGGCGGCCCCCAAGCCGGCCCCGTCGAGACCACCCCCGAGGACGCCTGGCGCGACGCCTTCGAGTCCGTCTTCCTCGGTGCCCTCCGACTCGCCCGAGCCGCCGCCGCCGCGCTCCCCGACGGCGGTGTGATCGCCTTCGTGCTCTCCAGCTCGGTCCGCCAGCCGATCCCCGGCCTGGGCATCTCCAACGGTCTGCGCCCGGGTCTCGCCATGGCCGCCAAGGCCCTCGCCGACGAGCTCGGCCCCCGCGGCATCCGCGTGCTCGGTCTGCTCCCGGGCAGGATCGACACCGACCGGGTCCGCGAGCTCGACGGCCTCGCCCCCGACCCCGACGCCGCCCGTGCCCAGGCCAACGCCACCATCCCGCTCCGCCGCTACGGCACCCCCGAGGAGTTCGGCAAGGTCGCCGCCTTCCTGCTCTCCCCCGCCGCCTCCTACCTGACCGGCGTCATGGTCCCCGTCGACGGCGGCGCCCTCCGCACCCTCTGACCCCCACCCCGCCCCTCTCGGCTCTTGCCGCTTCACTCTCGGTTGCTCAGCCCTGACCGACCGGTCCCGGCTATTCCACCCTCGGCAGCCTCCGCCGCCGCCCCCGCCGACCCCGCCCATGCCGCGGCTCGGCGGGGGCCCCCTGCAGAACCCGGATCCGCAGATCGGCCGGCAACTCCGCCAGCCTCAGGCTCCCGCACGCATCCGAACGAGGCCCGTCCTCGAAGTGCTCCACCAGCGCGGCCGGATCCCCGCCCGGCCGCAACCGCACCGCCCCGCGCAACCGCGGATGTTTCGGCGCCCGCACCAGCCGCACCCCGGCCCGCTCGACCTCCGGCAGCACCGCCGTCCGGTTCTCCAGCGCCTCCTCCAGCGCCTGCGCACCGACCCGCAGTCGAAGCCCGCAAACCCCCGGTGTCGGCACCGCGATGCTCGACAGCCCACTGCGCCTCAGCTGTGCCACCAGCCACCACGCCGTCCCCACGACCAGCACGGTCAGCCCGCCGATCACCGTGGGCCACCACCACGCCGACGCCACCCACCGCACCCGCGAACTGGCGCTCACCACCGGCTGGTCGGGCGAGGTGAGCGGCCACCACTGCGGCGGATGTACGCCCAGCCGCCGGTACAGGTCGAACCCGCCCGCCAGCACCAGCACCCCGGCCACCAGCAGGACCGCCCCCACCATCCCCAGCATCACCCGGTTGACGACCGTTCTGCTCACCGCGCCACCCCCTCACCGCCGGCCGCCCCAGCCCCCGTCCCAGCACCGGCACCCCCACCCGAGTCCTCCCCCACCACGCCCGCGGCCCCCCGCGCCGCCCGCACGTCCAGCCGTATCGGCCGCCCCAATCCCACCCGTCCCAGCTCGTCCCGCAACTGCCGCTGCACCAACGCCGGATCCGCCACCCCCACCAGCGACACCCGGACCCGCCGCCGCCCGACCCGGATCCGCAGGTGGTCGATCCCGTCCAGCCCCGCCGCCCGGTCCGCCAACAGGTGCCCGACCCCGGCCCGGTCGATGGCCGCGGTCGTCCCGCCGTACGGCCGCAGCACGAGCCACCGTCGCAGCCCGGGCGCGACGGCCAGCCACAGCAGCCACCCGCCGAGCAGGGTCGCCGCTCCGGCCCCCACCAGCACCCCCAGGTCGTCGAGGTGCCGTGTCGCCAGCTCGTCCGCGATCTGTGCCCGCCACTGCCGCGCCGGCTTCCCCAACCGCACGGCGACCACGTCGTACAGCAGCGCCCCCGCCACCACCAGTACCCCCGTCGCCACCAACGCCGCCGCAGCCGTACGAGGCGCCCGCAGCCGCCTCACCTTCCCCGGCCGAGCCCCCGACGCCGGCGCCGGCACGCCTTCGGCCCCGGGAACCTCCGCCCCGGAAACCTCCGCGTTCACGAGGCACCCCCCGTCACCAACTTCTCGACCACGACGACCACTTCCGACACCCTGACCCCGGTCAGCCCCGCCACCCGCTCCCTGATCCGCTGCCGCACCGCCCCGGCCAGCGCCGCGATGTCCGAAGGGAACGGCAGCTCAAGTGCCACCCGGACCTTCACCGTGCTCCCCGGTACGGTCACCGAGACATGCGGCGGCGCCCCCTTCGCCCGTCCGGCGGGCCAGGCCTCGGACAGCACCTCCCGAGTGGCCCGATCCGCGATCCGGGCGTACACCCGGTCGGCGACCCTGAGCCGCCCCCGACGCTCCGGCACGGACCCCGAACCGGAAAGCACAGCCGGAACCGACGCGGGGCCCGCCATCAACGGCGCCGGTCGCGGCCGCGGAGCAGGTCACCGAGATCGCCGAGATCGATGTCACCCTCCAGCAAGCGCCCGATCACGAAACCGACCAGCCCGAGCGCGGCCACCAGCAGGAAGGCCGCGAACCCACCGAAGTACCCGGCGAAGCCGAGGGCCATGCCAACCACCAGGCCGATGATGGCCAGGTTCATCCGCTACTCCCTAGTCTCCCGCTACCTCGACTGGTCCTCGGACCGGACCCCGGCCGACCTCGGCCGGCCCCGGCCCGCCGCCGCCCCGCCCACGCCCGGCCCCGTTACTTGAGCTTCGGCCGTTGCCCGGACACCGCCACCGGCTCCTCTTCCTCCTCGAACTCCAGCTCGTCCGGGAGATGGACGTCGTTGACCGCGATGTTGACCTCGACGACTTCCAGGCCGGTCATCCGTTCGACCGCGTTGATGATGTTCTCCCGCACCTGGCGGGCGAGTTCGGGAATGACCACGCCGTACTCGACCACCAGGGCGATGTCGATCGCGGTCTGCTTCTCACCGACCTCGGCCTTGATGCCCCGCCCGACGCTGGACTTGCCGCCGGGCACCCGGTCCCGCATCGCGCCGAAGGTACGGGCGAGCCCGGAGCCGAGCGCGTGGATCCCGGTGACCTCGCGGGCCGCCATCCCGGCGATCTTCTCCACCACGCCGACGGCCAGCGCGGTGTGGCCGCGCTCCCCCACCGGCCTGGCACCGCCGGCACCCGGCGGCGGACCGGCAGGCGCGGCGCTGCCGGTGTGCTTGTGCATGGTCGCGGGCGTCGGAGTGTCAGGCATGGGTGCTTCTCCCGTCGTGCGGCTCCAGCTATATCGCAAACCCCCCTAACTCTGGCATTTCGCCACGATCCCCGCTCGCCGAGCGCCGACGCCCCACCTCGCCCCGCCCCATGCACGACGCAGGGCCCGACCCCGGGGGGATCCCTCGGGGTCGGGCCCTGCGTCGTTGCCGTGCAGTCAGTCGCCGATCCCGGCGAGCTCCCGCAGCCGGCGGGCCTGCGCCGCCCGTTCGGCCGAACGCTGCTCGTCGAAGGAGCGCCCGGCGGCCCCCTGCAGCAGGGCCTTGGTCTCGATCACCGCGCCGCGCGGGGCGGCCAGCAGGGCCGCCGCGAGGTCGCGGGCGGCGGCGTCCAGCTCCTCGCCCGGCACCACCAGGTTGGCCAGCCCGGTCGCGGCGGCCTCCTCGGCGCCCACCCAGCGGCCGGTCGCGCAGATCTCCAGGGCTCGCGCGTAGCCGACGAGGTCGGTGAGCGGCTTGGTGCCGGCCAGGTCCGGGACGAGGCCCAGCGAGGTCTCCTTCATCGCGAACCGGGCGTCCTCGGCGACCACTCGCAGGTCACAGCCGAGGGCCAGCTGGAAGCCCGCACCGACGGCGTGGCCCTGGACCGCAGCGATGGAGATCAGGTCCGGGCGGCGCCACCAGGTGAAGGCCTCCTGATACGAGGCGATGGCCTCGTCCAGCTCCCGGTCGCCGGAGGCGGCGAGCTGGAGGAAGGTGGGCTCGCCGGGGATGCCCTCGGGGGTGAACATGGCCCGGTCCAGCCCGGCGGAGAAGGAGAGCCCCTCCGCACGCAGCAGCACCACCCGGACGCTGCCGGGCAGCTCACGGCCCGCGTCGGCGAGAGCGCGCCAGAGGGCGGGCGACTGGGCGTTGCGCCGCTTCGGCTGACACAGGGTGATGACGGCGAGTTCGCCTTCGATCTCCAGGCGGACGCCGTCCCGCTCCCAGCTCGGGGCCTGCGGGTCGATGGCGGGAGCGGTCATGCGGGGACCTCCGGTGGCGAGGGACTTGGCTACCGGAGAGTAACAAAACTCGACGCGCGAGGGCAGTGCCCCCGGCCCGGAAAGATCGACGGGCCCACGATGCTCGGCGAAGAGGGAGGCCGAGGGGCGAAATCGAGGAGCGAAAGGAAAACGAACGGAGGCGAGGAATGGGGGACGGGCGGCATCCCGGACATGACGATCGGCGGCCGGTCCACACGACCCGAGGGCGGACGCCCAGCTGGTGGCCAGCCGTCGTCTCCTCGGTCGGCGCCCTGCCGCCGCGTCATCCAGCCAATGGCTGACGAACCGTCAGGAACCGGCCCCGGCAGTTGCCTTGTTCTTGCCCCGCGTGGCACCGCCGCGGCCCCGGAGGATCACTCCGGACTCGCTCAGCATCCGGTGCACGAAGCCGTACGAACGACCGGTCTCCTCCGCGAGAGCGCGAATGCTCGCCCCGGAGTCGTACTTCTTCTTGAGATCGGCCGCGAGCTTCTCACGCGCGGCACCGGTCACCCGGCTGCCCTTTTTCAGAGTCTCGGCCACCCGTGCCTCCTCGTAGCGTTGCTCGGTCAGATTCCCATGATCACCCATCCACCGCGTCCTGGCCACCCATTCGACAAGGTCGGTGTCGGAAATGCGCGGTCCGCCGGTGGTGATCCGAGCGCATCAGGGCGCTCACACAGAGTGCACGCCCCCTGGATTGATACCGCCGCTCACCGCGAAACTGCTGATCAGCAGCGTCGGCCCGACCACGATCGAGTGGCGGGCCGACGGAAAGTCCTTAAACGGAATCCGGGTCTACTTCATTCCCGGACACGCCGAAAGGACTAGATATTCTCATCTGAAAAGCGGATCTCGCGTCTACTTCCGGTCAGGCCAAGGAGACCAGATCGGCGTAGGCCGGGCTCCAGAGGTCCTCCACACCGTCCGGCAGCAGGATGATCCGCTCCGGCTGGAGCGCGTCGACCGCGCCCTCGTCGTGGGTGACCAGGACGACCGCGCCGGCGAACTCGCGCAGCGCGCCCAGGATCTCCTCGCGGCTGGCCGGGTCGAGGTTGTTGGTGGGCTCGTCGAGCAGCAGCACGTTGGCGGAGGAGACCACCAGGGTGGCGAGCGCCAGACGGGTCTTCTCGCCACCGGAGAGCACCCCGGCCGGCTTGTCGACGTCGTCGCCGGAGAACAGGAAGGAGCCCAGGATCTTGCGGATCTGCACCAGGTCGGTGTCCGGCGCGGCCGAGCGCATGTTCTCCAGCACGCTGCGGTCCGCGTCCAGGGTCTCGTGCTCCTGGGCGTAGTAGCCGATCTTCAGACCATGGCCGGGGATCACCTCGCCGGTGTCCGGCTGCTCCACCCCGGCCAGCATCCGCAGCAGGGTGGTCTTGCCCGCACCGTTCAGACCGAGGACGACGACCCGCGAACCGCGGTCGATCGCCAGGTCCACGCCCGCGAAGATCTCCAGCGAGCCGTACGACTTGGACAGGTCGCTCGCGGTCAGCGGGGTCTTGCCGCAGGGGGCGGGCTCGGGGAAGCGCAGCTTGGCGACCTTGTCGCTCTGACGCACCTGCTCCAGCCCGGACAGCAGCTTCTCGGCCCGGCGGGCCATGTTCTGCGCGGCCACCGTCTTGGTCGCCTTGGCGCGCATCTTGTCGGCCTGGGCGTTGAGGGTCGCGGCCTTCTTCTCGGCGTTGGCCCGCTCGCGCTTGCGGCGCTTCTCGTCGTCCTCGCGCTGCTGCTGGTACTGCTTCCAGCCCATGTTGTAGACGTCGATGCAGGAGCGGTTGGCGTCCAGGTAGAAGACCTTGTTGACGACCGTCTCGACCAGGTCGACGTCGTGCGAGATGACGATGAAGCCGCCCTTGTAGGTCTTCAGGAAGTCCCGCAGCCAGGCGATCGAGTCCGCGTCCAGGTGGTTGGTGGGCTCGTCGAGCAGCAGCACGTCGGAGTCCGAGAAGAGGATCCGGGCCAGCTCGACACGGCGGCGCTGGCCGCCGGAGAGGGTGTGCAGCGGCTGGCCGAGGATGCGGTCCGGCAGGCCCAGCGCGGCGGCGATGGTGGCGGCCTCGGCCTCGGCGGCGTACCCGCCCTTGGTGAGGAACTCGGTCTCCAGCCGGGCGTACTTCTTCATCGCGTTGTCCCGGGTGGAGCCCTTGCCGTTGGCCATCCGGTCCTCGTTCTCGCGCATCTTCTTCAGCACGGTGTCGAGGCCGCGGGCGGACAGGATGCGGTCCTTGGCGAGGACGTCCAGGTCACCGGTGCGCGGGTCCTGCGGGAGGTAGCCGACCTCGCCCGAACGGGTGACGGTACCGGCGGCCGGCAGGCCCTCGCCGGCCAGCACCTTGGTGAGAGTGGTCTTGCCGGCGCCGTTGCGGCCGACCAGACCGATCCGGTCACCGGCGGCGACCTTGAAGCTCGCGGACTCGATCAGGATCCGGGCACCGGCACGCAGTTCGAGGGCGTTGGTGGAAATCATGGCTGGGGACTACTCCTGGGACGTGAGCGGGCGGCCGGGTGGGACGGACCCGGGGCCGGGTTTGGCGTGTGGGGGCTTCATCGGCGGTCGGCGCGACCCTCGTGGCGCCGCCGCCCGCTATTGCCCGGAGAAGATAGCCATGGCGGCAAGTCTACCGGGCCCCGCACCACCCCCGGAGAAGTACCGCCCTGGGGTATTCACCGGCTCCCGGCGACTGCCGGCACACACCGAACAGCGGCACACCGACCGCCGGCCCACCGACCGAGGGCCGTCGTCCGCGAGCCCTCCCGGCTACTGCGGCTGCGCGGCCGGCTGGTCCACCGCGGGGGCTCCGGTGGCAGCCTCGGCGTCCGGGGCCGGGGGGTTCGTCTGGGCCGCCGGGTCGCCGGCGGCCGGGTTCGGCGACGGGTCCGCCGCACAGCCGCCCTGCGGGCGGACCGCCGCGAACAGCGCGCCCACGCCGCCGCAGGCCGTCTCGGGCGCGGCCGCCTTGGTGTCGAACACCCTGGGCGGGACGATCGGGCCGTCGGTGATCTCCACCCGGCTGCGGTCCAGCACCTTGACCGTGGCGGCCGGCCCGGTGCTCATGGCCCAGCCGTTGCTGTCCAGCCGGTAGCCGGTGATGCCGCCGGAGACGGCCTGCCCGCTGCTGTTGGTGCAGGTGCGCGGGATGAGCACGGCGTAGTCGGTGTGGACGGTGCGCAGCGGGTCGTAGGCGCAGCCGGCGGAGGGCTTGTCGTTGTAGCGCAGGTCGCCGTCGGCGTCGCGCAGGCCCATGGTCAGGTTCGGCGTGACCAGCGCCAGCCAGGGCGAGCCGTCCCGCTGGACGGTGTGCAGCGCGCCCGCGGCCCGCTGCTTGGCGAGCGCCTTGCGCTGGGCGTCGGTCCGCTTGTCGGCGCCGGGCTCGCCGTCGCCGTGCAGCCAGTCGGCCAGGCCGGGCACCGCACGGTGCCAGCGCACCTCGTGGTCGCCGGGGCGCACCGAGGTGACCATGCCGTCGTCCCAGACCACGATCGCGTTGTCACCGGCCATCGCCAGGTAGAGCGCCTCGGCGCCCTCGCGGCGGTAGGACCAGGCCTGCTCGCCGGTCTGCTTGTGGAAGGCCTCCAGGCCGGGCCCCACCCGCAGGTCGAGGTCGGTCGAGCTGAGCGACTCGGAGTTCACCGGCGTCGCCCCCGCGTCGCCCGGTCCCGCGACCCGGTCACCGAACGGCACCGGCTTGTTCGCGTGCGCCGCCGCTCCGGCCGCAAGGACCAGCACCACCGCCGAGGCAGGCAGGATCGAGCGGGGGGTCAGTACACGCAGAGGCTTCCAGGACACGGGCGGAGCGTACCTTTCAGCAGGCACGCGAGTCAGCCCGGTTGCGCCACCGGCCCGTCGCGTCGGGCGTCCGCCCGGCCGCGCGGGCCCTCCCCGTACGTCCACCCGCCCACCTGCGCCGTCGGCGCTCCGGCCGCTCCGTCGGGCGTGCCGGATCTGTCCGGAAGGGCCCGGCGGGACCGTTACAGAGCTGATACCTGACAGCCGGTCGCCGGCCGTTGCGGCGGACGTTCCGGTGGACGGCATTCAAGTGGCACCCACTTTAGGGTGACATTCGGCTTTTCCCTCCTCCTTTGGGCCTACTGTCGGCGAGCGGGGCGTCACGGTCCGTCCACGCCGAGACCGTGCGCCCCGCCCGCGACGTCCGGAGGAGAGCACCATGCGAATCGGCCGCCTGACGCTGGCCGCCGCCACCCTGCTGCTGATGGCCACGGCCAGCGTCCCGGCCGGGACGCCGTTCAGCCAGACCGAACGGCACAGTCTCTCCCCGGACGCCTCCGAACCGCGTGGCGCGGCTTCCCGCCCGCCGGTCCAGCGGCCGAGTCACGAGCCGCCGTTCGGTGCCTTCGTCGGGTCCTGGGACGACTACATCCCGCAGATCCGCCAGTACGCGCAGTGGCTGGGCGACGCGAACATGCAGGTCGGCCACACCTATCTGGCGGGCAACGGCTGGAGCGACGTCGAGGGCGAGCCGATGGTGCTCGGCCTGTGGTCGCAGTGGCGGCGGGCCGATCCGTCCCGGCTGCTGGTGCTCGGCGTGCCGATGCTGGTGCCCAGCGAGGCGAACGTGCCGGACGGCGAGGTCGCCAAGCTGCTCGCCCAGGGAGCGCGCGGGGACTTCGACGGGCACTTCCTCACGCTCGCGCGCCGGCTGGTCGCGCTGGGCGGCGCGGACACCGTGCTCACTCTCGGCTGGGAGATGAACGGCACCACCTACACCCACCGCTGCAAACCCGACCCGTCCGCGTGGAAGGCGTACTGGCGGCGGATCGTCGGGGTGATGCGCTCGGTGCCCGGGCAGCGCTTCCGCTTCGACTTCGCCCCCAGCCGGGGCCTGGACGCCGTCCCGTGGACCAAGTGCTACCCCGGCGACGACGTGGTCGACATCATCGGCATGGACAACTACGACCAGCCCGCCGGCGGCACCTTCGACGACTACGTGCACGAGCCGTACGGCCTGCAGGACCAGGTGGAGTTCGCCGCCAAGCGCGGCAAGCCGGTCTCCTACCCGGAGTGGGGGCTGTTCCGCAACGGCGACAACCCCGAGTTCGTGCAGCGGATGGTCGACTGGATCCGCACCCACGACACCGCCTACCAGACCGTCACCGACTACTGCCCGCACGGCTTCTTCGAGTGCGACCGCAATCCCCGCTCGGCGGCGACGTTCAAGCAGCTGATGGCCGGTTCGAAGGGGGCGCCGACGTCGGCGGAGGCGCCGGCGGCACCCGTCGTCCCGGCCGCGCCGGACGTGCCTGCGGTGCCGGGCCCGCCCAGCCCGCCGGACTCACCCGCCGTGCCGTCCGCACCCGCCGTGCCCGGGGGCTCCGCCGCGCCCGGTGGGACGGCGAGCCCGTCGGCCCGTCCGACGACCGGTCGGCCGACGGGCAAGCCGGCGGGCGCGACGCACGCCCGGCACTGAGCGGTCAGCTGCGGCGGCGGGCCAGCAGTGCCTCCTTGAGCCGGGGGAAGCGGGTGCGCAGCTGGTGCGCCGCCGCCTGCCGGGCGCACACCGCCCCGGCCCGGACGGCGGCCGCCGGTGCCGCCCCCGCCGGGCCGAGCAGCAGCCGCTGGTTGGACAGCTGGTCCGGCCGCCAGCGCTGCTTGTACGGCTCCTGGCCGCGCAGCAGGCCGAGCACCGGAACGCCCGCGCCGACCGTCTCGTCCAGCGCCGCGCTGAACAGCAGCCCGGCGATGTCCAGCCGCTCGCGCAGCGCCGGGTGCGCGCCGTACATGTACAGCCCGCCGAAGGACGGGCAGAGCAGCAGCAGGTTCACTGCGACCAGCCGGCCGTCCAGGTGGAACTGGTGGACGGCGGCCTTGCCGGCGGCGACCAGTCCGGTGGTGGACTCGCTCAGGTGCCGGGCGAACCGCTCGGTGCGGTGCTCGGGCGTGATGCCGCGCGCCTGCCACTGCAGGAAGTGCAGCCGCAGCAATCCGTCCAGCGCCTGCGGCACCTCGGCCACCGGGGTCGAACGGACCTTCACCCCGGCCTCGGCGATCTTGCGGAGCTTCACCCGGCTGCGCTGGGCGGTCTTGCCGGGCACCCGCTTGAGCAGCTGGTCCATCGGGACGGCCGGCAGGTACTGGCAGAGCGAGTCCTGGTAGCGGCGGCGGCTGCCGCGCCAGTGCTCGTACACCCGCTGCACCGCCGCCTCGGGGTGCACCTCGCGCAGCTCCAGCCACTGCCACGGGCGGGCGAGCGGGAGGGCGGCGGCGAACTCGGCGGCGGCCCGGTCGGCGCACTCGTCGTCGAGCAGGACGTCGGTGTAGTCGACCAGTCCGCCGCCGAGGCCGGTCAGGCCGCCGAGCGGTCCGCCGCGGCGCACGAAGGCGCCCGCGCCGACCAGCCGGCCGTCCCGGCGGACCAGCACCACGAGCAGGCTGCCGGGGCGGCCGTAGTGACGCCACCAGGAGCGCTGCCAGTGGGAGGCCTGGAAGAAGGTGGCCGTCCGGCAGCGGGCGGCCAGGTCGTCCCACTCCTCGGCGAGGGCGTCCAGGGCGTCGTCCTCGCAGCGCACCTCGGTGGTCCAGGCCGGCGCCGTCGACGGGGCGGGCAGGACGCTTCTGCGGGTCTCGGTGCTCATCGGCCGCTCCCGGCCGGGGCCTTCGACCGGGCGGCGGGCCGTTCCGTGACAGGGGGCTGCTCCGCGACGGCGGGCTGTTCCTCGGCCGGGGGCTGCTCCTCGACCCCGGGCTCGACGCCGGTGCTCTTGTCGGTCTTCCCGGCGGTCTTCTTCTCGGCCTTCGCGCCCTTCCCCTTCGAGCCATTGACCTTCGTGTCCTCGACCTTCGCCCCCTCGGCCTTCGAGCCCTCAGCCTTCGTCCCCTCGGTCGCCGCCCCGGTCTCGGACTCGGCTCGGGGGTTGGCCTCCGCCTTGGGCTCGGCCTCGGCCTTGGACTCGGAGGCAGGCTTGGACTCGGTCTTGGCCTTGGCCGGCTCCTCGCTGCGCGGGCGCGGCGTCCTCGGGACCGCCACCGCCACCGGCACGGGAGCAGCAGGGGCCTCCGGTGCCTGCGGTGCCTGCGCGACCTGCGGTGCCTGCGCGGCCTGCGCCGTTCCGGGGCTCCCGGCGGCCTCCGACGTCCCCCTGCCGCCCCGACGGCGGGTCGTCATCACCAGCGCGCCCAACAACAGCCCGGCCGCCCCGCCGACCGCGACGTCCAGCTTCCCGGACGGCGTGGTCGGCCTGTCCGGCGCGGCGGCCGGGGACAGCGTCACCAGTCGGACGTTGGTGTCCTTGCTGCTGGTGTTGGCGAAGGCGACCAGCGCCCGGGCCACCGCGTCGGCGGCCCGGGCGGCCTGCTGGGGGCGCTGCCCGGTGCCGGTGATCTCGATCATCGGGGCGTCCGGGGAGGTCGTCCCGTGCACCAGGGACGCCAGCTCGGACCGGGTGTGGCCGGTCTCGGCGGCGGCCGCCGCGAGCACCTGCGGCCGGCCGGCCAGCCGGCCGTACGCCTGGGCGAAGTTGGTCGCGATCGCGGCCTCCCCGGGGTTCTGCGCGACCACGAGGACGTAGGCGTTGGCGGAGTACGACGGGTGCGAGACGACGGCGTACCCGGCGCCGGCCGCGGCGCCCAGCGGAACCGCGAGCGCCACCGGCCACCAGCGGCGGACCAGGCGGCGGGCGCTTCGGCGCGGAGTGGTCATGGGTGTGGCTCCTTGGGTCTGGTACGGCGGTTCCGGCAGTGGCGGGCGTTCAGTCGCGGGCCAGCCGGTCATAGAGGGCACCCAGGTCTGAGGCGACCCGGGCGATGTCGTAGTGGCCGACGGCCGGGGGGTGCGGCAGCGGGTCGGCGGTGTGCCTGCTGAGCGGCCGCAGGTCGCGCAGCGCGGCGACGTAGGCGGCGGGCTCGGAGGGGATGCGGCGGGCCTGCGGGGCGGCGCTGGGCGGCAGTTCGTCGAGCGCCGGGCAGGCGCTGTGCCGCACCGGCAGCCCGGCCGCGAGGCCCTCCAGGACGCCGAGGCCGAAGGTCTCCGTGGTGGAGGGGGCGGCCAACACGTCCAGGGCGGCCAGCAGTTCGGGCACGTCGTCGCGCTCACCGGTGAGCACCAGCCGCTCCCGCACGCCGAGTTCGTCGGCCCGGCGCTCCAGCGCGGCGCGCTCCGGGCCCTCGCCGACCAGCACCAGCCGGGTGGCCGGGTCGAGGTCGGCGAGCGCCTCGACCAGCACCTCGAAGCGCTTGCCGGGAACCAGCCGGCCCACCCCGCCGACCACCCAACTCCCGTACGGCAGACCGAGCTCGGCGCGCAGCCGGCGGCGGGCGGCGGCCCGTTCGGCGGGCGGGAGACGGTAGCGGGAGGTGTCGATGCCGTTCGGGATCAGCTCGATGCGGGCCGGCGGGACGCCCCAGGAGCACAGTGTCTGGGCGACCTGGCGGGAGACCGCGACGGTGGTGCTGCCGAGCCGCTCGGCCACCAGGTAGAGGCCCTTGACGCCCCGGGTGACCGGACGGCCCTCGATCACCCCGGCATGCAGCGAGTGCTCGGTGGAGACCACCGCGCGCACCCCGGCCAGCCGGGCGGCCAGCCGGCCGTACAGCTGCGCCCGGTAGAGGTGGGTGTGCACCAGGTCGTAGTGGCCGGCCCGGACGAGTCGGACCAGCCGGGGCAGCGCGCCGAGGTCCCGGTTGCCGCGCATGCCGAGGTGGTGGACGGTGACGCCGTCGGCGCGCAGCGCGGCGGCGACCGTGCCGGGGTTGGTCAGGGCGAGCACCTCGCACTGCTGGTGCGCCGGCAGGTGGCCCAGCAGCAGCTGGAGTTGACGCTCGGCGCCGCCGGAGGCCAGGCCGGTGACGATGTGCAGCACCCTCATGGCCGGGGCTCCCGGCGGGACCGGCGCAGCTCGGTGACGGCGGCGCCCAGCCGGTGCCGGCCCTTCTCGGCGCGCAGCCGCCAGGCGCCGTCGCGGTCGCCGGCGTAGCAGCGGGGCAGTGCGAAGCGGCCGGTGACCGGGGAGTGCGCGATGGCGCAGGCGTGGTCGTACCCGGCGTCGCGCACGGCCGGGGCGGTGGGCAGGTCGACGGCGCCGTAGGGGTGGCAGAAGCCGGCGGCCGGGCCGTCGGGGTTCTCCTTCTCGACCGTCACCGAGTGGTACACGAGGATCCACGGCGAGGCGGAGCCGGGGATCGGCGGTCCGCCGACCGGGCGGCGGCTCCTGGGCGGTCGTGCCCGGTGCGGCGGTGTGCTGCTGACGCTCGCCCGGGCCGAACGGACGGTTCCCCGTTCATCGTCCATGGGGGCGCTTCCCTTCTTCGGCGACGGTTCGCGGGTTCCGGACGGGCCCCAGGGCCCGGGCGACGGCGAGGACCGGGCCGCGCACCTCGCGGGCGCCGAGCCCGGTGCCGAGGGCCGCGAAGGCCAGCGCCACGGTGAGGCCTCCGAGGAGGGTCGAGAGCAGGGGGTCGGCGGCCAGTCCTGCGGCGGCGGTGCCGAGCACGGTGGCCCCGGCGGCGGCGACCACCAGCCGGCCGTGGCCGCCGAGCACCCGGCGCAGCCGCAACGGGATGCCGCGGAGCACCAGGCCGTGCAGCAGCAGTGCGGCGGTGGTGGTGATGCCGGCCGCGTTGCCGGCGGCCAGCCCCAGGGCGCCGAAGCCGGGTGTGGTGAGCAGGCCGGTGGTGACGGTGACGCCGAGGCCGAACACCATCGCGGCGGCCGGGTACCAGTCGAGCAGCCGGCGACGGCCGTCCTCGGTGCCCGGGTCGTCGGCCCGGCGGACCACCGGACGCAGCGAGAAGTAGGGGCGGATCATCACGCCGATGAGTGCCTGGGCGGGCAGGCCGAAGCTGTACACCCGGATGACGTCGGCGGTGGCGGCGGTGTCGTGCGGGCCGAAGGCACCGCGTTCGAACAGCAGCGAGACCACCGAGGGGGCGCAGGCCATCAGGAAGGCGGTGCCGAGCAGGACGACGGCCGCGGCCTGGCCGAGGTCCTGCTCCACCCGGTCGCGGGCGGCGGTGAGGTCCCCGGCGGCAAGTGCCCGGGCGACCAGCGGGAAGGTGACGGTGCAGATCAGGAGGCCCGACGTCATGGCGAGCTGGGAGACCTTGGCGGCGTAGTTGAGGTGCGAGATGGTGCCCGGCGGCAGCGCCGAGCCGAGGTAGCGCTCGACGAAGACCTGGGACTGGCGGGTGAGCGTGAAGGCGGCCACCGGCAGCAGCGCGAGCGGCATCAGCACCAGGGCCCGGCGCGAGCGGCGGCCTCGGCCTGCGCCGGGCGGGCCTTGGCGCAGCCTGCGCAGGAAGGGGCCCACCAGCAGGCCGGCCATCAGCAGGCTGCCGGCCGCGACGCCGAGGGCGGCGGAGCGCACGCCGAGGTAGGAGTGGAAGCAGAGCAGGACGGCCAGGATGCCGAGGTTGTAGGCGACGTAGATGCCGGCCGGGGCGGTGAAGCGGTGGTGGGCGCGCAGCGCGGCGACCAGGAAGCCGGCCACGCCGAAGGGCAGCACGGTGATCGCGGTGATCCGGGTACAGGTGACGGCCAGGCCGGGGTCGGTGAGGCCGGGGGCGAGGAGTTCGACCAGTTCCGGGGCGCCCAGGGCGACGGCCAGGGCGAGGCCGCCGAGCGCGATCAGCAGCCAGGGCAGGGTGGCACGGACCAGCTGGCGGACCGGGTCGGGGGCGTCCGGGTCCTCCTCGCGCAGCACCAGGGCGAGGGCGAAGGCCGGCACCATGAGGAAGGACATGGCGTCCTCGATCAGCAGCGGTGCGGCGGTCTCGGGAACGGTCCAGGCGACCAGGAAGGCATCGGTGCCCTGGTTGGCACCGAAGTAGCGGGCCAGCAGGAGGTCGCGCAGCAGGCCGAGGCCGGAGCCGGCGGCGCTGAGGACGACGGTGATGCCGAAGGCCTTGGCGACGAAGCCGCGCCGGGGGGCCGGGTGGTGCTCGGCGGCCGGGTCCTGGCCGGGGGCGCTGCGGGGGGCCGGGAGGGAGGAGGCGAGGGCGGCCGGCTGGTCGGTGGTCACCGGGCCGCCCCGGTGGTCGCCGGGCCGGTGGTCGCCGGCCCGGTGGCGGGACGCTCGGGCCGGTGTGCGGCCGCGCGGGCGGCGAGGCCGAGGACGACGGAGGTCAGCACGGTGGTGGTGCCGCCGATGTCGGCGTACAGGAAGTCGACCAGTACCCAGGTGAGCAGGGCGAGTGCGGCGAGCCCGGGGCCGTGGCGGTGGCGCAGGCAGCCGAGCAGCAGGGCGAGGAGGAGCGCGCCGTAGGCGGTGATGCCGATCAGGCCCTGCTCGCTGAGCACCAGGAGGTACATGTTGTGCGGGGAGAGCAGCGGTTCGCGCTGGAAGCCGATGGTGGCGTCGGCGGCATCGCTGCCGGAGGACAGCCGCAGCGGGGCGCGGCTGTCGCGCAGTTGCTGGAAGGCCTTGGGCCCGGCCCCGTGCACGGGGTGGTCCTGCCAGATCCGTCCGGCGGTGGCCCACAGGTCGTACCGGTCGGAGACGGACTGGTCGGGGGCGGCGGAGATGGAGCCGATCGAGCTGAGCCGTTCGGTGACGCCGGAGGCGCCGAGGCCGAGGCCGCCGACCAGGACGACCGCGGTGGCCAGGCCGAGGACGGCGCTGCGCACCAGCAGCCGGGCGTCGGCGCGCAGCAGCAGCACGGTGGCGGCGAGACCGGTGGCGATCCAGCTGCCGCGGCTGAAGGAGACGGCCAGCGGGAAGGAGAGGAAGGCGGCGGCGGCGAACATCGCGCGGCGCAGCCGGGCGTTGCCGCCGGGCCCGCGCTCGCCGAGGGCCAGCGCGAGGGCGGCGAGCAGCCCGTAGCTGACCACGCTGGACATCGCCATGACGTCGAGTGCGCCGAAGGTGCCGACGGCCCGGATCGGCTGGCCGGTGTAGGAGGCGCCGGTGTGGGTGAGGTACTGCTTCGCGCCGACCACGCCCTGGATCAGCGCGGCGAGCACGAAGGAGCCGAGGACCAGGCGCTGGCCGGTGCGGTCGCGCAGCGAGCAGAGGACGGCGGCGGGGACCAGGACGAACACCTGGGTGAGCCGGACGAAGCCGGTGACGCCGGCGGCCGGGTCGATCGAGCCGATGGTGGAGACCGCGGCGGCGACCACGATCCCGCCGAACAGCGCGCAGGTGGTGCGGCTGATCGCGGGCAGCCGCCCGCGCAGCAGGTTGAGCGCGGTAAGGGCGACCAGGGCCAGCGAGGCGAGGTCGGCGGCGGTGATGTGGACGGCGGCGGCGACGTCCTTCTCCCCGGTGGGCACGCAGACCAGCAGGACGGTGGCCGCGGTCAGCGGGCTGGTGCGCTCCGCGAGCGCGGGCAGCGCCTTCCGTAAGGCCGGGCGAGGGGAAGCGGAGAGGGTCAGGGCCACGCGGGGTCAGCTCCCGTCCGGGTGGAGCATCAGGGCCGCGGTGCGGCACAGGATCTTGACGTCCTGCCAGAGGCTCCAGCTCTCGATGTAGCGGTTGTCGAAGCGGGCCCGGTCCTCGATGGAGGTGTCCCCGCGCAGGCCGTTGACCTGGGCCAGGCCGGTGAGGCCGACCGGGACCCGGTGGCGGTCGGCGTACTCGGGGTAGGCCTGGCCGAACCGCATGGCGAAGTAGGGCCGTTCGGGGCGCGGGCCGACCAGGCTCATGTCGCCGCGCAGGACGTTCCACAGCTGGGGCAGCTCGTCCAGGGAGCTCTTGCGCAGCAGTCGGCCGACGGTGCCCATCCGGTGGTCCTGGGAGATGTTCCAGCGGGTGGCGGACTCGTGCTCGTTGCTCGGGCGCAGGGTGCGGAACTTGAGGACGGTGAAGACCCGGCCGTCCAGGCCGGTGCGCTGCTGGCGGAAGAGCACGCCGGGGCCGGTGTCGAAGCGGACGGCGAGGGCGCAGAGCACCAGGACGGGGGCGAGCAGCAGCAGGCCGACCGCGGCGGCGGTGACGTCCAGGGCGCGTTTGGCGGCCCAGCCGGGGCGGCACCTCGCCGGGCGGCCGACCCGCAGGCAGGGGAAGCCCCACAGGTGGTCACCGCCGGTGATCGGGGTGGCGGGCAGTGAGCCGTACTCGCGCAGCGCGGGCACCAGCCAGACCTGGCAGCCGAGCCGGGCGGCCTCGCGCAGGATGGCGGCGGTCTCGGCCTCGTCCTCGGCACCGGCGGTGGCGATCACGTGCTGGACGCCGTACCGGCGCACCTCGCGCTCCAGTGCCTCGCGGCCGCCGAGCACGGGCAGGTCGGTGTCGCCGGACAGCAGCGGCGGGTCTGCGTCGAGGAAGCCGACCGGACGCATCCCGTACTCGCCGTGCTCGCGGAGGGCGGCGGCGACCCGGTGGCCGAGTCGGCCGGCGCCGAGCACGAGGACGGGGCTGGGGTGGCTGCGGCGGGCCCGCCGGACCAGGTGGTAAAGGATGGCGCGGCCGACGGCGGCAATCAGCAGCTGGGCGCCGAGCAGGATGGTGAGCCGGGCCGGGCCGGCCGGGCCGCAGTCGGGCCAGCGGTCGCCGAGGCAGCCGGACAGGGTGACGCCGAAGGCGGTGGCGACCACGGCCCGGGCGGCCAGCGCGGGCAGTTCGTCCAGGACGGAGAGGGTGAGCCGGGAGCGGTAGAGGCCGCCGGCCAGGTTGAGCAGGAGCAGCAGGGGCAGGACCGCGGGGACGCCGAGCAGCGGGTCGAGCGGGGCGGCCGGGTCGACGGCGCGGTTGGCGATGCCGCCGGCGGAGCACAGCGCGATGATGTCGGCCTGGACCAGCGCGAGCGACAGGGCCAGCCGGGTGCGGACCGTCCTGCGGGGTCGGCGCGGCGGCGGGACCACTCGGGGGTGCGCCACTCCCGTCGGACGGTCGAGCAGCCCGGTACCGGGCCGGCGGGGGCCGGCCAGGGGGCCGCCCGATCGCGGCACACTGTCGTGGTCAATGGTCATCAGCGCACGATCTCCCCTGCTGGGTGCCCGGGGTGACGGTGCCCCGGCACCGGATGGCGCGGGGCGGCCGTCCCGGCCCGGTGGGCGCGGTCCTGACAGCACCTGCTGCCGCTGGCGGCTTTCGGATGTCCGGTGGCGGGGCCGATCGTGAAGGGAACGGTCACGAACGAGTCGGTCACGAGGGGCTCAACCGCGAATTCCCGGCGCGAAATCTGAACGAAGCAGGCGAAATTCGACAATACAGAACCGGGCCGCACAGGGCGGAAGTTGACTTGCCAATTCATTCCAGCCGCCCATTAATAGGTATGTGGGATTTGACTCCTCGCCTCCTATCCGGTCGAGGGCGCGAATACGACAGCGCCGAAAACGGCGGGCATTCACGGCATGTGAAACGATCAGATCCGCTCGGGGACACGGGCCCGGCGTCGCCCCGCCGTCGGGCCGGCGCCCAGCAGGTGGCGGTAGAGGACGTCCACCTGTTCGACCACGGTGCGCACGTCATGCCGACCGACCACGTGGTCACGCAGCCGGGCGCCGCGCCGCTCACATTCGGTCGGATCCGACAGCGCTTCCCCCATCCGGGCGGCGAGGGCCCGCGCGTCCTCGGGCGGGACCACCGCGTGCGCGAGCTCGGACGGCGGCAGGCACTCGCGGGCGCCGGGCACGTCGGTCAGCAGCACCGGACGGGCGGCCGCCATCGCCTCCAGCGGGGCCAGCGCCATCCCCTCCCAGCGCGAGGGCAGCACCACCAGGTCGGCCGCCGCCAGCCACGGGCGCGGGTCCGGCACGTCCCCGACCAGCCGGACCCGGGCGGGCTCGGCGCTCTCCCGCACCAGCTCCGCCATCCGCTGCTCCTCCGGCCCGCCGCCGACCAGCGCCAGCCGGGCCCGCGGCACCCGGCGCAGCACCTCCGGCCAGGCGGCCAGCAGCACGTCCTGGCCCTTCTGCCGGCACAGCCGCCCGACGCACACCGCGAGCGGGGCGTCCAGGTCCAGGCCGAGCGCGATCCGGGCGGCGCGGCGGTCGGCGGGCGCGTAGTGGCGCACGTCCACGCCGTTGGGCACCACCGCCCAGTCGGCGTGCACCCCGGCCGCCACACCGTCGGCCCGCTCCTGGACACTGACGCACAGCAGCCGGTGCGACCAGCGGGTGGCGAAGCGCTCCCAGCGCAGGGTGGCGGCGGCCAGCGCGCCGTCGACGGCGGCGAAGGACCAGGCATGCGGCTGGAAGACGGTCGGCACCGTGCCGCGCACCGCGAGCCGGCCGGCCAACCCGGACTTGGCGCTGTGCAGGTGGACCACGTCGGGCGCGGCCGCCCGGACGATCCGGCGCAGCCGCCAGGCCTCGGCGAGGGTGCCCGGGCCGGGCGAGCGCCGGGCGGGCCAGTCCTGGACCAGCGCGCCCGTCGCGGCGGCCTCCTCGGCCAGCCGCCCGCCGCGAGGACAGGCGACCAGCACCCGGTGGCCGGCCTCCCGCTGGCCTCGCACCAGATCGGCGACGACGCGGGCGACTCCGCCGTCCACCGGTTGGGAAACGTGAAGGATCGTCATATGCACGGCGGCGAGCCTAGGGTGGCTCTCCGGTGCCGGTCGGCGCCCGTCACCCGCAGGTGGTGGTTCGGCCACCCGTACGGCTTTCGGCTCGTACGGGCGACCGAGCCGCTCGAATTCCCGGGCGATTCGATCGCTTTGATGGATCGACATGCGCGAATCGCACGCTTGGCGATTCCGGCGGCTTCGCGGACCCCGGTGGACCGTGAGGTCCTCAGTGGAACTTGAGGCCTTCAGCGGAACGTGAGGCCCTCAGTGAACCCTGCGGTCCCCGGCGGACCTCGGTGGCCTCAGCGGAGCCCGGCGGACCTGCGGAGGCCTCAGCGGACCTCGGCGGCGAGGTTGGCCAGCACCTGGTCGTGGATCCGGTTCAGGCCCTTCGGGGCGAAGGTGCGCTCGAAGAAGCCGCCGATGCCGGTCGCCCCCTGCCAGGTGGCGGTCACGGTGACCTTGGAGCGGCCCTCGCCGACGGCCGAGACGATCCAGGTGATCACCATGCTGGAGTTGGCGTCCTTCTCCACCAGCTGGTCGGGCTTGGGCGCGGAGACGGTGAACAGGCAGTCACGCACCCGCTTCTCGGTCGCCTGGAGCTTCCAGTGCACCTGAGTGCCGGCACCCGCGCCGCCGACCCGCACCTCGTACTCGCTGTACTGCGCGGGCAGCAGCTTCGGGCGGGTCACCTGGTAGTCGGCCAGCGCCTCGTACACCCGCTCGGGGGCCGCGTCGTAGACCCGCTCGGTGGTGGCCTGCACCTGTCCCATGACCTTGCTCTCCTCATGTGGTGGGAACCGCTCTGTCCGGCAAGCCAATCACAGGGTCGCGCCCGCGACGCGGCGGGATAGGGTGGCCGGTGTGCTCGATCTGGTGACTGCTGTGCGCTACGTCGACCCGCTGCGGGCCGGCGGCTCCGTTCCCGGCGTGGTGGAGACCGACGACCTGGGGACGTACGTGGTCAAGTTCACCGGGGCCGCGCAGGGCCGCAAGGCGCTGATCGCCGAGGTGATCGTCGGCGAGCTGGCCCGGCGGCTCGGCCTGCGGGTGCCCGAGCTGCGGCTGGTGGACTTCGACCCGGCCGTCGCCGTGGACGAGCCGGACGCCGAGATCCAGGACATGCTCAAGGCCAGTGCCGGCCTCAACCTCGGGATGGACCTGCTGCCCGGCGCGCGGGACTTCCGGCCGGGGATGATCGCGGTGGACTCCGTCGAGGCCGGCCGGGTGGTCTGGCTGGACGCCCTGACCGGTAACGTCGACCGCACCGTGCACAACCCCAATCTGGTGGTCTGGCACGGGCGGCTCTGGCTGATCGACAACGGCGCCGCACTGATCTTCCATCACCGCTGGACGGGGGCCGAGGCGACGGTCGGCAAGGCGTACGACCTCAGCGCGCACGCGCTCGGCGGCTCGGCCCCGGACGTCCGGCTGGCCGACGAGGAGCTCGGGCCGCTGGTCACCGTGCCGCTGTTGGAGGAGGTGGTGGCGCTGGTCCCGGACGAGTGGCTGGCCGACGAGCCCGGCTTCGACTCGGTGGACGCCGTCCGGCACGCCTACGTCACGCACCTGGCCGCCCGGGTGGTGCTCTCCGAGGAATGGCTGCCGGAGGGCTTCGCCACGCCCGAGCAGCTGCGCGAGGCGGAGCGGCGGCGGGCGGCCCGGACCCGGGCGGGCCGGCCGGCCTGGCTCCAGGAGGTGCCGGACCTGCACGGCAAGCCGTCGGTGGAGACGGTCTGGGAGCACCACTTCGACGAGGACTAGCCGGGCCGGCGGGCCGGGCGCGGGGCGGCCGGAGCGCCGATGGTCGGACGCGACCGGCTGGTGATCGAAAACGACCGGGGAGCGGGACCCAGTGGTCCCGCTCCCCGGCTCTACTGTTCAGAGGTGTCCGCGGTCAGCGCGTCAGCGCCACCACTGGACCGCCTTCTCGGCGTTGACCAGGCCCGCGCCGTAGAAGCCGTTGTCGTCGGCGCCGCCTTCGCAGGTGGCCTTCCACGCACCGGCACCGCCCGGGTTGTACTCGCCGGTCGGGCACGGGATGGACTCGGCGTGGGAGGTCAGCATCTCGGTCAGCTCGTCCGGGCTGGCCCACGGGAAGGTGCTGGCCAGCAGCGCGACCACGCCGGCGACGTGCGGGGTGGCCATCGAGGTGCCCTGCATGTAGCCGTACTTGCCACCGGGGATGGTGGACAGGATGCGGCCGTCCTTGTCCGGGGTGGGCGGGAGCTGGTAGCGACGGTCGCCACCCGGGGCGGTGACGGACACGACGCCCTTGCCGTAGCTGGAGTAGTACGACTTGACGCCGTTGTAGCCCACCGCGGAGACGGCGACGACGCCGGGCAGCTCGGTCGGCAGCGACAGGCAGTCGTTGGTGACCGGGCGGGTGCCGGGGGTGGTGTCGTCCGGGCTGGCCACGTCGACGGTCTTGTGCGCCAGGTCGAGGTTCTCGTTGCCCGCGGCGGCGACGTTCAGGACGCCCTTGCGCTGCGAGAAGGCGACGGCCTTGCGGACGGCCTCCGAGATCGCGGCCTGGTCCTTGTCCGTCTTGCAGTTGAACATCCACGGGTCGACGAAGTAGCTGTTGTTCGTCACCTTGAAGCCGTGCTCGCCGGCCCAGACGAAGCCGCAGACCGCGTTCTCCGGGTAGATGAACCCGCCGTCGTCGACGACCTTGACGGCGGCCAGCTTCACGTTCGGCGCGACGCCGACGACGCCCTTGCCGTTCTTGGCGGCGGCGATGGTGCCGGCCACGTGGGTACCGTGGTCGCTGGTGGTCGGCTGCCAGGCCTTCCAGTCGGTGTTCGTCTTGCCGTCGATGCAGGAGACCGACTGCGAGGCGTCCACGTTGGCGGCCAGGTCCTCGTGGGTGGCGTCGATGCCGGAGTCCAGCACGCCGACGGTGACGTTGCGGCTGCCGAGCGAGATCTTGTGCGCCTTGTCGACGCCGATCTGACGCATGTCCCACTGGTTGGCCTCGTAGGGCTCCTGGCCTGGGGCGGCCGCGGCCGTCGGCTCGGCGGCGACGTCGGCCTTGCCCTGGTCGGCGGCCTGGATGCCCTTGGTGCGGCTGGCACCGACCGAGTCGACGCCCTTGGCCAGGCGCAGCTTCTCGGCGAACTTGGTGTCGTTCGAGCGGGCGACCACGACGCCGACCTGCTCGTACGACTGCACCACCGTGCCGCCGAGGCCGGTGATGGCCTTCTCGACCTTCTGCACCTGGCCGTGGTTGGCCTTGGTGTTGACGACGTAGCTCATCAGCGGACCGGTCGTCGAGTCGGCTGTGGGGGCCGCGACGGCGGTGCCGGCCGGCAGCGCGAGGGCGCCGGCGGTGGCGAGCACGACGCCCACGGCCGCGTACCGGGTACGGCTGATCCGAGGAACACGCATGGGGGTTGGCCTCCCGAGTCGTCAGGCGGCAGCTGCGATGGGCAGGTGCGCTTGGGAATGACCGGGACGCTAATGAATATTTGCTTATAAGCGCAAGAGGTAGTCATCCAATCGTCACATCCGGATCAGGAAGAGGGGTTACGAGCTCCGGAGATCAACAGGGAAACAGAGGTCAAGAGTGTTAAAAAGTGATGGTTCGCCAACGTGCCGCCACACCCGTCACAACGGCGGCCACCAGCACGGATCGCACCCCTACAACGCGTACAACCGGCGCGCGTTGTCGGCCGCGACCAACCGCGCCACCCGCTCGGCGTCGGCCGCGGAGCAGGCGCCGTCGGCCTGCCAGCCAGCGAGCACCGCACCCAGTCCGTACCGGAACTGACAGGTGCCCACCAAATAGAGTTCGGGCAGCCCGTAGGCGTCGGTGGAGAACAACAATTTGCCGAACGGCGCCAGCTCCAGCATCTCGCCCAGCACCGCGGCCACTCGCGGCCCGGCGTAGGAGGCGGTCAGCCCGAGGTCGGTGTACACCGTCGGGAAGGCCTGGGCCAGCCAGGCGGCCTGCCGGTGGTACGGGTAGCCGTGCAGCAGCACCAGCGGGACGCCGCTGGGCTCGGCGGCCCGCACGAAGTCCGTCAGCAGCGACGGGTCGGCCCGGTGCAGGGTGAGGTCCGGATCGCCGAAGCCGGTGTGGAGCTGGAGCGGCAGGCCAAGCTCGGCGCAGACGTCCACAGCCGTCCAGAGCAGGTGGTGCAGCAGCACCGGGTCGGTCAGCCGGCCCCGCCCGCCGCGCAGGTGGGCGCTGGCCGCGGCCACCACCGCCGCGACGGCCGGGCGTTCGGCGGGGGCGGCCAGGCCGTGCCGGTAGGCGAGCACCGACTTGACCGCGACGGCCCCGGCGGCGGCCGATGCGAGCGCCTCAGCGACGGCCCGCGGCCAGGCCTCGGCGCCGCACGTCACCGTCTCGGCGATCGACTCCAGCCGGACCACCTCACGCACCGACGCCCCGGTGGCCTCGGCGAGTTCGGCCGGCGGCAGCAGTGCGTGGCCCGCGGCGGCGGTCAGCCCGGTATCCACCAGGCAGGTGTCGAGCCCGGCCGCCGCCAGCAGCCGTCCGGTGGCCTCGGCCGCGCCCAACTCCCGCCGCCGGGCGAGGTAGTCGGCGGCGGGTGCGTGTGCCGACAGGCCGAGCGCGGGCGGGCACCAGCGCCGCACCGCGAGGCCCAGCGCGCTGTCGAAGGGCGAACAGCCGGGCGCGGGCGGTCGGTCGGACTCGGTGAGCAGCCCGGCCAGGGCGTCGTCGGTGAGCTCGGCCGCCACCACGCTGTGGCAGTGGTGGTCGACCAGCGCGGGCCCCTCCGGCCGGGCCACGCTCAGTACCGCCAGCGGGTGGCCGCGACCAACTCCTCGGGCGTGACGGCCGCGTACTGCTCCTGCTCCGCCCGGCGCACCGCCAGCACCGCCTGGTAGAGCGGCTCGCCGAGCGCCTCGCGCAGCACCGCGGAGCGCTCGTACGCGGCGATCGCCTCGGCCGGGCCCGTCGGCAGCCGGGGCACGGTGCCGGGCTCGGCGGCGGCTGGGTCCCCGGTGAACTCCGGTGGCAGCGCGCGGCGCTGGTCCATCCCGGCGAGGCCGGCCGCGATCACCCCGCCGACCGCCAGGTACGGGTTGGCGCTCGCGTCGAAGCACTTGACCTCGGCGTTCGCCGCGGCGGCCCGCTCCCCGGTGGAGCCGGTCACCAGGCGCAGCGCGGCCTCGCGGTTCTCCAGGCCCCAGCACTGGTAGGCACCGGCCCAGTGCGACGGCACCAGCCGCAGGTACCCGGCCGGGCTGGAGCAGCCCAGCACCAGCAGTTCGGGCAGCGCATCGAGCACCCCGGCGAGGAAGCCCTCGGCCTCCGCCGTCAGGCCGTGCGGGCCGGGGCCGCCGTGGCCGAGGTTGCGTCCGTCCCGCCAGAGGCTGACGTGCAGGTGCCCGCCGTTGCCCACGCCGCCCGCCTCGACCACCGGGGCGAAGGAGGCCCGCAGACCGTGCCGGGCGGAGACGGCCCTGACGGTGTGCCGGACCAGGACGGAGGTGTCGGCGGCGGCGACCGGGCCCTCGGGGGCGACCGAGACCTCGAACTGGCCCGGGGAGTACTCGGGGTGGATCTGCAGGACCCTCAGCCCCTGTCGGCCGAGGGCGCCCAGGACGTCGCGCAGGTAGTCGGAGAGGTCGGTGACCCGGTGCATCCCGTACGCCGGACCGTGCGTCGGGTACTGCGGCTCCTCCTGCGGGGCGCCGGCCAGGGCGACCGTCCACTCGACCTCGATGCCGGCCTTGAGGCTCAGGCCGCGCGCGGCCGCCACGGCCTGGACCCGGCGGGCGAACAGCCGCTGACAGCCGGGGTGCGGGGTCCCGGCCTGGGTGTACCTGTCCCCCGGGGCCCAGGCCCAGCCGGGCTGGGCGGCCAACGAGACGATCCGGTCTAGGTCCGGGTAGAGCCTGAGGTCCCCGGTGGGGCCGCCGATGATCGGGCTGGTGGTGATCGTGTCGTCGGCGAGGAACACGTCGAAGCAGGGCGCGGTGCCGACGCCCCACTGCGCGGCGTGCGCCAGGCCGGCGAGCGGAACGGCCTTGACCCGGGTGACGCCGGCGTTGTCCACCCAGGTGACGGCCACCGCCTCGACGGCCTCCGTGCGCAGCCGGTCGGCGGCCTCCTGCGCGCGCTCGGCCCGCTCGGCGCGCGGCGGCAGCGCGACGGCCGCCGCCGCGGCGGTGGCGAGCTGTTCGGCGGTGGCGGGCGGCTCGGCGGGACCGGGCGCGGTGGGGCCGGCGGTGGCGGTTCCGGTGGTCATGTCACCATGCTGCCCCGCCGGTCAGGGTCGGGTAACTCCCCTATCGGGTGGTCCTATTGGCAGCCCTGTTCACCCGTTCACCCGTTCGGGGCGAATCTGGCGGTCAACTCCCCCGCCGTGATCCGTTCCAGGGTGTCCGGGGCGGCGTCGGTCGGGCCCGGGTAGAGCCGGTAGAGCGTCCCGCGCACCTCGGCCGGGGCGGGCACGTCGGCGTGCACCAGGGCGGCGAACGCCCGGGCTCCGGCGAGGCGTTCGGCGATCAGCCGGGCGGTGTCGTCCGGCGGCTGCTCGGTGCGCCGGTCGCTCGCGTGGCGGGCTCGCAGCCGGTCGGCGAAGGCGCTCACCGGCTCGTCCGCGCCCCGGCGGTAGACGCCGAGCCTGCGGCCGGTCCGGTCGCGGACCAGCACTTCGTCGCTGCCGGCCGCCGCGGTGGCGCAGGCGAGGTCCCACAGGGTGGCCCGGGAGCCGGGCGCGAAGTGCGTCAGGACGTCGGCGGCCAGCGAGCCGACCGCGGCGTGGTGCCGGTAGAGGTTGTGGAACCCGGTGCCGGAGCCCACGTTGAGGTCGGTCCAGGTGTAGCTGCGGGTCTGGAGGTCGACGATCATCGGCACGCAGATCCGGGCGTCCCCGGCGAGGTCCAGCCGCTGGCGGACGCTCCTGGGGTGGAAGCTGCCCGTACGCTGCCGGGCCGCTTCGGAGGGGGTCAGGGTCATGAAGCCGGCGAACGCGTCGGTGAGGTCCTCGAAGGGGATGTTGTTGTAGCTGAACACCACCACCACGGCGTACCGGGCGCGGGCCTCGCCCAGCGCCCGCAGGTCCAGGTCGACGAACTCGGTGGCGCCGTGCGGCGGCGGGGCGCTGGTGTAGTCGCCGGAGTGGACGGCGGCGCGCGGCCCGGTGACCAGCCGGGTGTAGTCGCACAGGCCGGTGAACTGCCATTCCTCGTCGTAGAAGGCGACCGACAGGTCGAGGTCCACCCGCTGGTGCGGGCGCTGCATCCAGTGCACGAACAGTCGCAGGTGCTGCCCGCCCGGGAGCCCCTGCACGCTGCCGCGCGGCACCGCGACCAGGGTCTTGGCACTGGCCCGCTCGGCGAACGGGACCACCAGGTCGGCGAGGGCGGCGTCCAGTACGGCCACCTCGTAGCGCCCCGAAGCGGCAGCCGACCGCTCGGCCCGGCGCAGCAGTTCGGCCTCGATCAGGGCGCAGACCGGCGCGCTCAGCCGGTCCGGGACGGGCGTGCCCCAGTCGGAGCGGGAGTGCGCCGAGGCGACCCGGCCGCGCGGGAAGTACAGCCGTCGCTCGCCGATTCCGCGCGGTGCGCGCAGCCGTCCGTACGCGCCGAGCAGCGGGCCCGGAGCGACCGCGCGCAGCGCCCCCGGCAGTGCTTCGGCGAGGTCGGCGGGCAGCGGCTCGCCGGGGAACCAGGTGGCGTGCACCCGCAACAGGTGGTGCAGTCGGCGCACCAGTTCGCCCGGGCGGCGGGCCAGCAGCCTGACGGCGGCGGGCAGGTCGCCCTGTTCGAGGGTGTGCTCGACCCGGGCGGCGAAGGTCTCCACGGTCAGCCGGGTGTGGCCGCCGGGCGTCTCGCTCACCCGCAGCGGGGCGGGTGCCTCGCGCAGCTGCGGGCCGAGGCCGTGCAGGTCGAGGTCGCTCTGCCGGACCACGGCGAACGCGGCCGCCGCGTACGGGAAGCGGGCGCGGTGCTCGTACGGGTGCAGCAGTTCGCCCGCCCGCAGCCAGGCCTGCCGGTGGCGGCGCAGGTCCTCGGCGAGGGTGCCGACCGGGAACGCGTCCAGGACGGCGAGCAGTTCGCGGCGCAGCGGGCGGGGCAGGCCCCGCAGCCGCAGCGTGCGGGCGGTCTCCGGCAGCAGGTCGGGTTCGGCGCCGGACCACGCCCAGATCAGCCGCAGGACGTCGGTGGCGGTGGTGAGGTGGGCGGCGAGGAGCGTCCGGGCGGCCTCCCGGTCGCGGTGCAGCAGGGCGGCCAGCACGGTGGCACGGGTCTCCCGGACGGGGATCTCGGCAGGCAGCCAGTCGGCCGGGTCGGCCGGGGCGTGGTCGAGCAGCAGGGCGAGGTCCTCGCGGTCCTGCGGGCTCAGCGGCGTCTGCCGACCGAGCAGCGCGGTCAGCGCGGTGGCGGCGAGCGCGGCCACCTCGGCGGGACCGGCCAGGCGCAGCGGCTTGAGCTGCTGTCCGGGCTGCAGCTCGCGGGCCGCCTTGCGGGCGGCCCTGGTGTCGGTGGACAGACGGCGCTTGCGCTCCAGCGGAGTGCGGCAGAGCGGGCAGTGGCGGTCGCCGCCGTCCTCGACCCGCTCCTGGTAGCAGTCGCCGCACAGCAGGTGGGCGCAGGGGGCGAGCGCGCCGATGCCGGCCTCCAGACTGCCGCGCTCGCAGAGCAGGCAGACCTGGCTCGCCTGGCAGAGCAGGTAGCCGCGGATGATCGCGGAGTAGTCGGCGTGCGCGTGCGAGGGCACGCCCTCGGGGAAGCGGCGGAACAGCGGGACGTGGCTGCGGTCGGCGCCGAGCATCGCGTCGATGCCCCACAGCAGCCGGGTGCCGGCCGCGGAGAGGTCGAGCGGGCGCAGCCGGCCGAGGGCGGCCCGCAGCGGCGCGGTGAGCACGTGGCCGCGCCGGGCGAGGTCGGCCTCCAGGGCGACCAGCCCCTGGGCCGTCCACGGCTGCGGTTGGCCGGGCCCGGCTCCGGGCTCGACCAGGACCGTCCCGTGGCGGCGCAGCAGATAGGCGTCCAGGCCGGTCTGGGCCGCGGCGGCGTTCTGCTTCTTCACTGCTCTTCCCCCGGTAGGTATGACAAAGCGGGGGCGGAGAGTGGGCGCACTCGGGTCATTTTGGAGATGAGTGAGAAGGAAGCACGCCGCGGAGCCGCCCCCGCGCCGATCACCCTAGCGAAGGCCGGCCCCGCGTCCGAACGGGTTTCCGCCGACGCCCCCTTCCTACCGGCGAGTAGCTTCGCTACAGTGGCCGGACGCACCACCGCCGGGCTTCGGGAGCCGCACCGGCGGGAGCCTGCGGTCGCCGTGTCTGCGGCGCTCGCGCGGTGCGCTTTCACCGGCCGGTGCCGCGAACCGCGGCGGGCCGGGTTCCTCCTCGTATCAGGGCCACTTCGAGCATCTGAGCATCACGGCACACCTGCAGCCCGTCCGGAGCGGACCGGCGGCCGCATGGCGGACCGAAATCGTGGACCCCAGCCCTGCGGGCAGCACCTGCAACGGCGGCCGCCCCCGGCGTGCGGGGGCGGCAAGAGCGCCTATCGGAGGGCGCGAATCTGTCATGACCAGGAGTCAGGACAGGTGACTCCTCTCCAACGGCCGGAGCCGTGGGGCTTCAAGCCGACCTGACGGCCGGCCCCGGACAAGCCCTGCCCGCTGCGCAATCGCAGGTCTCGATCGTACAAGAAGGCTGCGGCCCCCCGCGCCGATTCGACTTCCCCGCCGGTTCGGGCGGGCCCTAAGGAGTTCTGATGGAGCGTCCCTTCCCCACCGTCGCGGTCGTCGGCCTCGGCACGATGGGTGCCGGCGTCGCGGTGGCGGTCGCCAAGAGCGGCCGCCGGGTGATCGGCATCGAGGCCACCGAGGACTCGGCCGCCCGGGCACTGGCCCGGATCGAGGAGGCCACCGCGCACGCGGTGGACCGGAAGCGGCTGACCGCCGAGGAGCGCACCGGGCTGCTGGCCCGGATCTCGGTCGGTCACGAGCTGGCGGCCGCCGCCGGGGCGGACCTGGTGATCGAGGAGGTGCCCGAGCAGCTGGAACTGAAGCGGGAGGTCTTCGCCGAGCTGGACCGGATCTGCCCGGAGGGCACCGTGCTGGCCACCGGCACCACCGCGCTGTCGGTGACCCGGATCGCCGCCGCGACCGCCCGTCCGGAGCGGGTCCTCGGCCTGCACTTCTTCAACCCGGTGCACGGCATGAAGCTGGTCGAGGTGGTCCGCACCGTGCTGACCTCCCCGCAGACCGCCGAGGACGCCGCCGCCTTCGCCCGCGACCTCGGCAAGGAGCCGGTGGCGGCCGGCGACCGGGCCGGCTTCGTGGTGAACGGCCTGCTGTTCGCCTACTTGAACCAGGCCGCCGCGATGTTCGAGTCCAAGTACGCCTCGCGGGAGGACATCGACGCCGCGATGCGGCTCGGCTGCGGCCTGCCGATGGGCCCGCTGGCACTGCTCGACCTGATCGGCATCGACACCGCGCGCACCGTGCTGGAGGCGATGTACGAGCAGTCCCGGGACCGCCTGCACGCGCCCGCCCCGATCCTCGGCCAGCTGGTCGCGGCCGGGCTGCTGGGCCGCAAGACCGGGCGCGGCTTCTACACCTACGAGGCGCCGGGCTCGTCCCGGGCCGTGGACGCGGCCACCGGGCCGGCCCTGCCCGGGGTGCCGGGCCGGGAGGTGCGCACCGTCGGCGTCTGCGGCTCGGGGACGATGGCCACCGGCATCGCCGAGGTGTTCGCCAAGGCCGGGCACCCGGTGCTGCTGGCCGCCCGGAGCCAGGAGAAGGCCGAGGCGGCCAAGGCGCAGCTGGCGAAGTCGCTGGAGCGCTCGGTGGCCAAGGGCCGGCTGTCCGCCGAGGCACGGGACGCCGCGCTGGCGCTGGTCACCCCGGTCGGCCAGTACGCCGAGCTGGCCGAGGTGGACCTGGTGGTCGAGGCGGTCGCCGAGGACCTGGCGGTCAAGCGGGAGCTGTTCGCGACCCTGGACAAGATCGTCAGGCCGGGCGCGGTGCTCGCCACCACCACCTCCTCGCTGCCGGTGATCAGCTGCGCGACCGCCACCACGCGGCCGCAGGACGTGATCGGCATGCACTTCTTCAACCCGGCCCCGGCGATGAAGCTGGTCGAGGTGGTCTCCACCGTGCTGACCGCGCCGGACGTCACCGCGACCGTGCTGGAGCTGACCGCCAAGGTCCGCAAGCACCCGGTGGAGTGCGGCGACCGGGCCGGCTTCATCGTCAACGCGCTGCTCTTCCCCTACCTGAACGACGCGGTGCGGATGCTCCAGGAGCACTACGCGACGGTGGACGACATCGACACCGCGATGAAGCTCGGCTGCGGTTACCCGATGGGCCCGTTCGAGCTGCTGGACGTGGTCGGCCTGGACGTCTCGCTGACGATCGAGCGGGTGCTGCACCAGGAGTTCCGCGAGCCGGGCCTGGCCGCCGCACCGCTGCTTGAGCACCTGGTCGCGGCGGGCTGCCTGGGCCGCAAGACCGGCCGCGGCTTCCGCGACCACGCGCGCCGGTGACCACGCCGCAGGCCGGGGGCGGCCCGTACGAGACGCCGTACGGGCCCCCGCCGGCCGGACCGCACGCCGCCCAGCCGTACGGGGCCCAGCCGTACGGGGCCCAGCCGCACGGCGGCGCGGCTCCCGGGAACGGCGCCCCGTCGTACGGCTCCGCGCCCTCAGCGCCTTCCGCACGCCCCGGTTGGAGCCCCGGGACGGTGTCCTCCCGCTGGCCCCGCCCGGCCGTGACCGGCCCGGTCGCACCGGTGCGTCGGGGAAGGGCCGCGGCCGCACCGTCCGGGCCGTGTAGCGTTCCGGACATGGATCGGGTTCAGTCAACCTCCCCGCAGCACCCCGCCGGGCCGCACCGCGGCGCCGACCGGACCGCCCCCTCCACCGGGGGCACCGGCCCGGACGGCGGGCCGGGAAGCCGCCGGGCGGCGGCGCAGCGCCAGCAGATGCGCCAGGACCTGGCCACGGCCGCGATGGAGCTGTTCGCCTCGCAGGGCTACGAGGAGACCACGGTCGACCAGATCGCGGCCGCCGCCGGGGTGGCCCGGCGCACCTTCTTCCGGTACTTCCGGTCCAAGGAGGAGGCGATCTTCCCGGACCACGACGACACCCTGGTGCGGGTGGCTGACCTGCTGGCCAGCGCCGAGCCGGAGGAGCACCCGCTGGACGTGGTCTGCCGCGGCATCAAGGAGGTGCTGCGGATGTACGCCTCCACCCCGGGGGTGTCGGTGGCGCGGTACCAGCTGATCCGTCAGGTCCCGGCGCTGCGCGAGCGGGAGATCGCCGTGGTGGCCCGCTACGAGCGGCTGTTCACCCGCTACCTGCTGGGACGCTTCGACACCGGCGAGTCCATCCCGTCCGGCTGGCAGCGCGGCGGCGAGGACGACTCGATGCTGGCCGAGGTCTCGGCGGCGGCGGTGGTCGCGGCGCACAACCACGTGCTGCGGCGCTGGCTGCGGGCCGGCGGCCGGGGCGACGTGGAGGCGCAGCTGGACCACTCCTTCGAGGTGATCCGGCGGACCTTCTGGGCCTCCAGCGCGCCGGGTGCCAGACGCCGGGGATCGGTGGTGGCACCGGGTGCCAATGGGACCCCGGGGGACACCGGGGCGGAGAGCGCACTGAGTGCCAGCCCCGGAGGTGAGGTGCTCATCACAGTCGCCCGGACGGACGCTCCGCTGGATGTCGTGGTGGACAGCATCAGGGCCGCGCTGAGTGGCGTTCGGGAGTCGTAAGCGCAGTATTCACGCAGGTCAGAGCAGTATCGAGGGCCCGCGCCGACATGGCGGCGCGGGCCCTTCGCATGTCCGCGCAACGCGCGTCGCACGGCCTCGGAAGCCGTCGGAATTCCTGACACCCGGTGTCTTTACGAGTGGCACAGGGTGCCACTACCTTGTTACCCACCAGTCGCGGCGCCGCGGCTCCCCACCTCGGCGCGCCGTCGTCCGGCGTTCCCACACCCCGGGAGCAGAGCCAGAACGGCCCGGTCCACACCGGGCGCACAGTCTGACCCGCCCACCACCCACCTCAGCGAAGCCGGTGTCCGCTCCCGGCTCCCCCAGACGCCCTGTGACCCTCACACAGGTACGCCTTCGGAGGCAGCCATGCAGGAAATCCTCGACGCGATCCTCAGCACCGACACCACGTCGGCGGACTTCGCGGCGATCAAGCTCCCCGAGTCCTACCGCGCGGTGACGCTCCACAAGGACGAGGAGCAGATGTTCGCGGGCCTCGACAGCCGCGACAAGGACCCCCGCAAGTCCCTTCACCTCGACGAGGTCGCCCTGCCCGAGCTGGGCCCCGGCGAGGCCCTGGTCGCCGTCATGGCCAGCGCGGTGAACTACAACACCGTCTGGAGCTCGATCTTCGAGCCGGTCTCCACCTTCGGCTTCCTGGAGCGCTACGGCCGGCTGTCGCCGCTCACCAAGCGCCACGACCTGCCGTACCACGTGGTCGGCTCCGACCTGGCCGGCGTGGTGCTGCGCACCGGCGCCGGGGTCAACGCCTGGAAGCCGGGCGACGAGGTCGTCGCGCACTGCCTCTCGGTCGAGCTGGAGTCCCCGGACGGCCACAACGACACGATGATGGACCCGGAGCAGCGCATCTGGGGCTTCGAGACCAACTTCGGCGGCCTGGCCCAGCTGGCCCTGGTGAAGACCAACCAGCTGCTGCCCAAGCCCAAGCACCTCACCTGGGAGGAGGCCGCCTCCCCCGGCCTGGTCAACTCCACCGCCTACCGCCAGCTGGTCTCGCGCAACGGCGCCGGCATGAAGCAGGGCGACAACGTGCTGATCTGGGGCGCCAGCGGCGGTCTCGGCTCGTACGCCACCCAGTACGCGCTGGCCGGCGGCGCCACCCCGATCTGCGTGGTCTCCAACGACCAGAAGGCCGAGATCTGCCGCGCCATGGGCGCCGAGGCGATCATCGACCGCTCGGCCGAGGGCTACCGGTTCTGGAAGGACGAGAACACCCAGGACCCGCGCGAGTGGAAGCGCCTGGGCGCGAAGATCCGCGAGTTCACCGGCGGCGAGGACGTGGACATCGTCTTCGAGCACCCGGGCCGGGAGACCTTCGGCGCCTCGGTGTACGTCACCCGCAAGGGCGGCACCATCGTCACCTGCGCCTCCACCTCCGGCTACATGCACCAGTACGACAACCGGTACCTGTGGATGTCGCTCAAGCGGATCGTCGGCTCGCACTTCGCCAACTACCGCGAGGCCTTCGAGGCCAACCGCCTGATCTCCAAGGGCAAGATCCACCCGACCCTGTCCAAGGTCTACTCCCTGGAGGAGACCGGCCAGGCCGCCCTGGACGTGCACCACAACAAGCACCAGGGCAAGGTCGGCGTGCTCTGCCTGGCCCCCGAGGAGGGCCTGGGCGTGCGCGACGCGGAGTTCCGTGCCCAGCACATCGACGCCATCAACCGCTTCCGGAACGTGTGAGACGGGTCCGATGACTGAGCCTCAGCGCGTCCAGCGCGACCGTCCCTGGCTGATGCGCACCTACGCCGGCCACTCCACCGCGAGCGACTCCAACGCGCTCTACCGGCGGAACCTGGCGAAGGGCCAGACCGGTCTGTCCGTCGCCTTCGACCTGCCGACCCAGACCGGCTACGACTCCGACCACGTCCTCGCCCGCGGCGAGGTCGGCCGGGTCGGCGTCCCGGTCGGGCACGTCGGCGACATGCGCACCCTGTTCGACGGCATCCCGCTCGAACGGACCAACACCTCCATGACGATCAACGCCACCGCGATGTGGCTGCTGGCGCTCTACCAGGTGGTCGCCGAGGAGCAGGGCGCGGACATCGCCAAGCTCACCGGCACCACCCAGAACGACATCGTCAAGGAGTACCTGTCGCGCGGGACGCACGTCTTCCCGCCCGGCCCGTCGGTGCGGCTGATCACCGACATGATCGCCTACACGGTCGGCAACATCCCCAAGTGGAACCCGATCAACATCTGCAGCTACCACCTGCAGGAGGCCGGGGCCACGCCCGTCCAGGAGATCGCCTACGCGATGTGCACCGCCATCTCGGTGCTCGACGCCGTACGCGACTCCGGCCAGGTGCCGGCCGAGCGGATGGGCGAGGTGGTCGCCCGGATCTCCTTCTTCGTGAACGCCGGCGTGCGCTTCGTCGAGGAGATGTGCAAGATGCGCGCCTTCGCCCAACTGTGGGAGAAGGTCACCCTGGAGCGCTACGGCGTCACCGACCCCAAGCAGCGCCGCTTCCGGTACGGAGTCCAGGTCAACTCGCTGGGCCTGACCGAGGCCCAGCCGGAGAACAACGTCCAGCGGATCGTCCTGGAGATGCTGGCCGTCACCCTCTCCAAGGACGCCCGTGCGCGTGCCGTCCAGCTGCCCGCCTGGAACGAGGCGCTCGGCCTGCCCCGGCCCTGGGACCAGCAGTGGTCGCTGCGCATCCAGCAGGTGCTGGCGTACGAGTCGGACCTGCTGGAGTACGGCGACATCTTCAACGGCTCCGAGGTGATCGAGGCCAAGACCGCCGAGCTGCTGGCCGGCGCCGAGGCGGAGATCGCCAAGGTGCTGGAGATGGGTGGGGTGATTCCGGCCGTCGAGTCCGGCTACCTGAAGTCCAACCTGGTCGCCTCGCACGCCGCCCGCCGGGCCCGGATCGAGTCCGGCGAGGACAAGATCATCGGGGTGAACTGCTTCGACACCACCGAGCCGAGCCCGCTCACCGCCGACCTCGACACCGCGATCATGGTGGTCGACCCGGCCTCCGAGCAGTCCGTGCTCGCCGCCCTGGAGGCCTGGCGCGCCGAGCGCGACGAGGCCGCCGTCCAGGCGTCGCTGGCCGAGCTCAAGGCCGTCGCCGCCACCGAGGCCAACCTGATGCTGGCCACGCTCGCCTGCGCCCGGGCCGGCGTCACCACCGGGGAGTGGGCCTTCGCCCTGCGCGAGGTCTTCGGCGAGTACCGCGCGCCCACCGGCGTCGGCGGCGCCCCCGTCGCGGTGGCCGCCGAGCCCGGCGGCGAGCTGGAGCAGGTCCGTGCCGCGGTCGCCGCGACCGCCGAGGAGCTGGGCGCCGGCAAGCTGCGCCTGCTGGTCGGCAAGCCCGGCCTGGACGGGCACTCCAACGGCGCCGAGCAGATCGCCGTCCGGGCCCGCGACGCCGGGTTCGAGGTGGTCTACCAGGGCATCCGGCTGACCCCGGAACAGATCGTCTCCGCCGCCGTCGCGGAGGACGTGCACTGCGTGGGCCTGTCCATCCTCTCCGGCGCGCACAGCGAGCTGGTGCCCGACGTCCTGAAGCGGCTGCGCCGCGCCGGGGTGGAGGATGTCCCGGTGATCGTGGGTGGCATCATCCCGGCAGCGGACGGCGAGGCCCTCAAGGCCGCCGGCGTCGCCGCCGTGTTCACCCCGAAGGACTTCGGCATCACGACCATCATCGGCCGGATCGTGGACGAGATCCGGCTGGCCAACAGGCTTCAGCCGTGGACGTCCGCACCGACCGCGGCCACGAACTGACCAGCTGACCAGCTGACCACTGGGAAGGAACCCTCGATTCTTATGACTGCTGTCAACCGTCTGCGCCCGCGCCGCTCCTGTCTCGCCGTGCCGGGCAGCAACCCGCGCTTCCTGGAGAAGGCCCAGGGCCTGCCGGCCGACCAGGTCTTCCTCGACCTGGAGGACGCCTGCGCCCCGCTGGTCAAGGAGAGCGCGCGCCACACCATCGTCGACGCGCTCAACAACGGCGACTGGGGCGGCAAGACCCGCGTCGTGCGCGTCAACGACTGGACCACGCACTGGACCTACCGCGACGTGATCACCGTGGTCGAGGGCGCCGGCCCCAACCTCGACTGCATCATGCTGCCCAAGGTGCAGGACGCCGGGCAGGTCAAGGCGCTCGACCTGCTGCTCACCCAGATCGAGAAGACCATGGGCTTCGAGGTCGGCCGGATCGGCATCGAGGCGCAGATCGAGAACGCCAAGGGCCTGATCAACGTCGACGCCATCGCCGAGGCCTCGCCCCGGCTGGAGACCATCATCTTCGGCCCCGCCGACTTCATGGCCTCCATCAACATGAAGTCGCTGGTCGTCGGCGAGCAGCCGCCCGGCTACGGCGCCGACGCCTACCACTACATCCTGATGCGCATCCTGATGGCCGCCCGCGCCAACGACCTCCAGGCGATCGACGGCCCGTACCTCCAGATCCGCAACCAGGAGGGCTACCGCGAGGTCGCCCGCCGCTCGGCCGCCCTCGGCTTCGACGGCAAGTGGGTGCTCCACCCGGACCAGGTCGCCGCCGCGAACGAGATCTACTCGCCCTCGCAGGAGGACTACGACCACGCCGAGCTGATCCTCGACGCGTACGACTACTGCACCTCGGAGGCGGGCGGCGCCAAGGGCTCCGCGATGCTCGGCGACGAGATGATCGACGAGGCCAGCCGCAAGATGGCGCTGGTCATCTCCGGCAAGGGCCGGGCCGCGGGCATGCAGCGCACCACCAAGTTCGAGATCCCGGAAAGCTGAGGACCCACGGCATGCAGTTCGGACGCACCTACGAGGAGTTCGAGGTCGGCGCGGTCTACAAGCACTGGCCCGGCAAGACGGTCACCGAGTACGACGACCACCTCTTCTGCCTGCTCACCATGAACCACCACCCGCTCCACATGGACACCAACTATGCGGAGAAGACGACGGACTTCGGCAAGAACGTCGTGGTGGGCAACTACATCTACTCGCTGCTGCTCGGCATGTCCGTCCCGGACGTCTCCGGCAAGGCGATCGCCAACCTGGAGATCGAGTCGCTGCGGCACGTCGCGCCGACCTTCCACGGCGACACCATCTACGGCGAGACCACCGTGCTCGACAAGTGGCCGTCCAAGTCCAAGGACGACCGCGGCATCGTGTACGTCGAGACCAAGGGGTACAAGCAGGACGGCACGGTCGTCTGCATCTTCCGCCGCAAGGTGATGGTGCCGACCGAGACGTACATCAAGGAGCGCGGCGGCGAGCAGCCCGGCCGTCCGACCCCGCTCTCCTGAGCCTCTCCCCCTTACCTCTCCCCTTTATATATGGGGCCCTCCGTCCGCGGCGGGCCCCTCGAGAGACCCCGGACGGGCAGGCCGCCGTCATCGGCCGCGCCCCACCCGGCACGGGGGCCCTGCTGCCGCAGCCACGCCGGCAGGGCCCCCACAATCCCCCCCCCGGGGGGACTCCCCGACTTTTCCGCAGACCCTCAAACCTTTCGGAGCCGCACGATGGGACGCCTCGCACAGACCGACGGCCTCACCGAGATCCAGCGGGACATCCTCGCCACCGTGCGGGATTTCGTCGACAAGGAGATCATTCCGGTCGCGACCGAGCTGGAGCACAAGGACGAGTACCCGACCGCCATCGTCGAGGGCATGAAGCAGCTCGGCCTGTTCGGCCTGACCATCCCCGAGGAGTACGGCGGCCTCGGCGAGTCGCTGCTCACCTACGCCCTGGTGGTCGAGGAGATCGCCCGCGGCTGGATGTCCGTCTCCGGCATCGTGAACACCCACTTCATCGTGGCGCACATGATCAACGCCCACGGCACCCAGGAGCAGAAGGACTACTTCCTGCCGAAGATGGCGGCCGGCGAGATCCGCGGCGCCTTCTCGATGTCCGAGCCGGGCCTCGGCTCCGACGTTTCGGCCATCTCCACCAAGGGCGTCAAGGACGGGGAGTTCTACGTCCTCAACGGCCAGAAGATGTGGCTCACCAACGGCGGCACCTCCACCCTGGTCGCGGTCCTCTGCAAGACCGACGAGGGCGCCAGCACCCCGTACAAGAACATGACCACCTTCCTGATCGAGAAGGAGGCCGGTTTCGGCCCGAACCCCAAGGTTCCCGGCCTGACCGTGCCCGGCAAGATCGAGAAGATGGGCTACAAGGGCGTCGACACCACCGAGCTGGTCCTCCAGGACGTCCGCATCCCGGCCGACCGCATCCTCGGCGGCGTCCCGGGCCGCGGCTTCTACCAGATGATGGACGGCGTCGAGGTCGGCCGCGTCAACGTCGCCGCCCGCGGCTGCGGCGTCGCCCGCCGCGCCTTCGAGCTCGGCATCTCCTACGCCCAGCAGCGCTCCACCTTCGGCAAGAAGATCGCCGAGCACCAGGCGATCCAGTTCAAGCTCGCCGAGATGGCCACCAAGGTCGAGGCCGCCCACCAGATGATGGTCATGGCCGCCCGCAAGAAGGACAGCGGCGAGCGCAACGACCTCGAGGCCGGCATGGCCAAGTACCTCGCCTCCGAGTACTGCAAGGAGGTGGTCGAGGACGCCTTCCGCATCCACGGCGGCTACGGCTTCTCCAAGGAGTACGAGATCGAGCGCCTCTACCGCGAGGCTCCGATGCTGCTCATCGGTGAAGGTACTGCGGAGATCCAGAAGATGATCGTCGGGCGCCGGCTCCTGGAGGAGTACCGGATCGCCGACTGATCCCCGGGCCGCCTGCCGACGGACACGTCGCCGGGCGGCCCCCTCGAACCGCCGGTCGACGGGCGTGCGGGCCCGTCCCGGCGGAGTGCCGTGCCCCGTCACGGGCCCGGCCTGGTCCGCCTGGGTCCGGCACGGCCCTCCGGAAGCGGCCGTAGGGCGTACAGCTGCAACGACGCGCCCTGCGGCCGCTTCCGCACACCCGCTTCCGGCCGCTACGGCCGTTTCGCCCGCCGGGTTCCGTCGGCGCACCCGCTGAGACATGAGTCACCAGCCCGGTCCGGTCCCTTGGGAACCGGACCGGGTCGAGCTACGGTCGTAGCGGTGGACGCGCACACGCGCCGCCACCGGACACCTGAACGAGCAGGCGGGTTGCCCACCCACCGTGTGCTCCCGATAGCATCCACCGGGACAGCAAGCCGTCCCTCTATTACCGATCCCGCGGTGGCCCCCGTCCAGCGGCCATGATCCCCCGCGACAAAGGTCTTCGATGCCCATCAGCCCGTCCCCTCACACCTCCGTCACGGACCGCGATGCCCTCGCAGCCCCGACGGCCGGTCGGCGACCCCGCGTGACCATCGCGCGCGGAGCCACCCCCTGGTTCGTCCCCACCCTCGCCACGGCCGCCGTGACCACCGCCCTCACCCGGCGCAGCGGCAAGTGGGCCCTGGCGGCGGTACCCGCCTGTGCGCTCAGCGCGGGCATGCTGTGGTTCTTCCGCGACCCCGAGCGTGAGATCGGCACGGGCAGAGTGATCTCCCCCGCCGACGGCGTGGTGCAGAGCATCGACGCCTGGCCGGACGGCCGCACCCGGGTCGCGATCTTCATGAGCCCGCTGAACGTCCACGTCAACCGCGCGCCCCTGCCGGGCACGGTGACGTCGGTCGAGCACGTCGCGGGCGGCTTCGTCCCCGCGTTCAACAAGGACAGCGACCAGAACGAGCGGGTCGTCTGGCACTTCGACACCGAGCTCGGCGACATCGAGATGGTCCAGATCGCGGGGGCCGTGGCCCGCCGCATCGTGCCGTACGTGGACGCCGGAACCAAGGTCGAGCAGGGCGACCGGATCGGTCTGATCCGGTTCGGGTCCCGGGTCGACACCTACCTGCCGGCCGGCGTCGAGGTCGGCGTCGAGGTCGGCCAGAAGACCACAGCCGGGGTGACGCGCCTTGACCGTGACTGATCCTGAGACAATCGTCGGCCTGGACGACGAGGAGACGGCCCTGCGCCGCCGCCGCTGGGCGCGCGACCGCGAGCTGCGCGCCCCGCGCTCTCCCCAGCACCTGTCCACCGCCGACTTCCTGACCCTGGGGAACGCCGTCTGCGGCTTCCTGGCGATCTACTCGATCACCACCGGGGTCCTGGTCCCGCACATCACCAACCCGGACGCCGCTCCGGACCGGCACAGCGCCGCCACCGCGGTCACGCTGCTGCTGATCGGCTCGATGTGCGACCTCTTCGACGGCCTGGTGGCGCGCAAGCTGCGCTCCTCGGCCCTCGGAGCGGAACTGGACAACCTGGCGGACCTGATCAGCTTCGGCATCGCGCCGGCCTACTTCGTCGCGGTCTGGGGCATGGTCTCCCAGGGCTCCAACAGCAAGCTGTCGGCGCTCATCGCCATCACGGTGCTGCTCGCGGTGGTGCTGCGGCTGGCCCGCTTCTCGGCCGTCAAGATGCGGCCCGGGGTGTTCCAGGGCATGCCCTGCCCGATGGGTGCGATGACGGTGATCGCCATCGTGCTGCTCGACCCGCCGTTCCTGCCCGGTCTGCTCGCCATCTTCGGCGCCGCGTACCTGATGGTCAGCCGGATCGAGTACCCGAAGCCGCAGGGGCTGCTGGCCACCGCCACGCTCTGCTGGGTCGTCGTGGCCATCGGCTGCCTGGCCGCCTGGGCCACCGGGCTGCCCGGCGGCGACACCCTGATGCACGTCGGCGCCTTCGCCCAGATCACGCTCGCCGCTATGGCGCCGCTGCTGGTCATCCGCCGCAAGGTGGGGCAGAAGGTCGGCGACGTCCGCGCCCGGCGGGCGGAGTCGCGGCTCGGCTGAGTCCCGCAATTGTCATAAGAGTCAGGGCCCGGAACCTGTTGGTTCCGGGCCCTTCCTCATGTGTCACAACAGTCGAGCACCTCGGGTGCGGGCTCAGGGACCGTCAATGCGGACGCCGATACGGACGCCGGATCCGCCGTCGCTGCGGACTCCGAGCTCTTCCGCAATTGTCATAAAAGTCAGGCACCACCGGTGTGCACGCTGAACGCCGAGCGGCGGGCCGCCCGGGCCACGCCCGGGTCCGGGTGCACGCCCGAGACCGCCGTCAGCACCGAGGCCGCCCGCGGGTGCCCGGACTGCCGGGCCCGGGCGAACAGCCGGACCGGGTCGCCCGCCGAGGCGCCCTCGACGTGGCCCACCAGCAGCTCGGTCTCGCCGTGGTCGAGCACCGCGGCCGCGGTGTCCACCCAGAGCCAGGCCGCGTCCTCCGCGCCCAGCACGTCCGCCGGGGAGACGCCCTCGTCCGCGCGCTCCGCCAGCCACAGCAGTGCGTAGGGGCGCAGCACCGGCTCGTCCACCGCCGCGCGCACCGCCTGCTCGGCCGGACCGCCGGCCACCCGCAGCGCCTCGAAGGCCAGCCCGCGCACCAGCGCGTCGTCGCCCTGCGCGGCATCCAGCAGCTCGCCCACCGCCCGGTCCGCCGGTCGGGCCGCGACCCAGGCCCGGAACTCGGCACGGGCCGGGCCCGGCGAGTAGTCCGCACAGGCGTTCAGCAGCTCGAAGGCGCTCTGCTCGATGTGCCCGGCCGCGGTCTGCGCGACCGTGCAGATCTCCTCCAGCTTCGCCCGCACCGCCCAGTGGCCGAGCGGCGACAGCTCCGCGGCATCGTTCCTGCGCACCAGGGCGCCGACGGCCGCCAGGCCGTCCAGCATCCAGTCCAGGACGGCGGCCACGTCCGAGGGCGCGGCCGGGGTGTCGATCTGCGGCGCGCGGCAGGTGCCCCGGACGGCGGAAACGGCCGAGGCCGCGTGCGGCACCGGCGACAGGCCCGGTCCGCCGAGGCCTGCGCCGACCCGGCGCTCGTCCAGGCCACGGCGCAGCAGTTCCAGCAGCTCGCTCTCGGCGACCGGACCGTCCACCAGGTGCAGGAAGGAGAGCAGCTGCGGTGCCTGGTCCACGGCCTGCCCGGCCAGTACGGCGAACACACCGCGCAGCGCGGCGGGCGGCACCGGGGCGAGCAGGGTCCAGGCGTCGAACAGCGCCGACCAGCCGCGCACCACGGCCTCGTCGTCGTGCTCCCAGGCGTGCAGCCGCCAGCCGGGGCCGGCTCCGCCGTCACGGGCCTCCACCAGGCCCACCAGCAACGCCTGCCCCCACGCCTTGGCGGCGGCGCCGACCGTCATGGCCAGTGCCCGGCCCGCCGCGCGGGCGTCCTCCGGGAGCAGCTCACCGCGCTTGTCGACCTCGGCCAGCTCGCCGGCCCAGCGGGCGACCCGGACGGCGTCCACCAGCATCCGTCGGGCCAGCGGCGCCAGCTCGGCGGGTGCCGGGAAGCCCTCCGGCACGGGAACCCGGCCCCGCCCGGGAGCCGGAGCGGGCCCTCGTCGCCGGGGTACTCCGTTACGGGGGACACCCGCCCCGCCCGGCCTGCCACCGGCGGGCCGGTGGGCCGTTCCGGGGAGACGGGTCACCGTCGCACCGGTACCGATCGTCGGCGGGAGCGGGGCATCACGGTCGCGCGGGTTCCGAGACGTCACGTCGAGCAGTCTTCCCCTTGTACCGGCCTTCTGTCACATCCGGTTGTCCGTACGACCGGGCGACCGGTGGCGGCACCTCCGCAAGACCGGGCAACAGCGGCAAACCGCCTGGCCGGAAACGTGTGACCTGACCATGCCACCGGCGCCACCCCGGTCGCCGGGAATGCTCGCCCGATCACCGTGCGTACGGGCGGGGGTAAGGGGTCGGTCCAATTGTTGCCCCTGACGGCAGGGGGCTTTTCACGCGGGGAATCCGCTCCGCCGACTTCCAGCGGGACTGTCCAGCCCGAATCCGGACGGATGGCGGGCAGGGTGGCGGGGTCGTGCTGCATGAGAAGTCGGACCGGCCGACTTCTCGCGCATGCCCGGAGGAATGGCAGAAACGTTCATTCGTGGACGGCGGATTCCCCGCAGGAAAACCGGATGGGGCCCGGCCGAAACCGCCCGCACGGTCAGGGGGGGCCTAGAGCAGCGGCGTGAGCCAGCGGCGGAGGATCTCGGTGTAGTGGTCGGGGGCGGTGTTCCAGAGGGTGGCGTGGTCGGCGCCGGGGAACGCCTGCAGGCTGACCACGTCGCGGCGGGCGGCAGCCAGCTTCTCCGCGCTGCCGAAGGGGGATATCCGGTCCTCGGGGCTGTGCAGCAGGAGGGTGGGCACGCGCAGGTCGGTGCCCTCGGCTATGCGGCCGAAGTCGGCGAGGTCGACGCCGGTGCGGCCCTCGGCGGCGAGGGCGCCGAGTTCGGCGGCGACACCCTGGAAGCCGGCCCGGGCGGCGTCCCGGCGGGCAGAGGCCGGGAGGTCGAGCACGGGCGAGTCGAGGATCAGCCCGCGGACGGCGTGCGACCAGGCAGAGCGGGCCGCCGTCCGGAGGACCATGGTCGCCCCGAGGGACCAGCCGTAGAGGATCACCGCGCCCGCACCGCTGTCGAACGCCAGCCCTACCGCCGACTCGACGTCTCGCCACTCGGTCTCGCCGAAGTGGCTGAGCCCGTCGGGGGAGGCGGGGGCACCCTGGTCGCCGCGGTACGTGACGGCGAGGGCGGGCAGGCCGAGCCGGTCGAGCACGGGGAGCACCGGGAGGGTCTGCCGGCGGTCGGCTTCGGGGCCGTGCACCAGGATCACCCAGGTGCCGCGTTTGCCGTCGAGATGCCAGGCGGGCAGCGCGCCGAGTTCGCCCTCGACGACGGTGTCGGCGAAGGCGAGGCCGAGCGCCTCGGTGGGGTCGCCGAGGTGGACCCGGGGAGTGAGGCGGACCTCGGTGCCGGCGGTGAGGGTGCCCCGGTCGGCGCGGACCAGGCGGCGGGTGACGCCCCGTTCGTCGCTGTGCAGGACCTCCTCGACGACCGCGTGCCCGCCGTCCGCCCACTCGACCGCCCAGCGGCCGGGGCGCAGGCTCTCGGGGCCGCGGGTGAAGGTGACCCGGCCGGGGGCGAGGCTGTGGACCAGGAGCGGACCGGACTCCTGGACGACGGTCGCCGGACGGACCATCCGCTCGGAGGCCCGACGGCCGATCACCAGCACGGCGGCCCCGACCGCTGCGGCCGCCACGACGGCGGCGGTTCCCCATCGCATTTCGCTCCCCGCTCTGTTGGTCACGGACCGGACGGTGTTCGAGCACCAGTCCACCGGCGCCCCGCCCGCCCGGCCACCGGGCTAGGCCGTCCGGGTGACCTCGGCAGCGACCCGACGGTGCCGAGGATGAGGCCGGAAGCGGGCGGTGAAGGAGTCGACGGTGGGGCGGACGGATGGCTTCTGCGGAGCGTGCCACCGAACGGTCGGCGTGGCGTGCGATGCGGCCCCAGCCGCCGAACGCACGAAGCGGCCCGGGTCCTGTCTCTCGGATTCTGTCGGATCGGACCGCGGCGTCGGGGTGGGGCATCGCCAGGCGGAGGTGGGGGCGCCTCCCGGCCGACGACGGCCGGGGGCGCGTCGCGGGCCCGGCAAGGATCCAAGGGACAGGCCCCGTCCCCGGGCCGGTGCAGCACCGGGCGATCCCACAAGGTGTCAGTCGGCGGCGCCCGCGTGTGACCAACCCCTCCGTGACCTCGGTTGACTCCCGGTTCGGGCCCGTGATGGGATCCTGGGGCCAAACGGAGGCATGGAGAGGAAGCCGGTGGAAGTCCGGCGCGGTCCCGCCACTGTCACCGGGGAGCACGCTCGGAACATCGCCACGGCGGGCCGTCGACGGCCGCTGGAAGGCTCCGGGGGTGCGTTCGACCCGGAAGCCAGGAGACTCTCGCCCCCGTCACGTCGATCCAGGGCGCGGACCCTGAGTGAGGACACGCACGCGATGCAGGCTGCCCCGCCCCGCCGGACTCCGAGCTGCCTTCCGCCGTGCCGCCGATGACCCCGCCCGCACCTTCTCCTCCTCCGCGCCCGCTGACCCGCGCCGCCGCGTTCGCGCTCGGCGCCGTCGCGGGCTACGCCGCCGACGCCCGCTTCGCCGACCCCCGCCGGGGCCACCCGGTCGCCGTCTTCGGCAGCGTCGCGACCCGGCTGGAGCGGCGGCTGTGGCGCGACGACCGCGGCGCCGGGGCCGGGTACACGGCACTGTGTGTGGGCGCGGTGGCGGCGGGCGCGCTCGCCCTGGACCGTACGGTGGGCCGACGCCCGCTGGGCCGGGCGGCGCTGGCGGCGGCCGCGACCTGGACGGTGCTCGGCGGCACCTCGCTGACCCGGGAGGCGCGCACCATCGGCCGCTCGCTGGCCGCGGGCGACCTCGCGGCCGCCCGGGAGCGGCTGCCGCACCTGTGCGGGCGGGATCCGAGCGCGCTGGACGGGCAGCAGATCGCCCGGGCGGTGGTCGAGTCGGTGGCCGAGAACACCGCCGACGCCGTGGTGAACGCGCTGACCTGGGGCGCCCTGGCCGGCACCCCCGGTCTGCTGGCCTTCCGCGCCGTGAACACCCTGGACGCCATGGTGGGCCACCGCTCGCCGCGCCACGCCCGGTTCGGCTGGGCCTCGGCCCGGCTGGACGACCTGGCGGGCTGGCCGGGCGCCCGGCTGACGGCGCTGCTGACGGTGGCCGCCGCGCCCGAGCCCCGGACGGCCTGGCGGGTCTGGCGGCGCGACGGCTCCGCGCACCCGAGCCCGAACGCGGGCCAGGCGGAGGCGGCGTTCGCCGGCGCGGTCGGCGTACGGCTGGGCGGGACGCTGCGGTACGGCGAGCGGATCGAGCACCGGCCGGTCCTGGGCGCGGAGCTGCGGCCGGTGACGGTGGACGACATCGAGCGGGCCTGCGCGCTCTCCCGGCGGGTGGGCGCACTGGCGCTGGGTACGACGGTCGCGGGGCACGTCCTGCTGCGGACGTTCCTGGGGAAGAGGGGATGGGCATGACGAACGCGCTGCTGGTCGCGGGGACGACCTCGGACGCGGGCAAGAGCGTGGTGACGGCCGGGATCTGCCGTTGGCTCGCCCGCCAGGGCGTACGGGTCGCGCCGTTCAAGGCGCAGAACATGTCGCTGAACTCCTTCGTCACCGCCGACGGCGCCGAGATCGGCCGCGCCCAGGCGATGCAGGCGCAGGCCGCCCGGGTGGAGCCGGAGGCGGCGATGAACCCGGTGCTGCTCAAGCCCGGCGCGGACGGCCGCAGCCAGGTGGTGCTGCTCGGCCGGCCGGTGGCCGAGGTGGGCGCGCTGGACTACCGCGAGCGCAAGCCCGTTCTGCTGGAGCGCGCCCTGGAGTGCCTGGCCGACCTGCGCCGCCGCTACGACGTGGTGGTCTGCGAGGGCGCGGGCTCGCCCGCCGAGATCAACCTGCGCGACCGCGACATCGCCAACATGGGCCTGGCCACGGCCGCCGGACTGCCCGTGGTGGTGGTCGGGGACATCGACCGCGGCGGAGTCTTCGCGGCGATGTACGGGACGCTGGCGCTGCTGTCGGCGGAGGACCAGCGGCACGTGGCGGGCTGGTTCGTCAACAAGTTCCGTGGCGACGCGCGGCTGCTGGCACCCGGGCTGGAGATGCTGCACGAGCTGACCGGCCGTCCGGTGCTGGGCACACTGCCGATGCTGCCCGGGCTCTGGCTGGACGCCGAGGACTCGCTGGACCTGTCCACGGTGGTGGACCGGGCGGACGGGCCCGGGCCGCTCGGCGCGGACGTGCTGCGGGTGGCCGTGGTGCGCTTCCCGCGGCTGTCCAACTTCACCGACGTGGACGCGCTCGCGCAGGAGCCGGGCGTGCTGGTGCGCTGGGCGACCAGGCCGGAGGAGCTGGCCGACGCCGACCTGGTGGTGCTGCCCGGCACCCGGGCCACCGTCGCGGACCTCGCCTGGCTGCGCGAGCGCGGCCTGGAGCCGGCCCTGAAGGCGCGGGCGGCGGCCGGGCTGCCGGTCCTCGGGGTCTGCGGCGGCTACCAGATGCTGGCGCACTCGATCGTGGACGAGGTCGAGTCCAAGTCGGGTGCCGTGGAGGGCCTCGGCCTGTTGCCGACGCACGTGCGGTTCGGCATCGAGAAGGTGCTGGCACGGCCGGTCGGCGAGGCGTACGGGCAGCGGGTGGAGGGTTACGAGATCCACCACGGGGTGGTGGCGGTCGAAGGCGGCGACACGTTCGTCTCCGACGGCCACGGGCGGAGTCTGGACGGCTGCCGGGTGGGCTCGGTCTGGGGGACGACCTGGCACGGCGTGCTGGAGAACGACGGGTTCCGCCGCGAACTCCTGCGCGAGGTCGCCGAGTTGTCCGGCCGGGCGTTCGTCCCGGCGCCGGACACCTCCTTCGCCGCGGCGCGCGAGGCCCGGCTGGACCGGCTGGGCGACCTGATCGAGGAGCACGCGGACACCGACGCGCTGTGGAAGCTGATCGAGGGCGGAGTGCCGGCGGCCGGATCGCTGCCGTTCGTCCCGCCCGGGGCCCCTGGGAGTGACGCATGAACCGGGTACGGCAGCAGAGCCGGACGGGACCGCAGGGCCAAGCAGGGCCGCAGAGCCGGGCACGACAGGAGTGGGGTACGGCATGAGTGACGTCCGCTATCCGTTCACCGCGATCGTCGGCATGGCCGACCTGCGGCTGGGACTGCTGCTGAACGCGGTCTCCCCGGCCGTGGGCGGCGTGCTGGTGCGCGGCGAGAAGGGCACCGCGAAGTCGACCATGGTGCGCGCGCTGGCCGGCCTGCTGCCGGTCATCGCCGCCGTGGACGACTGCCGCTTCGCCTGCGACCCGGCCGCGCCCGACCCGCAGTGCCCGGACGGGCCGCACGTCTCCCCGTCCTTCGCCGAACGGCCTTCCCAGCTGGTCGAGTTGCCGGTCGGCGTGGCCGAGGACCGGATCGTCGGCTCGCTCGACCTGGAGCGGGCGCTGGCCGAGGGCGTCAAGGCGTACGAGCCCGGGCTGCTCGCCAGGGCGCACCGCGGCGTGCTCTACATCGACGAGGTGAACCTGCTCCAGGACCACGTGGTGGACCTGCTGCTGGACGCCGCCGCGATGGGCCGCTCCTACGTCGAGCGGGAGGGCGTGTCGGTGCGGCACGCGGCCCGGTTCCTGCTGGTCGGCACGATGAACCCGGAGGAGGGCGAGCTGCGGCCGCAGCTGCTCGACCGGTTCGGTCTGACCGTCGAGATCGCCGCCACCCGGGACCCGGCCGAGCGCGCCGAGGTGGTCCGCCGCCGCCTCGCGTACGACGCGGACCCGGCCGGCTTCGCCGCACGGTTCGCCGAGGAGGAGCGGGCGCTCGCCGAACACATCACCACGGCCCGGGAGTTGCTGCCCAGGGTCGAGCTGACCGATGTGGCACTGCGTCAGATCACCGCCGTGTGCGCCGCGTTCGAGGTGGACGGGCTGCGCGCGGACATCGTGATGGCCCGCACCGCCGTCGCACTGGCCGCCTGGGACGGGCGCACCGAGGTCCTGGAGGAGGACGTCCGCAAGGCCGCCCAGCTGGCGCTGCCGCACCGGCGCCGCCGCAACCCCTTCGACGCGCCGGGGCTGGACGAGGAGCAGCTGGACCGGACGCTGGAGGAGCACGCCCAGCAGGAGGCCCCGGAGCCCGAGGGCGACGGACCCGGCCCGGACGGCGACGGCGGCCCGGACGGGGGCCCGGAGGACGGCGGTCCGGACGGGCGCGGCCCCGACGGCGGTGGCCCCGACGGCGGTGGCGCGCCCGAACCGTCCGACGGCGGCCCCGAGGTGTCCGCCGGCGAGAGTGCCGGGGAGCCCGCCCAGCCGCCCGTACCGGCCCAACATCCCTCCCCCGCACGGGAGTCGGCGCCGGTCGCGGCCGGGGACCCGTACCGGACCCGGCTGTTCACCGTGCGGGGCACCGGGCACGGCGCCCAGGGCCGCCGCTCCCCCGCCGAGACCACCGGCGGGCACACCATCCGCGCGCGCCGCCCGCAGGGCGCGCTCGGCCGGCTGCACCTGACCGCAACCCTCCAGGCCGCCGCGCCGCACCAGGCCGCGCGCGGGCGCAGCGGCCGGGCGCTGGTGCTGAACAAGGACGACTTCCGCGAACAGGTCCGCCAGGGGCGGGAGTCCAACCTGGTGCTGTTCGTGGTGGACGCCTCCGGCTCGATGGCCGCCCGGCAGCGGATGACCGCCGTCAAGGGTGCGGTGCTGTCGCTGCTGATGGACGCCTACCAGCGCCGCGACAAGATCGGCATGATCACTTTCCGGGGCGCGGGCGCCGAGCTGGCGCTGCCGCCCACCTCCTCGGTGGAGGTCGGCGCGGCCCGGCTGGAGTCGCTGCCCACCGGCGGGCGGACCCCGCTGGCCGCCGGCCTGCTGCGCGCGCACGAGGTGCTGCGGGTGGAGCGGCTGCGTGACCCGAACCGGCGCCCGCTGCTGGTCGTGGTGACCGACGGCCGGGCCACCGGCGGGCGGGACGCGCTCGCCCGGTCGCAGCGCGCGGCCGCCCTGTTCGCGGCGCAGGGCACGGCGAGCGTGGTGCTGGACTGCGAGTCCGGCCCGGTCCGCCTGGGCCTGGCCCGTACGCTGGCCGGGCTGCTCGGCGGCACCGCCGTCAGCCTGGACGAGCTGCGCGCCGAGGGCGTCGCCTCGCTCGTCCGCGAGAACCGTCCCACGACCGTCCGCGAGAACCGTGCGACCACCATGCGAAAGGCGGCCTGACCCATGCCCAAGGGTGTCCCCGAGAGCGTTCCCGACGACGGCCTGACGACCCGCCAGCGCCGTACGCTGCCGATCACCGCCGTGCACACCGGCCCGGGCAAGGGCAAGTCCACGGCCGCGTTCGGCATGGCGCTGCGGGCCTGGAACCAGGGCTGGCCGGTCGGGGTGTTCCAGTTCGTGAAGTCCGCCAAGTGGAAGGTCGGCGAGGAGAACGCGCTGCGCGTGCTCGGCGCCTCCGGCGAGGGCGGCACCGTCGACTGGCACAAGATGGGCTCCGGCTGGTCCTGGATCCAGCGCTCCGCCGAGCAGGAGATGTCCAGCGAGGAGGCGGCCAAGGAGGGCTGGGAGCAGGTCAAGCGGGACCTCGCGGCCGAGACCTACCGCTTCTACGTGTTGGACGAGTTCACCTACCCGATGCACTGGGGGTGGGTCGACCCGGACGAGGTGGTGGCCGTGCTCAGGGACCGCCCGGGCAGCCAGCACGTCGTCATCACCGGCCGGTACGCGCCCGAGGCGCTGGCCGGATTCGCCGACCTGGTCACCGAGATGACCAAGGTCAAGCACCCCATGGACGCCGGCCGCAAGGGCCAGCGCGGTATCGAGTGGTGAGCCTGCGCACGTGAACATCCCCCGCCTCGTCGTCGCCGCGCCCTCCTCGGGCGCCGGCAAGACCACCGTCGCCACCGGCCTGATCGCGGCGCTCGCCGCCCGCGGGCTGGCGGTGTCGCCGCACAAGGTCGGCCCGGACTACATCGACCCGGGCTACCACGCGCTCGCCGCCGGACGCCCGGGCCGCAACCTGGACGCCTTCATGTGCGGTCCGGAGCGGATCGCACCGCTGTTCCTGCACGGCGCGGCGGGGGCGGACGTCGCGGTGGTCGAGGGCGTCATGGGGCTGTTCGACGGGGCTTCCGGGCGCGGGGAGCTGGCGTCCACGGCGCACGTCGCCAAGCTGTTGCGGGCGCCGGTGGTGCTGGTGGTGGACGGCTCCTCGCAGTCCCGCTCGGTGGCCGCGCTGGTGCACGGCTTCGCCTCCTGGGACCCGCAGGTGCGGCTCGCCGGGGTGATCCTCAACCGGGTCGCCTCCGACCGGCACGAGCAGCTCCTGCGCGAGGCACTGGAGGAGGGCTCCGGCGTACCGGTGCTGGGCGCACTGCGCCGCTCCGCGGCGGTCGCCACACCGTCCCGCCACCTCGGGCTGATCCCGGCGGTGGAGCGCTCGGCGGAGGCTCTCAAGGCGGTCGCCGACATGGGTGAACTGGTGGCCTCCTCGGTCGACCTGGACGCCCTGCTCGAACTCGCCCGGACGGCACCGGCGTTGGATGCCGAGGCGTGGGACCCGTCGGCCGAGGTCACCCCGGTGGCCGGCCGGCCGCGGATCGCGATGGCGGGCGGCGCGGCCTTCTCGTTCTCGTACGCCGAGAACGCCGAACTGCTCGGCGCAGCGGGCGCGGAGGTGGTCCCGTTCGACCCGCTGCACGCCTCGGCGCTGCCCGAGGGCGCGGCCGGTCTGGTGATCGGCGGCGGCTTCCCGGAGCTGTACGTCCGCGAGCTGAGCGGCAACGCCCCGCTGCGCGCCGCCATCGCCGCGTTCGCCGCCGCGGGCGGGCCGATCGCCGCCGAGTGCGCCGGGCTGCTCTACCTGGGCCGGGAGCTGGACGGCCTGCCGATGTGCGGCGTGCTGGCCACCGACGCCCGGATGACCGAACGGCTCACCCTCGGCTACCGGGAGGCGGTCGCCCTGCACGACTCCCCGCTGGCCCCGGCCGGCACCAGGCTGCGCGGCCACGAGTTCCACCGCACGGTCTGCGACCCCGGCGCGAGCGAACTCCCCGCCTGGGGCTGGCGCCTCCCGACCGGTCCCCGCACCGAGGGCTTCGCGGGCGGCAACGTGCACGCCTCCTACCTGCACCTGCACTGGGCGGGCGCGCCGACGCTGGCGTCCTCCTTCACGGCCGCGGCGGCGAACTTCGCGGCGGGGGCGACGGGGACGGCGGGGGCCGCGTAGTTCACGGCTCCGGCCTCGGCGCTCTCGGCGCCGGCCCTGAGGCTCTCGGCTCTCAGCTCTCAGCTCTCAGCTCCGGCCTCGGCGGCGGCCCTCCCGGGAAACACCGCGACGCCGCCGGGTGTCCGGCTCTATGCTCCGCGCATGCATGTGATCGTCCTCAACGGCGGGTCCAGCTCCGGCAAGTCGAGCATCGCCCGGTGCCTGCAGGAGCTGCTGCCGGAGCCGTGGCTGCACATCGGGGCCGACACCATGGTCGACGCGCTGCCGCCGTCGCTGCGCGGTGGCGGCGAGGGGATCGGCGGGCTGGAGGACGGGGACGGCACGGTCGAGGTCGGCCCGGTCTTCGCCGCGCTGGACGCCGCCTGGACGATCGGGGTGGCGGCGATGGCCCGGGCCGGGGCCCGGATCGTGGTGGACGAGGTGTTCCTCGGCGGCGCCGCTTCGCAGGCCCGGTGGCGGGCGGCGCTGGAGGGCCTGGACGTGCTCTGGGTCGGGGTGCGCTGCGATCCGGCGGTGGCCGCGGAGCGGGAGGCCGCGCGCGGCGACCGGGTGGCCGGGATGGCCGCCGCGCAGGCGGAGGCGGTGCACCAGGGGGTCACGTACGACCTGGTGGTGGACAGCTCACGGGCGTCCGCGGCGGTCTGCGCCCGGGCCGTGACCGCGCGGGTGCCGGCCGGCGGCTCGTCGGGCGCGCAGGTGGGCGTCCAGGCGGGCGTCCAGACCGACGTACAGGCCCACGTGCGGGCCGACGCGGCCTCGTAGCCCCGCGGGCTACTCGCGGTCGAGCAGCGCGGCGAGGTAGCGCGCCACCTCGTCGCGCAGTTCCTCGGGCGCCGGGACGTGCCAGTGCCCGCTGCCCGCCGTCGCGTTGAACAGCACTCCGTCGCACCAGCGGATCAGACGGCGGGCGTCGGCCGTCGGGTCCGCCGAGCCGCACTGCGCGAGCAGCACGGCGGCGATGTCGGCGAAGCGCCCGCCCAGACGGTCGTAGACGGCGCGCAGTTCGGGCCGCCGGGTGGCCTCCAGGGCGAGTTCCAGGCGGGCCAGGGTGAGCCGGCGGCCGCTGGTGAGCGCCTGGTGCAGCAGGGCGGCGCCGACCCGGACGAGGATGTCCCGCGCGGAGGAGGGGCTGGGCGGCGCCGCGGCGGGAGGCTCCACGGTGAGGAACGGGTAGTCCTCGGTCTCCCGCCGGACGATCCGGGTGAGCGCGAGTTCGAGCAGGGCGGCCCTGGTTCGGGCGAGGTTGGAGGTCGAACCGGCGGGCAGGCCGGCCTCCTCGTCCACGGCGCGGTGGGTCAGCCCGCGCAGGCCGCGCTCGGCGATCAGGGCGATGGCGGCGTCGGCGATCAGGGTCGGGCGCGGGGGCGTCATGGGTCCGATCATGGCCTTTCCCCTCGGGCGATCCCAATTTACTACAGCAGTAGTGTCCAGCGAACTACATCTGTAGTACGGTGCCGAACAGGCGCACACTACGGATGTAGTGCGAGGAGAGGAGCCCCCTCATGGACAGCCCACAGGGCAGGCAGCAAGCGATCGTCATCGGCGGCGGCATCGGCGGACTCACCGCCGCCCTCGCCCTCCACCGGCAGGGCGTCCCGGTACGCGTCCACGAGCGCGCCGACTCCCTCGAACCCGTCGGCGCCGGGCTCGCTCTGGCCCCCAACGCCCTGCGCTCCCTCGACCGGCTCGGCGTCGGCGAGCGCCTGCGCGCCCTCGCCACCCCGCACCCCGCAGTCGGCCTGCGCCACCCCTCCGGCCGCTGGCTCGCCCGCACCAGCACCTCGGTCTTCGAGGCCTACTTCGGCGACACCATCGCCGCCGTCGCCCGCGCCGACGTCATCGCCGCCCTGGTCGACGCGCTCCCGGAGGGCACCGTCAGCACCGGCTCGCCCGCGACCGTCGTCACCCCCGGCAGCGCCACCGAGCCCGCCGTCGTCCGCACCACCGACGGGGAGCAGACGGCCGGCCTGGTCGTCGCCGCCGACGGCATCCGCTCCGCGACCCGGGGCCTGCTCTTCCCCCGGCACCCCGGCCCCCGCTACAGCGGTTTCACCACCTGGCGCGCCGTCGTCACCCCCGACCGCCGCCCGGCCGCCGTCGGCGAGGTGTGGGGCCGCGGGCAGCTCGCCGGAATCGTCCCGCTCGCCGACGGCCGGGTCTACGTCTACGGCGCCGCCCTCGCCCCGGCCGGTGAGCGGGCCGCCGACGGGGACGAGCGGGCCGAACTCCTGCGCCGGTACGGCGACTGGTGCGCCCCCGTACCGCAGCTGTTCGCCCTGGCCGAGCCCGAGCGCGTCCTGCGCCACGACGTCTGGGACCTCGCCGACCCGCTGCCCGCCCACCACCACGGCCGGGTCGCCCTCCTCGGCGACGCCGCCCACGCGATGTGCCCCTTCCAGGGCCAGGGCGCCTGCCAGGCCATCGAGGACGCCCTCGTCCTCGGTTCCCTGCTCACCCCCGGCACCGACCCGGCCGCCGCCCTGCCCGCCTACACCGCCGCCCGGCTCCCCCGCACCACCGCCGTCGTCGCCGGCTCCCGCCGCATCGGCGACCTCGTCGCCCTCCGCTCCCCCGTCGCCACCGGCCTGCGCACCGCCGCGCTCACCCTCGCCGGCCTCCTCCCCGCCCGCGCCCTGCTGAGCCGCTCGGCCCCGACGTACAACTGGCGGCCGCCGGCCCTGGGCGGGGTGGGGTGAGGGGACCTGCCGTCCGCCGAGCAGGCGCACCACGGCAGTCCGGCCGCGGGGGCTACGCGTCGGCGTCGTTCGGATGCCGACGCGAGGCGTGGATGAAGTGAACGGTGCGGGCCGCCTCATCCACCCCGTACCGCACCCTGCCGCCGGCGGTCACCTCGTACTCCCACTGCGGCAGCTCGGCCCCCCGAAGAACCGGGTCGCGAGGCGCCCCCGGAGTCGGTGCCGGCCGTCGGGGTTCCGCCCCGCCAACGGCTTCGCCCGGAGCGCCTCGACGGCAGTTCGGAACACGTTCCGCACGTCAATCGCCGTTCGGCCACCGGGCTGCCGGTGTCGGTGGGGATTGCGATGATGCGCGCCATGAGTGACGCCGGCCGTCGGGCCATCACCGAGTACTGGGACGCGGCCGCTGCGGCCTTCGACGAGGAGCCCGACCACGGGTTGCGGGAGGAACCGGTGCGGGCGGCGTGGCTGCGGCGGGTGCGGGGCTGGGTGCCGGGCGGAGCGGCGGATGTGCTGGACGTCGGGTGCGGCACCGGGTCGCTGTCGCTGCTGCTCGCGGCGGACGGGCACCGGGTGACGGGGCTGGACCTGGCGCCGCGGATGGTCGGGCGGGCCAGGGCGAAGCTGGTCGCGGCGGGCCTGACGGCGCGGTTCCTGGTGGGAGACGCGAGCGCACCGCCGGTCGGGGACGGGAGCTTCGACGTGCTGCTGTCGCGCCACCTGCTCTGGACGCTCCCCGAGCCCGAGCGGGCGCTGCGCGCCTGGGTGCGGCTGCTGCGGCCCGGCGGCCGGCTCGTCCTGGTCGAGGGCCGCTGGCGCGAGGCCGGGCAGGCCGCCGCCTCGCCGTACGCGACCGGGGCGGGGCGGCTGCCGTGGGGCGGCGGGGTCGGGGCGGAGGAACTCGCGGCAGCCGTCCGTCCGCTGGTGTCCGAGCTTCGGGTCGAGCCGCTCGGCGGGGAGGCCGAGCTGTGGGGCGGATCGGTGGACGACGAGCGGTACGCGCTGGTCGCCCGCCGTTGAGCGGCCTGCCGGGCGTCCGCGTCGGGCGCGCCTGCCGAAGGCGCCGTCGAGCGGGTCGGACCGGTGGCAGGCGGCGCAGCGCAGCCGTGTGGAGATCGCCACCGCGCCCATGGAAACGTCCTCACGCCCGTCGGCCGGGGCCGGGAGGAGGCCGGCTCCCCGCAGTCCAGGCAGACGCGGCGGGGCGGGCGGCGATGTCCCTCGGGGCCTTCTCTTTCATCGGGCCCTCTCCCCCCCCGCTGGGCTTCCGCAGGGAACAACGCGGCCGGGACACCGCCGGGCACGCGGCCCGCCGCACCGCCCCGTCAGCGCAGCCGCAGGCGAAGGGCGCCCCCGGTGTCGAGGCCGAACCCGGCGGCCCAGGCCAGCGCCTGGGCCATCGGGGCCTCGCGCTCGGCGAGGCGGACGGCGGCGAGGCCCGCCGGGATCTTGCCGGCCGCCGAGAGCTCCGCCCACTGGCGGCCGTTGAGCGCGAGGTAGCGCAGTTCGGGGAGGTCCGCCAGGACGGTCAGGTCGCGGACGGCGGCGCCGGAGACGTCCAGGCCGCGCACGTTCGGCACCGCCCGCAGCACGGAGAGGTCGACCGCCGCCGGGCCCTCCGCCGCCGGTGTCGCCAACTCCAGTGTCCGGAGCGTGCGGTGACCCGCCAACGCGGTCAGGTCGCCGCCCGCCAGGGTGACCCGCAGGGACTCCACCGGCAGCTCGCGCAGCGGCGACAGGTCGGCCGTCACCGAGCGGTTGAGGTGCAACCGCCGCAGCCGGTGCGCGGCCGCGAGGGGCGAGAGGTCCACGGGGCCCGTCGCGTCGTTGACGTGCAGCGCCTGGAGGCCGGACGGGACGGTGGCGGGGATCGCGCCGATGATCTCCCGTCGGCCGGGCGCCCCCGCGCCGAACGCCCCGCCCGTCAGCCCGATCCACTCCTCCTCGGCCTCGTAGGCGCCTGCCGCCAGCTGGTCCGCGTAGCGGCCGAACAGCGCCGTGACGGACTCGGCGACGTACTGCGGACCCGCGTCGTGGTCGCGGCCGATCCGGATCACCTGGCCGGGGCGGCCGTCGCGGGCCGGGGCGAGGTCGACGGCGAGGTAGTTGCCGTCCCTGCCCGTGGCGAACGGCAGCCAGGCCGGGTGTCCGCCGCAGCGGCGCACCGTCTCCGGCGGGTCCGCGTCGAGGACGACCCCGTTCCAGCCGAGGTCCCAGCCGAACCAGGCGGGGACGCTCAGGTGCTCGTGGACGGCGGCCATGCCCGCCAGGGACAGCCAGCCGTAGCCGCCGACGAGGTGCCCTTGCCGGCCGTCGACCTCGTCGCCGTCGGCGATCCGGTAGAGCGCCCGCAGGTCGGCGGGCAGGGCGTGGCCGAGGCGGCGTTCGACCGCCTCGATCGCGCTGTGGGAGGCGGGCGGCGGCAGCCGGTCCGGGCGGCCGAGGATGGCGGCGCGGCGCTCCAGCTGGGCACGGAAGTGCGCGACGGCGAGGGCCGGGTCTCCGGCCGGGGCGGCGGTGCCGGGCTCCTGGTCGGCGCCGGGCTCGGGCAGCCGGTAGTCGTCGTCCAGAACGGCGAGGAAGCCGTCCCCGGAGGAGCGCAGGCTGCTGAGCGAGTCGTCGGACACGATCAGTTCGTGCTCCCCGGACGGGCGGCAGCGCAGTTCCAGGGTCATCCGCTGCCAGCTGCGGGCCTGCCGGACGCCCTCGGACAGCAGGTAGAGCTCCCCGAAGGGCGCCTGCACCGGAATGCCCCGACCGGCGGCACCGGGAACGAGGTAGTCGCCGGAGTACGAGAGGCCGCCCGGGCCCGCCGACGCGGCGAGCACGGCCTCCGTCCAGCCCTCGGGCGCCGCGGCGACGATGCCCTCGGCGATCTGCCGCGCCGCCGCAACGATCACCGGCTCTTCGACCCCTTCGACCCCTTCGACCCCTTCGACCCCTTCGACCCCTTCGACCCCTTCGACCCCTTCGACCCCTTCGACCCCTTCGACCCTTTCGACCTCTTCGGCCTGTCCGACTGGTTCGGTCATCGCCCCGCCCCTCCTGTGCCGTGCTGCGCGACAGCCTGCCGGGAGGCACCGACAACGACCGCGGGCGCGGGGCCGGCCCCGGTTCCGGGGAGCCGCGCCGAGCCCAGGGGCGCCGGCCCCGGGTCAGAGGAGCGGCTCGGTGTCCCCGTGCGCGACGAGGAGCTTGCGCAGCAGGGCGTCGAGCTGCGTGCGCTCGTCCGCGTCGAGGGCCGAGAGGATGCGCTCCTCGTTGTGGACGTGACCGGCCAGGGCGCCGTCGATCAGCTCCTTGCCGGCCGGGGTGAGGCGGACCAGGACGGCCCGGCGGTCGGTCGGGCAGGGGTTGCGCTCGACCAGGCCCTTGGCGGACAGCCGGTCGACCCGGTTGGTGATGGCGCCCGAGGTGACCATCGCGGACTTGAGCAGCGCGCGGGCGTTGAGCTCGTACGGCTCGCCGGAGCGGCGCAGGGTGGCCAGCACGTCGAACTCGGAGGAGTCCAGGCCGCGGGTGGTGAAGTACTCGCGCAGGGCGTTGTCGACCCGGACGTTGAGCCGTCGCAGCCGGCCGATCAGCGCCATGGGTCCGGCGTCCAGGTCGGGGCGGGCCCGGGCCCACTGCTCGACGATGTCGTCCACGGTGTCGCGCTGCTGCATGCCCGCCGCCCTCCCGGAGCCGTCTGTCCGAAGCCGTTTTCATCCAACGCAGATATCTTAACATTCACATACTTGACGTTCTCCGATCCCGGGCGTAGAAAGTATCTCAACGTTCACATAATCAACGTTCAGGGGGACGTCATGGACCGCAAGCGCGCAGCGATCGCCGCCACCGCCGCACTCGCCCCGGCCGCGTGGGGCACCACCTACCTCGTCACCACCCAGCTGCTGCCCGAGGGCCGCCCGCTGCTGCTCGCCGCGCTCCGCGCGCTCCCCGCCGGGCTGCTCCTGCTGCTGATCGGCCGCCGACTTCCCAAGGGGCGCTGGTGGGGGCGCGCGGCCGTCCTCGGGATGCTCAACATCGGGCTGTTCTTCCCGCTGATGTTCGTCGGCGCCTACCGCCTGCCCGGCGGCGTCGCCGCCACCATCGGGGCGATCCAGCCGCTGCTCGTCGCCGGGTTCTCGATCGGCGTGCTGCGGGTGCTGCCCGGACGGCGGGCGGTGATCGCCGGCCTGGTCGGGGTCGGCGGAGTGGCCCTGCTGGTGCTCAAGAGCGGCGCGCGACTGGACGGCATCGGGATCGCCGCGATGGTCGCCGGGGTCGCACTGATGGCCATGGGCACCGTCCTCACCCGCCGCTGGGGCCGCCCCGAGGGCGCCACCCTGCTCGACCTCACCGCCTGGCAGCTCCTGGCCGGCTCGGTCTTCCTCGTCCCGCTCGCCGCCGTGGTCGAGGGCGCGCCGCCCGCCCTGAGCGCCGCCAACCTGGCCGGCTTCGCCTACCTCGGCCTGATCGGCACCGCCCTCGGCTACTTCCTCTGGTTCCGCGGCATCGAACACCTCGGCGCCGGCCCGGCCTCGTTCCTGGGCCTGATCAACCCGGTCGTCGCCACCCTCGGCGGCCTCATCGTCCTCGGCCAGACCCTCACCCCCTGGCAGCTCCTCGGCCTCCTCCTCGCCCTCGCCGCCATGCTCGCCGGCCAGGCCCCCGCCCGCCGCACCCAGGCTCAGGCTCCGGCGCCTGCTCCCGCCGCCGCCCCGACCCCCGTCCCCCGCCCCGAACCGGCCGCCACGCGCTGACCAGCGCCCCCGGACACCCGCGCCCCGCCGACTCCGTCTCGGCGGGGCGCAGACGTGCACGGCGGTCGACCACGGGAGACCGGACGGGCCACGGCGACGGCGGAACCGGGCGGGGGCGCAGCCACTCCGCACACCGCCGGGACTCACGGCCACGCCGACACCGACCGCAGCCGGCCACCGGCCGGCGGGTCAGCCGGTGGCGCGGATGTAGATGTCGGCGGCGCCGGGGAGGCCGCCGGGGATGGTGGCGACGTAGATGCGGCGGGCGGTGGGGACGTGGGTGGGGAGGTCGGTGGGGCTCGGGCCGGGGATCCAGGTCGGCGTGGGGGTCCGGGTCGGGGTGGGCTCGTCGGGGGCGGGCTCGTCCGGCGCGGCGGCGACGGCGGGGGCCGGGGCCGGGTCGGCGGCGGGGTCCGCGGGGTCCGCGGGGTCGGCAGCGGGGTAGCTGGGTTCCGGGGTGGGGGTGGAGGGGAGGGTGGGGTCGGCCTCCGCGGACGGGCTCTCGGTGGGGGTGGCAGCGACGGTGGGGGTGGCGCCCGGCGGCAGCGGGGACTCGGGGAGTTCCGGGGCCTCGGCCGGCTCGTCGCCGCCGAGGGCAGCGAGCAGGTCGGCCGGGAGGGGGGCGGCCGGGCCGGGCGAGGGGAGATCGTAGGCGCTGAGGAAGTCGCCGAGGCCGGGGGCCCTGCCGCCGCCGAGACGGTAGTGCAGGTAGGCGACCGGGGCGCCGTCGGAGGTGTGGGCGTAGACGGCGCCGACCGGGATGTAGAAGCGGCCGACCCCGGGGTGCTGGGAGGGGTGGAAGCCGGCCAGGCGTTCGGCGCGGTCGCGATCGGTCTCGCGGCCGGTGCGGCCGGCGGTGAGCGCGTTGACGCCGCGCACCACCAGGGCGGCGGCGACGGACACGCAGAGCACCAGCCCGACGGCGACGGTGCGTCGCAGGACCGGGCGGCCGTGCAGGGCGGGCCAGGAGTCGGCCACCATGCGCTCGGGTGGGATGCCGTCCACGGTTGTCTTGCTCCCCCGTTCGGTCGGAACGCTCGATCAGGACGTCTGATCAGGACATTCGTTCGGAACGCCTGATCAGGACGTCACACTTTGCTCGACGTGGGACCGTAGCCGAGAGTTCCTCAGCCCAGGTAGGCGGGGGCGACCGCGGCCCTGGTGACCGGCTGCGCACGGCCCGAACCGTCCGCCGGGACGGTCCACAGGTCGGCGCCGTAGTCGCCGGGCAGGGCGTAGAGCAGGGTGCCGTCGCCGGACCAGAGCGCCTGGTCGTCGATGTTGCGCTGCTCAGCGGTGGCGGTCTCCGTCATGGTGGCGAGGTCGAGCACGTACAGCCGCCACGGGGCGTCGGCGGGCAGGCCGGGGACGCGCTTCTTGTACGCGACGCGGGTGCCGTCCGGGGAGAGCGAGGGGCACTCGACGTTGTCGTGCAGGGTGGTGAGGGTGCGGGCGGCGAGGTCGCCGCGGACGAGGTGGGTCTGCCCGGCACTGGCGAGGGTGGCGTAGAAGGTGTTGTCGTCGGCAAAGGTGACGCCCCAGATGTTGATGTCGTGCGCCTGGTACGGGTGACCGTCCAGGACGACCGCGAAGTCCTCCAGGTTCTCCCGCAGGTTCCAGTCCCGGACGTCCACGATCGAGGTGCGGGTGGAGAAGTCGCTGCCCGCGTACGAGTCGCCGCTGACGAAGACCGTCCAGGCGGCGAGGTGCCCGGACGGCGAGACCCGGGAGCGGGTGGGGATGCCGGCCGCCGGGAACGAGCGGAGTTCGCGCAGGTGGCCGTCCAGGACGACGGCGCGGTAGGTGTCCTCCAGCGCGCCGTGCTGGGCCTGGAGGCAGATGCCGGTGCCGGCGGCGGCGTGGAAGCGCAGGCACCGGACGCCGGAGGCGGTGCGCGGGCCGTCGGGGCGGTCGGCGGCGACGGTGGTGATCTCGTCCCGGTGCGGACCCCAGGCCATGTTGCGGAACAGCAGCTGCCGGCCGTGGCCGGACGCCTGGAGCGAGACGGTGCCGGAGGCGACCTCCGGCCCGCCGGGCTGGACCTCGTCCCGACGGGCGGTGCGGTCGGCGGCGTAGAGCACGGCTCCGGTGCCGACGGCGCCGAGCAGCACGACGGCGACCAGCAGCACGATCACCCTGGTCCGGTTCTGCGGGTTCACGGGTTCTCCTCGGCGGCGGGGACGGGTTCGGACTTCCCGGCAGCAGCAGCGGCAGCCGGTTCGGACGGGCGCAGCACCGCCGCCGCGCCGAGCACGCACAGCGCCAGCGCCCCCGCCGACCAGCCCAGCGCCGCCGGGCCGCCGACCGCGCCCCACAGCGCGCCGAACAGCAGCGAGCAGGCGAACCGGGCCAGCGCCTGCCCGGTTCCGACCAGGGCGAGCCCGGCGCCGCGCTGCCCGGCGGGTACGGCGTCGGCGGCCGCGGCGGCGAGCACGCCGTCGGTGGCCGCGTAGAAGGTGCCGTGCAGCACCAGCACGCAGAGCACCGCCGGCAGCCCGCGCAGCGGCGAGAGCAGCAGTCCGTACCCGAGCAGCAGCACCCCGTGCCCGGCGAGGAAGAGCCGGTGGCGGCCGATCCGGTCGGCGAGCGCGCCGAGCGGGACGGCGAGCAGCAGGAAGGCTGCGGCGGTGCCCAGCGGCAGCAGCGGGAACAGGCCGACGGGCAGGTCCAGGCGGCGCTGGACGAGCAGGTAGAGGAAGGAGTCGCTGACGGTGGTGAGGCCGAGCAGGACGGCGCAGAGCGTCAACCGGCGCAGCCCCGGCAGCCGCAGCAGGGTGAGGCTGTCGCGCAGCGAGGGGGCGGAAGTCGACAAGTCGTCACCCTGCTGCCGGTTCGGCACGAACAGCAGCAGGATCAGCACGCCGAGCGCGGCGACGCACGAGCTGACCGTGAACACCGCGTCGTAGCCGTGCCGTTCACCGCCGTCGGCGAGCAGCGGGCCGCCGGCCAGCCGTAGCACCAGGAAGGCGGTGAGCGGGCCGAGCAGGGCGCCGGCCGTGTCCATCGCCCGGTGCACGCCGAACGCCCGGCCGCGGTGGGCGGGGTCGGTGGCGAGCGAGATCATCGCGTCCCGGGGCGCGGTGCGCAGGCCCTTGCCGGTGCGGTCGACGGCGATCACGGCGCCGATCAGCGGCACGGTGTGGACGAACAGCAGCAGCGGGCGGCACAGCGCGGACAGCCCGTACCCGACGGCCGCGACGGCCTTGTGGCGGGCGGCTCCGTCGCGGCCGCGTCGGTCGGAGAGGTGGCCGCCGGCCAGCCGGACCAGCGCGCTGAAGCCGTTCTGGATGCCGTCGAGCAGGCCGAAGCCGAGCGGGGAGAGGCCGAGGCCGGTGAGCAGGTAGAGGGGGAGGACGGCGGTGACCATCTCGGAGGAGATGTCGGTGACCAGGCTGACGGTGCCGAGGGCGACGACCGCCCCGGGCACGGCGCCCCGCCGCATCGGGCCGGCGGCCGGCGCAGCGGCAGCCGGCCCAGCGGGGGCCTTCGAGCTGCGGGAGTCCGCGACGTACACGGGCGTCAGTTCCGGATTCCGGCGTTGTCGGCGGCGCCGGCGGAGTTGCCCGCGTGGGCGTTGACTCCGGCCGGGCCCTCCGGGGGGTGCCGCACGAGGGCCGCGGACGCGGAAGCGGAAGCGGGGGTGCCGGGGGTGAGGGTCCCGGGGGTGCGCAGTCGTGCGAAGACCATGGGGGTCCTCCGGATGTCGGGGCTTCCTGGGCGGGAGCGCCGAAAACAGTAGGAGCACCGTGGTGTCGTGTACCGCACAACACGGGTGAAGAACAGGCGAACAGCTGCCGCGCACGGACGCGCCGACGGCGACAGGAACAGCGTCGGGAACGGCGTCGGATGTCACACCCGCCGCGATTGACCCGTTCCGGCCGGGCGTGGTGGGATCACCGGAGCTCGGGACGAAAGGGTGCGGTACGTGAGCGGACTGGTCACCATCGTCCCGCGCACCCTGGTGGTCGGCATCGGAGCGAGCAGCGGCGCCGAACGGACCGAGGTGCTGCGCCTGCTGACGGACACCCTCCAGGAGGCCGGACTGGCCCGCTCCGCGGTCGCCCGGCTGGCCACCGTGGCGGGCAAGGCGGACCACCCGGCGGTGCGCTGGGCGGCGGACCGCCTCACCGGGGTGCCGGTGGACGAGCACCCGGCCGAGGTCCTGGCGGACGTGCCGGTCCCGAACCCCTCCAGCACGGTCGGTACGGCCGTCGGCACCGCGAGCGTGGCCGAGGCGGCGGCGCTGGCGAGCGCTCCGGGCGGCCGGCTCGTGGTCACCAAGCGCAGGTCGGCGCGGGCCACGGTCGCGATCGCCCGGGCGGCGGTGCGCGGACGGCTCGTGCTGATCGACCTCGACGCGGGCCCACCGGCACCGCGGGTACGGGCGGAGCTGCGGCGCGCCTCGGCGGTCGTGGGCGCGCCCGCGGCCGTCGACGCGGTGGCCGGCGCACTCCGGCCGGGCACCCCGCGGATCGCGGTGACGGACGGCGGGCCCCGACCACCGCTGGACGCCTTCGGCGGAGCGTTCGACCGCATCGGGGCGGCCGTCGCCCTCGCCTCCCACGGCCACACCGTCGCGCTGGTCACCTTCGGCGACGACCCGGGAGCAACCGTGCCACCCGGCCCGTACGAGCTTCGTCGCGTCCACCACCACCGGCCCTGACCACCCGAACCGCCCGCAAGGAGACCCCGCGTGACCGCCCCCGAACCCGACCTGCGCCACCACGGCGACGCCGAGGTGCGCGCCGACGGGCTCGGCCTGGTCGACCTCGCCGTCAACGTCCGCACCGGCACTCCCCCGGCCTGGCTGCGCGAGCACCTCGCAGCCACCCTCGGCGACCTCGCCGCCTACCCCGACCAGAGCGCCGCGCGCGCCGCGGTGGCCGCCCGGCACGCCCGCCCGGTCGGGGAGGTGCTGCTCACCTCGGGCGCGGCGGAGGCCTTCGTGCTGCTGGCGCGCGTACTGACGTCCAGTCACATTGTCGTGGTTCACCCGCAGTTCACCGAGCCGGAGGCGGCCCTGCGGGACGCCGGACACCGGGTGCACCGGGTGCTGCTCTCGCCCGAGGACGGGTTCCGGCTGGGTGCCGTCCCCGAGGAGGCGGACCTGGTCGTCCTCGGCAACCCGACCAACCCGACCTCCGTGCTGCACCCCGCCGAGGCCGTCGCCGCACTGGCCCGGCCGGGGCGCACCCTGGTGGTGGACGAGGCGTTCATGGACACCGTCCCGGGCGAGCGGGAGTCCCTCGCCGCCGTCCGGGACCTGCCCGGCCGGGTCGTCGTCCTGCGCAGCCTCACCAAGACCTGGGGCCTGGCCGGACTGCGGATCGGCTATGTGCTCGGGCCTGCGCCGCTGATCGCCGACCTCGGTGCCGCCCAGCCGCTCTGGCCGGTCTCCACCCCGGCACTGGCCGCCGCCGAGGCGTGCAGCGGCCCGGCGGCACTCGCCGAGGCGGAGCAGGCCGCGGCCGAACTGGCGCTCCGGCGCGAACACTTGGTGAAGGGCCTGGCCGCCTTCCCGTCGGTGCGGCAGTACGGCGAACCGGCCGCCTCCTTCGTCCTGGTACGGCTGCCGGACGCGGCGGCCGTCCGGCAGCGGCTGCGCGAGCACGGCTTCGCCGTCCGGCGCGGGGACACCTTCCCGGGCCTGGGCGAGGAGTGGCTGCGGATCGCCGTCCGGGACGAGGCGACGACCGACCGCTTCCTCAACGCCCTTGAGACCGTGCTCGGCTCGGCGTGAGAGCGGGCTCGGCCGGACGAAGGGCCGGCGCTCAGTCCACCGTGAACCGGTCTCCGGTCCGGATCACGCCGGGTACCACCACCTGGGCGTACACCCCCGCGCAGGGCAGCGCCGGCATGCCCTCCAGCGGCACCACCCGGTTCTGCTCGGCCGGGATGCGCAGTGCCTCGGGGCGGCGGGGCAGCGCCCCGTGCCGCAGGGTGGGGACGGCGCAGCGCGGGGTGGGCGCGAGGACCCGCAGGCGCAGCGTCGGTCCGATCGCCAACTCCCGCCCCACCCAGGCGTTCTCGGCGTACCCCTCGCCCTCGGTGCGGACCACCAGGTTGGGCCGGTAGCGCTCGGCCGCGCTGCCGGTGGCGCGCAGCGTCGCGGTGGTGATCAGGTGCAGCGGCGCGAAGTCGAAGAAGCCGCCGTCCGGTGCGGCGCGGCCCAACTCGTTGACGGTGAAGTCCGTTTCGGCCGCGATGCCGCGGGCCAGCACCTCCTCCGGCACGGCCCGCTCGACGGTCGCGCCGGGCGGGCGCTCGGCGATCAGTGCGACCTCGCGGCCGAGCGCCGCGGACAGCTCCTGCGCGTCCGTGCCGCGTCCGTCCGGGCCGGTGATCGCCACGCCGCCGTCCGCCGTGGTCCTGGCCGTGTACCCCAGCAGGCCGGACCACAGCCGGGGCCGCTTGGCGCTGGCCACCCGGCCGGTGGCCAGGTCGAGCAGCGCCCGTTCCCGATCGCCGGCCAGGCCCCGGCCGGTCACCTCGGCCCGGTCCAGCTCCTCGCCGAGCAGCCCCTTCACCGGGTAGCGCCGCAGTCTTTCGACCGTGCCGGCCACCTGTCCTCCGCCTGCTCCCACCTCGGCCTCGCCGGCCATTCGTCCTCCGCTCGTTCCGGCTGTGACCTCGCCGGCCATTCGTCCTCCGCTCGTTCCGGCTGTGACCTCGCCGGTCATTCGTCCTCCGCCCATTCCCGCAGGGCCGCGAAGTGCAGCTCACGCAGCCCGATCCGGGGGTCGACCCAGAGCGCCAGGCCCGGGCCCGGGTGGTTCGCCTCGATCCACGCGATGTCCTGCAGGCCGAGTTCGTCGTCCGCCCAGACGAACGGCCGTCCGTCGGCCCAGGCGACCACGTCCCTGGTCTTCCAGTGCAGCCCGTCCGGGTCCTCGCCGAACAGGTTGGTCCAGCGGATGTACGGCAGTTCGGGCAGGCCGATGCGCGGGCCGATGAAGGTGTTCGCCTCCTCCATCCAGGTGGTCGCCCACACCAGTTCGTACGGCAGCGCCAGCAGTTCCTCGCCGTGCGACGGGTTCAGCCAGACCCGCAGCGGCTCCACCTCCTCGCGCGGCAGCGGCGCGTTGCGCACCACCCAGCCCTCCGGCAGCAGCCGGTGGGTCAGGTACCCCTCCGGGCGGCGGGCCCCGGGCGCGGCGTAGGGGTTGAGCGGCCCGTCGACGTCGAGCAGGAGCAGCGGCCGCCCGGTCATGCGGCCGCCGCCCACTCCCGCAGCTTGGCGAAGTCCTCGGCCAGCAGGCCGATCCGGGGGTTGACGTGCAGGGCGAGCGCCGGTCCGGGGTGGTGGGCGGCGATCCACTCATGGTCCTGCGGGCCGAGTTCGTCGTCCACCCAGACGAACGGGCGCCCGTCGGCCCAGGCGACCACGTCCCTGGTCTTCCAGTGCAGCCCGTCCGGGTCCTCGCCGAACAGGTCGGTCCAGCGGATGTACGGGAGTTCGGGCAGGCCGATGTGCGGGCCTATGTGGGTGTTCGCCTCACCCATCCACCCGGTGGCCCACACCAGTTCGTACGGCAGCGCCAGCAACTCCTCGCCGTGCGACGGGTTGAGCCAGACCCGCAGCGGCTTGACCCGGACGGCGGGCGGCTTGGCGTGCTTGGCCCGCGTGGCCTGCCGTGCCTGGACCGCCGCCAGGTGCTCCTGCTTCGCCACCCACCAGGCGGGGCTCAGACGGTGGGTGTCGTAGCCCTCGGGCCTCCGCTTCGGCGCGGCGTAGGGGTTGAGCGGTCCGTCCACGTCGAGGAGGAGCAGGGGCTGCTGGGTCATGCCATGAATTCTCGGTCCGGCGGGGGCGCTTGACCAGCGATTTGCAGGTCACGATCGGGCTCCCGCAGCAGCCCGATGCCGGTCGGCTCCAGCGGATCTTCTCCCCACCCGGGGCGGGCGGTTCGCCCCGGGTGGGGTGGACGTCCGCGTACCGGGCGTCCGTGTCCGGGAAGTCCCGTAGGCGCGCTGCCCGGCAAACTCCCCGCCGGTCACCACGTCGGGCAACAGCCGGTCAGCGCAGAGGCCGGGGCAGAGGCCCGGGAGTGCCGGAACGCCCGCAGGCCCTCTCCCGGTGCAAGGGGGCCTGCGGGCGTCGTGCGTGTGCCGGATGCGGCGGTGGATCAGACCTGGCCGGCCTTCTCCAGGGCCTCGCAGCAGGTGTTGATCAGGAGTCGGGTGACGACGTAGGGGTCGACGTTGGCGTTCGGGCGGCGGTCCTCGATGTAGCCCTTCTTGTCCACCTCGACCTGCCACGGGATGCGCACGGAGGCACCGCGGTCGGAGACGCCGTAGCTGTAGGCGTTCCACGGGGCGGTCTCGTGCTTGCCGGTGAGGCGGGACTGGATGTCGTCACCGTACTGGTTGACGTGCTCCAGCACCTTCTCCTGGGAGGCGCCGAGCGACTCGCAGGCGGTGATGATGGCGTCGTAGCCCTCGCGCATCGCCTTGGTGGAGAAGTTGGTGTGGGCACCCGCGCCGTTCCAGTCGCCGCGGGCCGGCTTGGCGTCGAGGGTGGCGTCGATGCCGAACTCCTCGGCGGTGCGGTAGAGCAGGTAGCGGGCGATCCACATGTCGTCCGAGACGGTCAGCGCGTCGACCGGGCCGATCTGGAACTCCCACTGGCCGGGCATGACCTCGGCGTTGATGCCGCAGATGGCCAGGCCGGCGTCGATGCAACGGTCCAGGTGCAGCTCGACGATCTCGCGGCCGAAGACCTCCTCGGCGCCGACGCCGCAGTAGTAGCCGCCCTGCGGGGCCGGGTAGCCGCCCTCCGGGAAGCCGAGCGGGCGGGAGCCCTTGAAGAAGGTGTACTCCTGCTCGATGCCGAAGATGGACTCCTGCGCGGCGTACTTCTCCGCGACCTCACGCAGCAGGGCGCGGGTGTTGGAGACGTGCGGGGTGCCGTCCGTCTCCAGGACCTCGCAGAGGACCAGGATGTGGTCGCCACCGCGGATCGGGTCCGGCGTGACCCGCACCGGGTCCAGCACGCGGTCCGAGGCGTGGCCCTCGGCCTGGCTGGTCGAGGAACCGTCGAAGCCCCAGGTGGGGATCTTGTCGGCGTTGGGCAGGACGCGAGTCTTGGAACGGAGCTTCGCGGTCGGCTTGGTGCCGTCGATCCAGATGTACTCGGCCTTGATTGCCACGGCTTGTCCCTCGCGTTGCTGGGTGGTGGGTGCCCGCGTAGCGTTGCAAGCCGCCGTTTCCCGGTTGTTCCTCTCGTGTAACGCGCATGTGAACCAACCGTCCGCATTGGCACGGTCACGGTGCGGGAGTGCCGGGGGCGGCACTCCCGCCGTTCCGGGTGCCGTCGGTGACGGCACCCGTGCGGTCAGTGACGGCACCCGTGTGGTCAGTGACGACGCGCGTGCGCGGCGCGACGGCGGCGGGTGGCCCACAGGGCGGCCGCCCCGCCCGCGACCAGGGCGGCGGCCCCCGCGGCGAGCGGGCCGGTGGCGCTGCTGCCGCCGGTGGCGGCCAGCTTCTCCGGCTTGTCCACCGCGGCCTGCGGGGCGGCGGCGCGCGAGGTGGTGGTGTCAGCGACCGGCTGGGCGGCGGGCGCGCTGGTGGGCGCGGTGCCCGGGGTGGCCGGGCCGGACGGGGTGGCCGACGACGCGGAGGGCTTCTCGCAGCTCACCGAGGCGACGGTGATCTTCCCGGTGACCTTGGCGACGTTCAGGTTGAGCGGGTTCACCTCCACCTGCACCTCCAGCGCCGAGGCGGCGGCGGTGGTCGTGGTGACGGTCTTCTTGGAGAACTCCACCGAGACGTTGCCGATCAGCGGCACGTCCACCTTGGTCGCCCCGTACAGACCGACGGTGACCGGCTTGCCGAGCACGCTGAGCTTGGCCGGCGCGACCACGTCGGCGGTCGGCTGCCCGTCCACCGGGCAGGTCGCCTCGGCGCTCATCGCCTCCAGGCCGAGCAGCACGGTGGCGGGCAGGCCGGGGGCGTGCACGTCGGCGTTGACCAGCTTGACGGAGGCGGTGGCGCCCTTGGCGTCGACGCGGGTCACCGACGTGCCGACGTCCGCCTTGACCAGGGTGACCGGGCCCTGCTGGTCGACCCCGTCCACCTTGGCGGCCAGAACGGAACCTCCCCCGGCCTCCGGCTGGGAGGACCCCCCTCGCTGTGCCGGTGACTCCACCTTGTTCAGCGCGATGTTCACCGGGACGTCCACGGCCTTGTTCAACAGGCTGACATCCAGGTCAAGTTCGGCGGTGACGGCGCGCGCCTTGCCGGGCGACGGGGCGGGCTCGGCCGCCTGGACGGGTGCGACGGTGAGCAGCGTGCTCGCCACCACGGCGGTGGCTGCGGCAGCGGAAACGATTCGGCGAGAAGACATGGCGGTACCCCCACACAGATGAAACGATGAGCCGCCAGTCTTCTCGAACAATCCGTCACATGAGCAACACAGAAAGTCATTTCACTCTTTGGGGTGAGATTGGCGTTCTGTGTCGACCCGGCTCTGCTACGGCAGCCGCCAGTCCACCGGCTGCGCCCCCTGCCGCACCAGCAGCTCGTTGGCCCGGCTGAACGGCCGCGAACCGAAGAAGCCGCGGTCGGCCGACATCGGGCTGGGGTGGACGGACTCGACCGACGGGACGCTGCCCAGCAGCGGGCGCAGGTTGCGGGCGTCGCTCCCCCACAGGATCGCCACCAGCGGGCCGCCGCGCGCCACCAGCGCCCGGATCGCCTGCTCGGTGACCGCCTCCCAGCCCTTGCCCCGGTGCTGGCCGCTCTTGCGCGGCTGGACGGTCAGCACCCGGTTGAGCAGCAGCACGCCCTGCTTCGTCCACGGGGTGAGGTCCCCGTTGGACGGCTGCGGCAGGCCCAGGTCGGTGCCGTACTCGCGGTAGATGTTGATCAGGCTCGCCGGGATCGGCCGCACCTCCGGCGCCACCGAGAAGCTCAGCCCGACGGCGTGGCCGGGGGTCGGGTACGGGTCCTGCCCGACGATCAGCACCCGCACGTCCGCGAAGGGCTGCTGGAACGCCCGCAGCACGTTCGGACCGGAGGGCAGGTAGGTACGGCCTGCGGCCAGTTCGGCGCGCAGGAAGTCGCCCATCGCGGCGACCCGTCCGGCGACGGGTTCCAGGGCGGTGGCCCAGCCGGGCTCGACGATCTCGTTCAGTGGACGCGGTGCCATGGTCGCCACCCTATCGGCCTACACCGACAGGACGTTCAGCGGATGATCATGGGATCGGGAGCCCCCTCCCGCGGCCCTCCCGGGGCCCTCTCCAGGACAGTCCCGGCCACCCCCGACGCCACACGGCCCGGCGCCCGCCCGACCGCCCCGGCCCCGACCGCGACCCCGACCCTGCCCCGCCACCGAGTCCACGCGACTACCCGACCGGCCGCCCCCGCAGCACCACCAGCCGCGGGTCCGCGAGCACCCGGACGTCCGCCCGCGGGTCCTGCTCGTACACCACGAAGTCCGCCGGCGCGCCCTCCTCCAGCCCCGGCCGCCCCAGCCACTCGCGCGCTCCCCAGCTCGCCGCCGACAGCGCCTCGGCCGGGCTCAGCCCCGCCCTGACCAGCTCCGCCACCTCGTCCGCGACCAGCCCGTGCGCCAGCGAGCCGCCCGCGTCCGTCCCGACGAACACGGGGATGCCGGCGTCGTGCGCGGCGCCCACGGTGTCGTACCGGCGCTCGTGCAGCCGCCGCATGTGCGCCGCCCACGCCGGGAACTTGGCCTCGCCGCCGGCCGCGAGGTCCGGGAAGGTGCCGATGTTGACCAGGGTCGGCACGATGGCCACCCCGCGCTCGGCGAAGACCGGGATCAGCTCCTCGGTCAGCCCGGTGGCGTGCTCGACGCAGTCGATCCCGGCCGCCAGCAGGTCCGGCAGCGACTCGGCGGAGAAGCAGTGCGCGGTGACCCGGGCACCTTCCTCGTGCGCCGCCGCGATCGCCTCGGCCAGTGCGTCGCCGGGCCAGCAGGCGGCGAGGTCGCCGCGCTCGCGGTCGATCCAGTCGCCGACCAGCTTCACCCAGCCGTCCCCGCGCCGGGCCTCGGCCCGGACGTAGGCGGCCAGGTCGCCGGGCTCGATCTCGTGCGCGTAGTTGCGGATGTAGCGGCGGGTGCGGGCAATGTGCCGCCCGGCACGGATGATCCGGGGCAGGTCCTCGCGCTCGTCGATCCACCGGGTGTCGGCGGCCGAGCCGGCGTCGCGGATCAGCAGGGTGCCGGCGTCCCGGTCGGTGAGCGCCTGCTTCTCGCTGGTCTCGGCGTCCACCGCGCCGTGCGCGTCCAGGCCGACGTGGCAGTGCGCGTCCACCAGGCCGGGCAGCACCCAGCCGGTCACCGTCCGCACGTCCCCGGCGGTCGGCGGGCGGGTGAAGCTCACCCGGCCGTCCACCACCCAGAGTTCGTCCCGGACGTCCTGCGGGCCGACCAGCACCCGACCCCGCACGTGCAGCACCGCGCCATCGTTCATGGCCGCACTCTACCGACGGGAGGGTTGCGTGTAAGCAGTCACGATGCGGCAGACTCGTTTCCGGCACCCCACCCCGCGAAAGGCGATAAAGACGTGAGTCCCTTCCTCGACCTGCCCCCGCTCAGCGCCGCCGAGTTCGCGGCGATCGAGGACCAGGTGGCCGCGCTGCTGCACACCGAGGCCGACGTGATCGTCACCCAGGGCGAGGCGCTCCTCCCCCTGGAGGCCGCGATCCGCGGCGCCGCGCACCCCGGCTCGACCGCCCTCAACGTCGTCACCGGCCCGTACGGGCAGACCTTCGGCAACTGGCTGCGCTCCTGCGGGACGAAGGTCGTCGACCTGGCCGTGCCCTTCGACAGCGCGGTGAGCGCCGAGCAGGTCGCCGAGGCCCTGGACGCCAACCCGGAGATCGACTTCGTCTCCCTGGTGCACGCCGAGGCCGCCACCGGCAACACCAACCCGGTCGCCGGGATCGGGGCCGTGGTCCGCGAGCACGGCGCGCTGCTGATGCTCGACGCGGTCGCCTCCGTCGCCGCCGAGCCGCTGCTCACCGACGAGTGGGGCGTCGACCTGTGCGTCATCGGCGGCCAGAAGGCGATGGGCGGCCCGGCCGGGGTCTCCGCCGTGTCCGTCTCCGAACGGGCCTGGGAGCGGATCGCCGCCAACCCGGCCGCCCCGCGCCGCTCCTACCTCTCGCTGCTCGACTGGAAGGAGCGCTGGACCGACGCCGGCCGCGCCGTCCTGCCGCACGCCCCGGCCCAGCTGGAGATGCTCGCGCTCGGCGCCTGCCTGGACCGGATCGCCGCCGACGGCCTGCCCGCGGTGATCGCCCGCCACCGCGCCGCCTCCGCCGCCACCCGGGCCGGCGTCCGCGCGCTCGGCACCCTGGCCCCGTACGTCGTCGAGGACGCCCACGCGGCCCCGGTCGCCACCACCCTGCGCACCCCGGAGGGCGTCGACGCGACCGCCCTCGCCGCCCGCCTCGACCCGGCCCTGCCGGTCCAGCCGGGCGGCGGCGCCCTGGCCGGCTCGATGCTGCGGGTCAACCACTACGGGCAGGCGGCCGCGCTGGACACCGTCCGCGCCTGCCTCACCGGCCTCGCCGCCGCCACCTCGGCCGACCCGGCACCCGCCCTGGCCGCCGCCGAGACCGCCTGGAGCGCGACCGTCCGGGCCTGAGCGGGTACGTGACAGGGCTGCGGCCCCCGGGGACCGCCACCCGGGCCCCCGCCCCCGCCCCCCACCCCCGCCCGCTCCCCACACCCCACCCCGCACCCGGCCCCGAGGCGGACACCACCACCA
>NZ_JBIWNZ010000006.1:108513-366548 GCF_044767505.1 Kitasatospora sp. NPDC101235
GGCCGCCCGGCCCCCCCCCGGCCCGGCGCCCGCCCCCGCCGGGAGCCCGCCCGCCGGGGCGGCCGGGGGTCGGGCCCGGGCCGGCGCCCCGGCCGGCCGCCCGCCGGGCCCGCAGCCCTGTCCGCACACCACGGCCGGCTCCGCACACCGCAGCCGGCTCAGTGCCCGTTGACGTCCACCACCTCGACGCCGCGGATGTTCCGCTCGATCTCCTCGACCGGCAGCGCGATCGCCAGCGCCCAGTAGTAGACGACCAGCGAGAACGCCACCACGACGGCGATGTCCCACCACAGCGGCAGGTTCCCCCGCGAGCCCGCGCCGAAGGTGCCCTGCCAGGAGATCAGGCCCATGCCGACCAGGTAGACCGGCAGCCACTGCCCGGCCCGGAAGTCCATCCGGGGCGCGTTCGGCATCCCCTTCGAGCGCGCGTACCAGGAGTACCCGCCGAGCAGCAGGTAGCCGATCACGATCGCCAGGCCCAGCCGCCACAGGGTGTCCCAGCCGGACCAGTAGATGACCAGGCTGGCCACCACGAAGGCCAGCGGCGAGACCACCGAGCCGCCGGGCAGGTGGTACGAGCGCTCCATCGCGGGCAGCCGCTTGCGCAGCACCCCGAAGGCCAGCGGGGCGCCCGCGTACATCAGCACCACCGCCGAGGTGATGAACCCGACCAGCCGCTGCCAGCTCGGGAAGGGCAGGAAGCAGATCACCCCGGCCACCCAGGCGATGAGCAGGCCGAGCCAGGGCACCGAGCGCTTGTCGGTGGACTGCAGCACCTGCGGCGCGTAGCCGTTGCGGCTCAGGCCGTAGGTGACCCGGGAGCTGGAGGTGATGTAGACCAGCCCGGTGCCGGCCGGCGAGATGACCGCGTCGATGAACAGCACGGTGGCCAGCCAGCCCAGGCCGATCAGGGTCGCCAGGCCGGCGAACGGCCCGCTGATCCCGGGGTAGTCGAGCGTGCTCCAGCCCTGGGCGAAGGTCTCCGGCGGCAGCGCGCCGATGAACACCACCTGGAGCATCACGTAGACGATCGTGCCGACCACCACCGAGCCGAGCACGGCGCGCGGGATGTCCCGGCGCGGGTTGCGGCTCTCCCCCGCCCACTGGATGGCCTGCTCGAAGCCGAGCAGCGCGAAGATCACCCCGCTGCTGCTGATCGCGGTGAGCACGCCCTTGGCGCCGTCCGGCGCGAAACCGTGCACGGCGAAGTTGGAGCCGTGGAACTCGGTGATGCCGAGCGCGAAGATGGTCAGCACCGGGATGGCGACCTTCCACACGGTGGCCGCGCTGTTGGTGTGGGCGAGCAGCCGCACGCCGAGGAAGTTGACCGCGACGAAGACCCCGAGCAGGACGGCCGCGACGACGAACCCCCAGCCGGTCAGCGTCAGGTTCTTGTTCAGCAGGCCGTCCGCCCAGCTCCAGTGCTGGGCGTAGTTGATCATCGCCTGCACCTCGATCGGCGCGATGGTCGCGGCCTGGAGCCAGGTGAACCAGCCGAAGGACATCCCGGCGAACCCGCCGAAGGCGTAGTGCGGGTAGCGGGCCGTACCGCCCGCCACCGGGAACAGGCCGCCCAGCTCGGCGTGCACCAGCGCCAGCAGGATGATCGCCACCGCACCGATGCCCCAGGACAGCAGTGCCGACGGCCCGGCCGCCACCGCCGCCTTCTGCGCCCCGAACAGCCAGCCGGAGCCGATGATCGCCCCGACCGAGGCCCAGAGCAGTCCGATGACGCCGACCTCGCGCCGCAGCCCGGTGTGCCCCGCGCCGGGCGGAGTGGAGGAGGAATGGGCCATGGCCGATCGCCTCTCGAAGCAGGAGAAATTCCTCCGACAGTGCCGCAGCCATGCCGTCTCCCCACCCCGAAACGCCCCGTGCCCCGCTCCCCTCACTCGAACAGCCTGCCGGGGGTCGGTTACCGCGACCGCCTGCCGGCACAGTTCCCGCAGCGTTCACCCGCCCGGCACGTGGAACTCACCGGGGGCAGGCAGGCTCCCGACCAGGGCGTGAAGTTGGCTATACAACTTCAGCCAATACGACAGCCGTAGTGCCGCCGAGGAGAAGACCGATGACCGAGCTGCCGCCGTACTGGCTGCGCGACAACTGCCCGTGCGCCGAGTGCCGGGACCCGCGCAACGGGCAGAAGCTGTTCCAGATCGACGACCTGCCGCAGGACCTGGCCGTCGTCGGGAGCGAGGAGGCCGACGGGCACCTGGAGGTGCTCTGGTCGGACGGGCACCGCTCCCGTTACCCGCTGGAGTGGCTCGACCGGGCGGACGAGGGCGACGGACGGACCGAGCACGGCAAGCGGCTCTGGACGGCGGCGGACTTCGCCCCCGGCATCCCGGAAGCGGGCTGGGAGGCGTACCTGACCGACCCGGCCGAGCAGGCCGCGGTGCTGGCCGCCGTACGGCGCAGCGGCTTCGCCCTGCTGCGCGGGGTGCCGGCCGTGGAGCGGCAGGTGCTGCGGGTCGCCGAGAGCTTCGGGTACGTGCGGGTCACCAACTACGGGGAGCTGTTCGACGTCCGGGTCGAGCCGGACCCGAACAACCTCGCCTTCACCAGCGTCGCCATCGCCCCGCACACCGACAACCCGTACCGGGACCCGGTGCCGACCCTCCAGCTGCTGCACTGCCTGGAGAACTCGGCGACCGGCGGCGACTCCGGGCTGGTGGACGGGTTCACGGCCGCGGCGGTCCTCCGGGAGGAGGCGCCGGCCGAGTTCGAGGTCCTCACCCGCACGCCCGTCCCGTTCGTCTTCCGCGACCGTCGCACCGAGCTGCGCGCCGACCGCCCGCTGATCGACGTGGACCCGCAGGGAAGGATCCGGGAGGTCAGGTTCAACAACCGCTCGATCGGCACCCTGCGCGGGCACGGGCCGGACGACCTGGACGCCTTCTACGCCGCCTACCGCCGGTTCGCCGCGATCACCCTGCGCCCCGAGCTCCGGCTCACCTTCCGCCTCGGCCCCGGCGACTGCCTGATCTTCGACAACACCCGCCTGCTGCACGCCCGGACGGCGTTCCGGCAGGACGGCCACCGGCACCTCCAGGGCTGCTACGCCGACCTCGACGCACTGCACAGCACTCTCGCCGTGCTGCACCGCCGCGCCGCCGCGCTGGACACGATCGCCGCCCTGTTCGCGGGCGAGGGCGCCGGGGAGTACCTGGGCGAGGAGGTCACCATGGCGGAGCACATGCTCCAGGCGGCCGCTGCCGCCGAGGCCGCCGGGGCGCCGGAGCACCTGGTCGCCGCCGCCCTGCTGCACGACGCCGGCCACTTCTTCGACGAGCACGGCCGGGGCACCCTGCACGGACGGGATCTGATGGAGGGTCAGGACAACCGCCACAGCCACACGGGCGCCGACTGGCTGGCCCGCTGGTTCGGCCCGGAGGTCACCGAGCCGGTCCGGCTGCACGTGGCCGCCAAGCGCTACCTGTGCGCGGTCGAGCCCGGGTACCGGGAGCGGCTCTCCGCGGCCTCGGAGTACACGCTGGGCGTCCAGGGCGGCCCGATGGACGAACACCAGGCCGCCGCCTTCGCCGAACTCCCGGGCGCCCAGGACGCGGTGGCGGTGCGGCGCTGGGACGAGCAGGCGAAGGTGGCCGGCGCCCCGACGCCGGACTTCGAGCACTACCGCCCGCTGCTCGCCGCGCTCATGCGGTGAGGACTCCCGGCGGGCGGGCTCAGTCCAGCTCCCGGGCGTGCCGCGAAAGCGCCGAGGTGGCCAGGGAGTTGTGCACGCTGAACGCCACCGTCCCGGGCAGGTAGCGGTCCTGGGACCACTCCACCGGCGTGCCCGTCGGGTCGGTCGTGCGCCGCCGCTCGCGCAGCAGCGGACCGCCCCGACGGCAGCCGAGCAGCCGGGCGTCCTCGGCGTTGGCCGCGACGATGTCGATCGTGTGGTCGGCGTCGGTGAACAGGATGCCGTGCTCGCGCAGCACTTCGGTGTGCGAGACCACGTCCGGCGGCAGCTCGACGACGATCTCGCCGACCCGTGGCGGGTAGACGGTGCGCTCGACCATCACCGGCGTGCCGGACAGCGTCCGCAGCCGGACCGTCACGTACACCTCGGCGCCCGGCTCCAGGCGCAGCTGCTCGCGCTCGGCGGCGTCGGCCGGGCGGCGCACCAGCGAGTCCAGGATGCCGCCGGGCTCCTCGCCCATCGAGTACGCCCAGTGCGTGAAGCTGAGCAGTTCGGAGAAGCTCTGCACCCGGGCGCCGCCGAGCACCACCCGGCGGGTGCCGCGGCGGGAGGTGACCAGTCCGTCGGAGCGCAGCACGGCGAGCGCCTGGCGGACGGTGCCGCGGGAGACGCCGTACTGCTCGGCCAGCGCGCCCTCGGCGGGCAGCCGGCCGGCCTCGCCGTACGCGCCGGTGGTGATCGCCTCGCGCAGGTCGGCGGCCACCTTCCGGTACAGCGCGCCGGAGCGCTCGGCAGGGTGGTCCCCGGCTGCCGGGCGCCCCTCGGCCTCGGGGCGCTGGGGCTCAGTTGCCACGTCAGTCAATGTCCCTCCTGAGGGTGTCCTGCGCAGCCGTACCGGCGCGGACAGCCCGACCTTATCCCGCTGCGCCTTCGAAGCATCGCACCGAACGGATCACGCTCCGATGGCCGGATTCCACCGTTCCCGCAGCCGACCCCGGTTCTGGGCCGTCCGTTCACCTTCCTGTCACCGGGCTCCGGCGTACTTACTGCCGTCAGCGAAGTTGGCTAGTCAACTCGGACGACGTCGATCGATCGCTCACCCGGCCGGTCCGCCGCCCTTCGCGAGACGCAAGCCCGCGGAACCCCCGCGAACGCCCCTCGCAGTACGCCCCCTTAACAGGAGACTTCCCCGTGACCGTGCACCGCGCCCGCGCCGCCGCCTTCGCGGCCGTACTGACCGCCGCCGCGCTCTCCCTCACCGCCTGCGGCTCCGCCGGTTCGGGCACCAAGTCCGGCGACACCGCCACGGGCGGCGCCAAGGACGCCAAGACGGCCACCTCGGCCGCCGACTTCGGCGGCATGGACGGCCTGGTCGCCGCCGCCAAGAAGGAGGGCAAGCTGCACGTCATCACGCTGCCCCGGGACTGGGCGAACTACGGCAAGATCATCGACGGCTTCAAGGCCAAGTACGGCATCGAGGTCGAGGAGGAGAACCCGGACGGCTCCAGCCAGGACGAGATCAACGCGATCAACTCCCGCAAGGGCCAGGACCGCGCCCCCGACGTGGTCGACCTGGGCAGCGCCTTCGCCCTCCAGGCGGTCAAGGACGGCATCCTCGCCCCCTACAAGGTGGCCACCTTCGACAAGGTGCCGGACACCATGAAGGACGCGAACGGCGCCGCCGTCAACGACTACGGCGGCTACGTCTCGATCGGCTGCGACGCCAAGAAGATCGCCAACTGCCCGAAGACCTTCGCCGACCTGCTCAAGCCGGAGTACAAGGGCCAGGTCGCCCTCAACGGCAACCCGACCAAGTCCGGCTCCGCCTTCGGCGGTGTCTACGCGGCCGCGCTCGCCAACGGCGGCTCGCTGGACAACATCCAGCCCGGCATCGACTTCTTCGGCAAGCTGAAGCAGTCCGGCAACTTCAACCCGGTCGAGTCGACCCCGGCCACCGTCGAGAAGGGCGAGACCCCGATCTCGATCGACTGGTCGTACCTGAACGCCGGCTACACCGACGAGTTCAAGGACAAGGGCGTCGACTGGAAGGTCTCCATCCCCTCCGACGGCTCCTACGCCCAGTTCTACAACCAGGCCGTCAACAAGTGGGCCCCGCACCCGGCGGCCGCCCGCCTGTGGCAGGAGTACCTGTTCAGCGCCGAGGGCCAGAACCTCTTCCTCGGCGGCTACGCCACCCCGGCCACCTTCGAGGCCCTGAAGAAGGACGGCAGCCTGGACGCCGCCGCGGCCGCCAAGCTGCCGGCCGTCGAGAAGCCGTTCACCACCTTCCCGACCGTCGACCAGATCAACGCGGCCAAGAAGGTCGTCACCGAGAACTGGACCAAGGCCATCGCGGGCTGACACCCGCGCCGCGCACCGTACTTCGGGCTGAGAAAAGGCACTCATGACCACGGCTCCCACCCCGGTGCCGACCACCCCCGCCGCCACCTCCCCCGGTGGCGGCGCGGGGGCGTCCGCCACCGCCACGACCTCCCCCACCGCCCCCGCTCCCACCCCGCGGCGCCGGCCGCTCGCCCGCCTCGGCGGCGCGTCCTGGCTGGCCACCGTGCCGCTGCTGCTGTTCTTCCTGATCGGCTTCGGACTGCCCACCGTCGCCATCGTGATCGGCGCGTTCACCACCTCCAGCGACGCGGAGACCGGCGCCGGGCAGTTCACCTTCGACAACCTGACGGCCTCCGTCCAGGGCGGCTACCAGACGGCCATGCTGAGCAGCCTCAAGCTCTCCGCGCTGACCGCGCTGCTCGCCACCGTGCTCGGCCTGCCGCTCGCCCAGGCCGTCGTCACCTCCCGGCACGGCTGGCTGCGCCAGGCGGTGCTCACCGCCTCCGGCGTGCTCGCCAACTTCGGCGGTCTGCCGCTCGCCTTCGCGTTCGTCGCCACCCTCGGCAACGCCGGCGAGATCACCAAGCTGCTGCACCTCACCGACCACGGCTGGTCGCTGTACTCCTTCACCGGCCTGACCATCGTGTACCTGTACTTCCTCATCCCGCTGATGGTGCTCACCATCACCCCGGCCCTGGACGGCCTGCGGACCCAGTGGCGCGAGGCGGCCCAGAACAACCGCGCCACCACCGTCCAGTACTGGCGCCACGTCGCCCTGCCGATCCTGCTGCCCTCCCTGCTCGGCGGCTTCGTGCTGCTCTTCGGCAGCGCCTTCGCCGCCTACGCGACGGCCGCCGCCATGGTCGGCGCGACCGTCCCGCTGGTCAGCCGCTCGATCGCGGACGCGCTCTCCGGCAACGTGCTGGTCGGCCAGGGCAACCTCGCCCTCGCCCTCAGCCTCAACATGATCATCGTGGCCGTCCTGGTGATGGCCGTGTACCTCCCCCTCCAGCGCCGGAGCGCCCGATGGCTCAGCTGACCACCCCCGCCCGCCCCGGCCGACACACCGTGCGCTGGTGGCGCGGCGCCGTGCTGCTGCTCGCCGGTGTCTACTTCGTCGTCCCGCTCGCGGCCTCCTTCTGGTTCTCGGTCGACGACCCCAAGGGCATCTCCTTCGCGGCCTACACCGGGCTGCTCTCCGCCCCGGGCTTCCTGGACAGCCTCTGGCTGACCCTCGGCCTCGCCGTCGTCACCGTCGTGGTGCTGCTGCTCCTGCTCGTCCCGGCGCTGATCGCCGTCCGGCTCGGCTCGCCGAAGCTGCGCCCGGTCATCGACGTGCTCTGCACCCTGCCGCTGGTCGTCCCGCCGGTCGCCCTGACCGCCGGCCTCATCGGCGTGCTCCGCTGGGGCCCGGACTACCTGATGGACACCCCGTTCTTCCAGACCTTCGTGTTCATCCAGGACCCCGACTTCCCGCTGGTGCTGGTCATCGCGTACGTGCTGATGGCCCTGCCGCTCGCCTACCGCGCCCTGGACGCCGGCCTGCGCTCGATGGACGTGCGCACCCTGGTCGAGGCCGCCCGCAACTGCGGCGCGAGCTGGCCGCGCGCGGTGTTCACCGTCGTCCTGCCCAACCTGCGCGGGGCCCTGCTGAACGCCTCCTTCCTCACCCTGGCCCTGGTGCTCGGCGAGTTCACCTCCGCCTCGATCCTCGGTTTCCAGCCCTTCCCGGTCTGGATCTACTCGGTCGGCAACAGCCAGGCCCACATGTCGGTCGCGGTCTCCATCCTGAGCCTGCTGCTCACCTGGCTGCTGCTGCTCCTGCTGGCCACCGCCGGGCGCGAGCGCCGCGCCAAGACCGCCGCCTCCTGAACCCCCCGGAGTCACCAGTCATGACCACGCCCACCGCCATCGCCAACGGCATCTCGCTCTCCCCCGGCAGCGCCACCGTCGAGTTCCGCTCCCTGCGCCGCACGTTCGGCGCCACCACCGCGCTCGACGGCCTGGACCTGACCGTCCACCCGGGCGAGCTGCTCGCCCTGCTCGGCCCGTCCGGCTGTGGCAAGACCACCGCCCTGCGCATCCTGGCCGGCTTCGAGCAGCACGACTCCGGCGAGGTGCTGGTCGACGGCCAGGACATCACCAGGATCCCCGCGCACAAGCGCGACGCGGGCATGGTGTTCCAGTCCTACAGCCTCTTCCCGCACCTGACCGCGCTGGACAACGTCGCCTTCGGGCTGCGGATGCGCGGCACCGGCAAGGCCGAGCGTCGCAAGCGGGCCCAGGAGCTGCTGGAGCTGGTCGGCCTGCCGCACCGCGCCGAGCACTACCCGCACCAGATGTCCGGCGGCCAGCAGCAGCGCATCGCGCTCGCCCGCGCGCTCGCCCTCCAGCCGCGCGTCCTGCTGCTGGACGAGCCGCTGTCCGCGCTGGACGCCAAGGTCCGCCTCCAGCTGCGCGAGGAGATCCGCCGCCTCCAGCAGGAGCTGGGCATCACCACCCTGTTCGTCACCCACGACCAGGAGGAGGCGCTGTCGATGGCCGACCGGGTCGCGGTGCTGCGTGCCGGAAGGCTGGAGCAGTGCGCCGTCCCGTCCGAGCTGTACGGCCGGCCGGCCACCGCATTCGTCGCCGAGTTCGTCGGCACCATGAGCCGCATCCCGTGCACCCGCACCTCGGACGGCGTCGAGGTGCTCGGCCGCCGGCACGCGGTGGACGGCGCGATCCCGGCCGACGGCGAGCTCCAGGTGCTGGTCCGCCCGGAGAACGTCACCCTGACCCCGGACGAGAACGGCCCCGCACTGGTGGTCACCGCCTCCTTCCTGGGCGCCGTCACCCGGCTCACCGCCCGCCTGGACGACGGCACCGAGGTCAAGGTCGACCTGCCGACCGAGGCCGCCGCCGCGCTGCCGGCCGGCGCGCGGGCCGCACTCACCCTGCCGGAGCGTCCGGTACTGGTGGACCGCCGCGCCGCCTGAGAGCCTCATACCTCCCCGATCCGACCGAAGAACCACCGAAGGTACCGCCATGCCTGACACCGCCATGCCCGACAGCACCCTGCCCGACTCCGGGCCCGTACTCCCCGCCGCCGTCCTGTTCGACATGGACGGCACCCTGGTCGACACCGAGCAGCTGTGGTGGCAGACCGCCGCCGAACTCGCCGAGGAGCTGCACCGGCCGCTCACCGACCTGGACGCCCCCGAGGTGCTCGGCCAGGCCGTCGAGCACACCGCCGCCCACCTGCACAAGGTCAGCGGCACCGCCCTCAGCGAGGCCGAACTCGCCGCCCGGCTGGGCGAGTCCTTCGCCGGGAAGGTCGCCGCCGAGACGGTGCCGCGTCCCGGCGCGCTCGCCCTGCTCGCCTCGCTGCGCGACGCAAGGGTGCCCACCGCGCTGGTCTCCGCCTCCCCGCGCCTGGTGGTCGACCTGGTGCTGTCCGCCATCGGCCGGGACTGGTTCGCCGTCACCCTGGCCGCCGAGGACACCGAGCGCACCAAGCCCGCGCCCGACCCGTACCTCGCCGCCGCCGAGCGGCTCGGCCTGGACCCGGCCGCCTGCCTCGCCGTCGAGGACACCCCGACCGGGGTCACCTCCGCCACCGCGGCCGGCTGCGCCGTGCTCGCCGTGCCGTCCACCGCGGTGCCGATGCCGCGGGGCGAGCGGATCACCCTGCTCGCCAGCCTGGAGCAGGCCGATCTCGCCCTGCTCGGGAAGCTCGCCGGCGCGGGCGCGGTTCGACCCTGACATGCCCTATCTCCTGCTCACCCTTGCCATCGTCAGCGAGGTCTGCGCCACCAGCTGCCTCAAGCTCACCGAGGGGTTCACCCGGCTCTGGCCGAGCCTCGGCGTCGGCCTCGGCTACGTGCTCTCCTTCCTGCTGCTCGGCCGCGCGCTCAAGCACATACCGGTCTCCGTCGCCTACGCGGTCTGGTCCGGGGCCGGCACCGCGGCGGTCGCCGGGATCGGCGTGGTCGCCTTCGGCGAGTCGCTCGGGCGGCTGCAGTGGCTGGGGATAGCGCTGGTGATCGTCGGGGTGGTCGTGCTCAACCTCAAGGGCGGCCACTCCTGACGACGCGTCAACTCTGATCTCGCTGGTCAACTCGCCTGTCGGGGGGGGGGGGGGGGGGGGGGGGGCGGGCCCCCCCCCGCGGGGGGCGGGGGGCTCACCCACCCCCCGGCCCCCCCCCGGCGCCCCCCGCCCCCCCCGCGCGGGGGGCGCCCCCCGGGGGGGGGGGGGGGGCCCGGGGGCGCCCCCCCCCCCCCCCCCCGACGGCTTCGCTACGGTGTCCCCCATGACGGACCCCCGGCCCCACCACTACCGCTTCGTCCACCGCGAGCTCGCCCGCCAGGTACTGGAGTTCGGCCCGCGCGTGGCCACCCCGACCCCGGACGGCGGCAGTCTGCTGCCCGTCGTCACCCAGATCTGGGACGACCTCGGCAGCACCCTTCCGCCCGAGGACCGCCTGCCCAGCCACGGCCTCGACTGCCGCCACCTGTCGGTCGACGGCCACCACATGCTGCTGGTCACCCTGCCCACCCCGGCCGGCGCCACCGAGGCCCACTTCGTCGCCGCCGTTCAGCCCCAGGGCGCCAGGGCCGTCCGCTACGTGACCCTGGAACACGCGTTCAGCCCCTTCGACGGCAGCCCCGGCACCGTCCTCGGCGAGTGGACCGCCGAGAGCCACCTCAACCACGGCCCGGGCCCTTCACCCGTCGCCGAACTGTTCGTCACGGCCGTGGTGCAGCTCGTCACCCCGAAGAAGCGCGGCTTCTGGCGCCGCTGAGGCCCGATCGCACGCGCACACCCCAGGGTTGGGCCGCCGGCGTCAAGAAGGCGTCGACGGCCCGTAAAGGTCCCGTGACGACCGCGCCCTCTCCCGGTACGGGCGATCACCGGCAGCGCCGGCTGGGACTATGCTCGCCCGGTCCGACAATCGACGCATCGGGGGGCGAAAGTGTCCGACTTCAAAGTCAGTACCGAATTCCTCGCCAAGTTGGCCCAGGACCTCAAAGCCTGTGGCGACGAACTCGACCAGGGGCTCAAGGCCTTCGAAGCGGCCGGCCACACCGGCACCGGCTACGACTTCCTGGACGAGGCCTGCGGGCACTTCAAGGACAAGTGGCAGTTCGGCCTGAAGAAGGTCCGCGAGTGCGTCAAGGCCCTGGACGAGGGCCTTGAGCAGGTGCAGAAGAACTACGACGGCACCGAGCAGAGCATCGTCAAGGTCCTCGCCCCGGCGGGGCAGTCGTGAGCGCCCCCACGCCGGCGGCGCCCGACTGGTCCGGCCTCGGCTTCAACCCCACCCCCGGCGACTCCGCCGCCGTCACCGCGCTCAGCAACAGCCTGCGCCGGGTGGGCCAGCACCTGAGCGGAGTTCACACCACGCTCTCCCAGATCTCCAACAACGAAGGCCAGTGGACGGGCGAGGCGGCCAAGCAGTTCGCCAAGCAGTTCGGCAAGCTGCCCGGCTACCTCCAGGACGCCGCCGACTCGATCACCGCGGCCTACACGGCGCTCGACGTCTGGTACAAGGCGCTGACCGAACACCAGCCCAAGGCCGCCGAGTTGGCCGCCTCCGCGGTCGCCGCCAAGAAGAAGAAGGACGAGGCCGACCAGGCCCACAGAGCCGCGGCCGCCGCCCCCGACCTCGAACTGGCCGGCCGCCACTTCTCCGACGACGCGAGCCTCGCCGCCGCTGAACAGCGCTACAACACGGCGAAGAGCCACCTGGACTCGGCCGCCAACCTGCTCACCAGCGCCTCGAACGAGCTGGCCGGCCTTCAGAAGCAGGCCCACGAACTCGCCGGGACCCACAAGTCGGACGCACAGAAGACGGCCGAGGCCATCCGCAAGGCCGCCGACAGCAAGGCCCCGCCGGAGCCGGGCCTGCTCAGCAAGATCGGCGACTGGTTCAGCAAGCACGGCGCGGACCTGCTGACGGTGGCCTCGGGCATCTGCGGTGTCGCGGCCATCTTCTGCCCGGCGTTCGCCCTGCCCGCCATCCTGCTGAGCGTCGGCGCGGCGGGCCTGCACGCAAAGCAGTACGGCATCAAGGGACTGATGCCGACCAGCTGGGACAATCTCGGTAATGACCTCACCCTGGCCGGCGACATCCTCGGGGCGCTCCCCGGAGGCGCCCTCGTCAAGGGCGGGATCACCGCGTTCAGGGGTGCCCGCGCCGCCGAAGGCGGGGTCAAGGCTGTGAGCGCCACAGCCAAGGAGGTCCGCACCGCCGCCAGGGCGATCGACCCGGCCAACCCGATCTTCACCGCGATCGAGAAGCCCGCCATGAAGCTCGGGCTCTCCAAGGCCGCCGCGATGAACGTCTCCGACGGTGCGCAGGCGGCGAGCGGCCTCGCGCTGACGGCCCCCACCGCCGCCGGCCTCTTCACCGACAACCCGAGCCCGGGGCTGGGCGCCGCGATCAACTACACCACGGGCGGCGGAACCGCGCTCAACGGTGCCGGAGGCGCCATTGGCGGCAGCGGCAAGGGCCGGATCCTGCCCGCACTGCTCGGCGGCGGCAGTGCGATCGTCACCGGCGTCTGGGGAGTGGGCCATGACTGACACGATCGCCCCGTCGTTCTGGCTCTCACTGCCCGAGGGGTTCACCGGCATCGACCTGTCCGAGGACCCCGGCGACCGCATGAGCCGGATCGTGGACGGACTCGACGCGCTCACCGATGCGGGTCCGGAGCAGAAGCTCGGCATCGCCGTCTCCGCCGAGCTCGCCCTCCAGGCGCAGCTGCGCGAGGGCGCGGTCCACGTCTCCAACTGCCTGGTGGAAACCGAGGAAGGCGCGATCCTCCAGGGCATGTTCAGCCTGTTCCTGCGCGAGCAGGAGCAGGGTGCCCCGGGTACCTACCCCCAGCGCGTCGCGGAAGAGCTCGCGACCGCCTGGCCGGACGCCGACGTCGCCGTCCTCGACTTCCCGCTCGGCCGAGCCGCCGTGACCGTCCGCGACCTGGCCGTTCCCGTGTCCGGGGCGGTCTACGGCCTGCCGGGATCGGGCATCGCGACCGTCCGCCAGCTGGAGGCCCTGTTCGCGCACCCGTGGAGCCCCCACGTGCTCGCCGTCGTCTTCACCACTCAGCACCTGGACTACTGGGACGGCTGGTCGGTCCTGGTGGGCGCCGCCATCAGCGGGATCTCCTTCTACCCTCCGCTCGACGAAGCACGGAGCGCCCTGCCGCCGGAGCGGCGGGACAACATCCGGAAAGCCTTCGGGTGACCAGCACCGGCGAGTCCGCCCGGCCCCGGACGGAGCCCCGCCGGGGCTCCGTCCCGCTGACGACCGCCCTCGCGCTCGTCGCACCGCTGGCGGTCGTCGGCCTCACCGCCGCCTACGGGGCCTACGGCTGGCCCGCCGGCCTGGCCGTCGTGGTGGCAGCCACCGCCGTCCTGTCGCCCGGCCTCGGCCGCCTGGCCGGCGGCGGGCGCGGCTGCGTCGCGATCCTGATCGTCCCGTTCCTCCTGCTCGTCGCGGCGTCGGCGACCAAGAACGTACGCGACGACCTGGTACTGAACGCCGGATCCACGGTGACCGCCCACGTCGTCGACAAGGAGCGCCCCGCCGGATCGCGCGATCAGTCCTGGGACTACGCCCTGGCGGCACCCGACGGCACCCCCGTCCCGGGCGGCCGGCTCAACCAGCGCAAACCGGAACTGCGGATCGGCGACGAGGTCACCGTCCGCTACGCCCCCGACGGGACCGCCCGCCCCGAGCGACCCGAACGGATCGACCTGGGCACCGACCTCGTCTGGGCCGCCACCGTCCTGCTCGGCACCGTCCTCGCGGTGGTCGCGGTCGGCATCCACGCCCGACCCACCAGTCCCCTGCAGGGCCGCCTCACCGCCCTCGCCCGGGCCACTCGCACCCGTGCCACCGAGCTCGGCGCCACCCGCGCCGCCCTCGTCTGGGGCGCCCTGTCCGCCGTCTGGCTCGCGTTCTTTCTGCTCGCCCGGCACACCGTCGGCGGCCCGCTCACCTCGGCGCTCCTCCTCCTCCACTTCCTCGCCCTCTTCACCTGCGCCTGGCCGATCCTCGAGAAGCCCACGGCCGGGCCCGCCGCCGCCCTCCTCACCACCGGAACCGCCTTCCTCCTCCTGGCGCTGTTCCTCTGACTGGCGGCCGACACCCGTCGGCAAGGTGAGCCAGAGACCCGAAAGGCCTTCGGATGACCATCACCCAGTCCGACCAGGGCACGCGGAGCGGGCTCCGCCGGCTCCGCGGAGCCCTCGCCCTCATCGCCGTCACCACCACGGTGCTCGTCGGCGTCATCGCACTGGACGTCTACGTCAACTCGTTCCTCGCCGGCATCGTGGGGCTCGCCTACCCCCTGATCGTGCTGTACGCGTTCGCCGTACGCCGCGACGCCGACAGCAACCCCCGGTTCCAGAAGAACATGGCCGCCTGGGGGCTGGGCATCTCCGCCGCCGGATTCGTCGCCTATCTGGCGGGTTCCGACGCCTGGGCGAACCTGATCCTGAGCACGGGGCGGACGGTGCAGGCCGTGGTCGTCGACGAGGAGGTCACCAACGTGCTCCACGACTCCGGGCGGGCGTACACCCTGACCTCGACGGGGTCGGCCGACGCGGTGCCGGGCGGCCCCCTCAAGGAGGACTCCCGCCGGCTCCAGCGCGGCGACGTGGTCACCGTCCGGATGGACCCGGCCGGACGGGTCGCCCCCAAGCTGCCCGGCGAGGCCGACTCCCCCGCGAGTCTGCTGCTGTTCCTCGGCTGCAACGTCCTGATCGACGGCACCGTGCTCTGGTCCGTGCGCAGGCCCGGACCGTCGCCCGCCTGAGTCGGGCGGGCGCCTTGCGACGCCCGCCCGACGCGGTCCGCCCGATCAGCCCAGCAGGGCGGGCAGTTCGGCGATCGACCCGAGCACGTGGGTCGCGCCGTCGGCCCGCAGGCGGGCCTCGTCGTGGGCGCCGGTGAGGACGCCGGCGACGACCGAGGCGCCGGCCCGGGTGCCGGTCAGCATGTCGTAGCCGGTGTCGCCGGCGACGGCGACCCGGCGGACCGATTCGGTGCCGGTGCGCAGCAGGGCGGTGAGTGCGAGGTCGGGGTACGGGCGGCCGCGGCCGGCCTCGGCGGGGCAGAGGGTCAGGTCGGCGATGGACTGCCAGCCGAGGGCGTCCAGGATGCGGTCCTGGGTGGCCCGGGAGAAGCCGGTGGTGAGGACCACCTTGCGGCCCTGGCCGCGCAGTTCGGCGATGGCCTCGGCGGCGCCGGGCAGCGCGGCGCAGTGACCGGCGTCGACCAGGTCATGGTAGGCGGCCTCGAAGGCGGTGTTGGCCCGCTGGGCCTTCTCCTCCTCGCCGAACAGGTGGCGGAAGACGGAGATCTTGGACTCGCCCATGGTGGCCCGGACGTGGGCCAGCATCGGGTCGAACTCCGGGCTGCCGGCCTCGACGCCGAGCGCCGCGGCGGCCGCGGTGAAGGCCTGCTCGACGAGGCCGTCGTCGGCGACTGTGGTGCCGGCCATGTCGAGCACGACCAGGTGGATGTCGGTGGTCACAACAACGTTCCTTACAGGTTGGCGAGTTCGGCGGTGGTCTCGGCGATGGCGGGCGAGCAGGTCATGCCGCGCCCGCCCGGGCCGGTGACCAGCCAGACGCCGTCGCGCACGCGCTCGCGGTGGACGACCCGGGCGGAGTCGACGCACTGGGCGTACACCCCGGCCCAGCGGCGGCGGATCCGCGGCATCGGGCGGCCGAGCAGTTCCTCGACGACGCCCACCAGGTGGTCGTACGGGTCCTCGACGACGTCGAAGCCGAACGGCTGGTCGTACTCGTGGGTGTCGCCGATGGTCAGGCCGCCGTCGCGGCGCTGGACCATCAGCAGCTGCATCTTGTGCTCGGCGGCGACCGGCGGCTGCGGCTGGGTCTCGCGCAGCCGGTCCAGGGCGGTGCCGGTGAAGGCGGGGTAGTAGCGGAAGCTGTCGCCGTCGGCGACGGAGGTGGTCAGGGTCTCGCCGAGCGGGTCGGTCTGCATCATCTGGAGGCGGACCCGGCGGACGGGCAGGGCGGGGGCGAGTTCGCGGACCAGGCCGCCGAGCCAGGCGCCGGTGCAGAGGATCACCAGGTCGCCGGTGTGGACGTCGCCGTGGTCGTCGCGGACGGCGTTCTCGCCGACCACCTCGCGCACCTCGCGCCCGGGCAGGAAGGTGTACCGGCCGGTGGACTCCAGGTACCCGCGCAGCGCGCGCTGGGCGGTGCGGGGCTCGACGGCGGCGTCGCGCTCGCACCACAGGGCGCCGAGCAGCTTGCCGCGCAGGGCCGGGTTGACGGCGCGGGTCTCGTCCGGGTCGAGCAGCCGGTAGCCGCGGGCGGCGGCGTCCGGCAGGGTCAGGGCCTGCTCGGCGACGGCGAGTTCGGCCTCGGTGCGGATGGCGGTGAGCGATCCGTTGGCCCGGAAGCCGAGGTCCGGGACGCGGGCGCCGATGGCCTCCCACAGTTCGCGGGCGCGCAGCGCGGTGTCCAGTTCCTCGCCCTGCGCCCGGCCGCTGACCCAGACCAGGCCGAAGTTGCGCACCGAGGCGCCGCGCGCCTCGGCCTCGCGCTCCAGGTGGACGACCTCGTGGCCGCGCTCGACGGCCTGCCAGGCGTGCATGGTGCCCAGCACGCCTGCTCCTACGACGATGACTCTCATGCGGCCAGGCTGATGCGTCCAGGTGTCCGAGGGGCGTCGCACTGCGGTCCCGCAGATGAACCACCCGAAAAGTTGTACAGACAACCTGTCGGTCATCGCGACCGACTACGACCGCACCACCCGCGCCCGCAGGTAGTTGCGCCGGCCGAAGTTCGGCTCGTCCACCGCCGTCAGCCCCTCCACCTGGAACCGGTACAGCGCCGCCGCCCCGCCCCCGGTGAGGAACTGCCGCCGGACCTCCTCGTCCTGCGCGAAGGCCGGGTAGCGCCCCTGGTAGGCGGCCAGCGCCGCCTCGGCCTGCCGCCCCCAGGCCTCGCTCGCACTGCCGGTCAACTGGAGGCCGCGCAGCTGTTCGCCGAAGACCGGCGGCGGCAGGAAGACCGTGGCGGCGGCCCGTGCCTCCTCGGCCAGGTGGTGGCTGTGCCGGGTGGATCGCTCGCTGACGAAGTAGAGGACGAGGTCGTCGTCGTACGCGAAGAAGGCCAGATTGGCGTGCGGGCCGTGCTTGTGGCCCGCGGTGGCGAGGGTGAGCACCATGGCCTCGGCCAGCAGCCCCTCGACGCCCTTGTGCAGCAGGTCGCCCGGCCAGTCCCCCTGCGTGATGTCGAGTCGGTACGGCATTCGGCACTCCCTTCGCCGGCACGCCCGGCGCCCGCGCGCCCGAGCACGACTGAGCCGGGCGGGCGCCCCCCCTGGGGAGGCCCCACGCCCGGCTCACATGCTCCACCCGCCGTCCGAAACCGGACAAGGGGGCAGGCGGACCAACAGCATGACGACGGCGGAGGTCAGTGCCGCCGCGCGGAGTACGACGGGTACCCGTGGCTGACCACCGGCAGCTCGCCGGGCCCGAGCAGCGGCCGCAGCGCGCTCGCCCGCATCCGGTCCACCAGCGGCCCGCAGCGCCCGGCGAGCGGCGCCAGCACCACCGCGACCAGCAGCCCGACCAGCGCACCCGCCGCCACGTCGTGCGGGTAGTGCACGCCGACCCAGACCCGGGAGGCGGCCATCAGCACCGCGAACAGGCCGGCCACCCAGCCGAGCCGCCGGTTGACGAACCAGAGCGAGGCCGCGGCGGCGAAGGCGATCACCGAGTGGTTGCTCGGGAAGGACCAGTCCCCCGCGGCCGGGCAGGTCTCCAGCGCGACGCTGCCGGGGATCTGCGCGCAGGGCCGCAGTTCCTCGACCCCGCCCTTGAGCACCGAGTTGATGCCGTACGCGAGGACCACGATCACCGGCGAGGCCAGCACCCTGGCCATCACCGCCGAGTCCGCGCCGCGCGCCCGCCACCACGCGTAGACCATGAAGACCGCGAACAGTCCGAGGCCGAGCGCCGACCAGACCTTGATCAGCTCGTCCAGCCAGTGCGGGGCCGACTGGGCCCAGCCGTTGACCCGGGTGTACAGGCCACCGTCGATGCCGCTGCCGTCGTACACGGCGAGCGCCCGGGAAGGCATCACGCGTCACCTCCGTGACGTCGCGCCTGACGGGCGCGGAACAGTTCGAGAACAATGGGGAGCACGGAGATAACTACTACCAGACCGATGATCGGCAGCAGATATCCGTCGATTCCGGGAATGGACGAGCCGAGCCCGTACCCGGCGAACACCACGCCGACCGTCCAGACCGCGCCGCCGGCCACCTGCCAGAGGGTGAACGAGCGGACCGGCACTTCGAGTACGCCGCAGAGCGGATTGAGCACCGTACGGACCACCGGGATGAACCGGGCGAGCACGATCGCCTTGCCGTGGCCGTACTTGGCCAGCAGCTCCTCGGCCCGCGCCACACCGTCCAGCAGGCTCCTGCGCCGACTGCGCCGCAGCAGCGCCCGGCCGCCGCGCCGGCCGATCAGGTAGCCGACCTGGGCTCCGACGAGCGCACCGGCCAGGGCGGCGGGCAGCACCTGCCACAGCTGCAGCTGCGGCCCCTGGGTGGCGCCGGGCACGCAGAGCAGTCCGGCGGTGAACAGCAGCGAGTCGCCGGGCAGGAAGAAGCCCACCAGCAAGCCGGTCTCGGCGAACAGCACCACGGCGATGCCGAGCGCGCCGAAGGCGGCGAGCAGCGAAGATGCGTCCAGCGGGTTCACCGCGAGGTGAACGGCCGGATCGGCGAGGAACTGGAGCAAGGCCGACGGACCTCCCGTACGTTGGGGGGGCGGTTCGCACGGGAACCCGCCCGGACCGTCTACAGTTCCGTAGACGGTCTACATGACTGTAGACGAAAGTTGGAGGAAGCGCCGCCATGCCCGACGTACCGTCCGCCCGCCGGCCCGCCGGGGAGCTGGAGGCCGAGGTGCTGGCCGCCCTCTGGTCCGCCCGACAGCCGATGACGCCGCAGGACGTCCAGGCCGCGCTCGGCGGGGACCTCGCCCGCACCACCGTCGCGACGATCCTGGCCCGGCTGTTCGACAAGGGGACGGTCGTGCGCACCCGGGCCGGCCGGGCCTACGCCTACACCCCGACCGTCCAGGACACCGCGGGGCTCGCCGCCCGCCGGATGCACACCGAGCTCGGCCGCGAGGCCGACCGCTCCACCGTGCTGGCCCGCTTCGTCTCCGACCTCTCCGCCGAGGACGAGCGGCTGCTGCGCGAGCTGCTCGGCGACGGCGCCCCGGAGGCGGACGCCGTGCGGCCGGACACTGCGGGGCCGGACGCGCCGGGAGCGGCCGGCCGATGATGCTCGCCGTCTGGGTCCCGCTGCTGCTGCCCTTCCTGGCCGCCCCGCTGGCCCGCCGCCTCGCCGAGGCGCTGCCGCCCCGGGCCGCCGCCTGGATGCTGGCCGGCAGCGCCGCCGTCCTGGCCGGCGGCACCCTCTGCTCGCTCGGCCTGCTGGCCACCGACGGGCTGCTCCAGCTCCCGCCGGTCGCGGCCCTCGGCCACCTCTCGCTGCCGTGGCTCACCGCGGCCGCGCCCGACGCTCCGTTCGCGGCCGCGCTGGCCGCCCTGGCGCTCCTCGCGCTCGGTGCGCTGGCGGTGCGCACCGCCCGCCGACGGCTCCGGGAGCTGCGCACCGCCCGGGCCGCGCTCCCGGCCCACGGGCACCCCGCGGCGCCCTGCGGCGAGCTCCGTACGGAGCCGTTCGTCGGCCACCCCGCGGACCACGCCGACGGTCACCGGCCGGGCCGCACCCCCTCCCCTGCCCAGCATTCGGACATGCGCCCCCCGGGCGCCTCCGTGCGCCGGTCACGCACCCCGGCGCGGCTGACCGCCCTGCTCCGGCGCACCGCGCTGCTCCGGTCCGCCGACCACCCGCTCACCGTCCTGGACGACGAGTGCGCCGACGCCTTCGCCCTGCCCGGGCGCCTGGGCCGCCCCGGCAGGCCGGGCGAACCCGGCCGGATCGTGGTCACCTCCGGCATGCTGCGTGCCCTGACCGCCCCCGAGCGCTCCGCCCTGCTCGCGCACGAACGGGCCCATCTGACCGCCCGCCACCACCTCTTCCTCTCCCTCGCCGAGCACGCCGCCGGCGTCCACCCGGCGCTGCGCCCACTGCGAGCGCCCCTCGGGTACCACCTGGAGCGCTGGGCCGACGAGGTGGCGGCGGCCCGGGTCGGCGACCGTGCCGTGACCGCCCGCGCGGTCGGCCGGGCCGCCCTGGCCGCGAGCCGTTCCCCCTGGCCGGCCCGCCCCCGGCTGGTCCCCGCCGCCCACTCCGGCCCGGTCCCGCGCCGCGTCGCCGCACTGCTCCAGCCCCGCCCGGCCACCGCCCCCGGCACCTGGCGTCGGGCCGCCGCCGTGGCCCTGGCCGCCTGCCTGGCGCTGAGCACCGCCGCCAGCCTGCAGGCCACCGCCGACCTGCACCACACCGTGGAGGCGGCCCAGCAGGGCTCCGGCGCCCAGCGCTGACCCCGCCCGGATGCGGGCCCGCCCTCGAACGCCCACCGGGCGTCCCGGGGCCGGGCCCGCATCCGTACCGTCCGGTATGCCGACTTGCCGGACCCCATCCCCAGCGGCCCACCGCACCCGTACGCTTTCGTCAGCGCGTCGACCCCGACGCGTCCTCGAACGGCGGCGAGGAGCAACGCGAGTGCGGCAGACCGGACGGCAGTCCCGACGACCAGAGCGCCGCACCCCGCCGACCGCGGCGGAACTGGCCAAGGTCCACGACCGCACCCTCGCCGACGCCGCCGCCCGGGAACTGACCGCTCCCGCCCTCACCGAGCAGGCCGGCGGCCCCGGCCTGCTCGAACCCCGCCCCGAGATCGGCGACTCCTGGGCCCGGCTGCGCCGCCTCGGCCTCGACCCCGACACCGGCGCCGCCGCCGTCCTGCTGGGCCCCGGCGAAATCGAACAGCGCCGACGCACCAGCGGGCTCGACACCGTCCTGCCGGTGCTGCGCGAAACCCTGCTGGAGGTGGGCGGCGCGGCCCCGCTGCTGCTGGCCGTCGCCGACGCCGAGGGCCACGTGCTCTGGCAGGAGGGCGAGCGCGGCCTGCGCCGCAGCGCCGACCGGATCGGCTTCATCACCGGCGCCCGCTGGATCGAGGAGAGTGTCGGCACCAACGGCATCGCGGTCGCCCTGCGCACCCGGCGCCCGATGCACGTCCACTCCGCCGAGCACTACCTGCGCAGCCACCACTCCTGGACCTGTGTGGCCGCGCCGGTGCGCGACCCCGGCACCGGGCAGCTGGTCGGTGCCGTCAACCTGAGCGGCCCGGCGCACAGTGTCCGCCCGTACCTGCTCCAGCTCACCGCCACCGCCGCGCGGCTCGCCGAGACCGAGCTGCGCGCCCACCGGCTGGAGGCGCTGCACCAGCTGCGCACCCTGGCCGCCCCGCTGCTCGCCCGGGTCGGCGGCCCGGCGCTGGTGGTGGACGCGGCCGGCTGGACCGCCGCCGCGGCCGGGCTGCCGCCGCCCAGCCGGCTGCAGGTGCCCAGCGAGGGCTGGGCCCCGGCCACCGTGCACTGGGTGCCGGGCCTCGGCGAGTGCGCGCTGGAGCCGCTCGCCGACGGCTGGCTGGTGCGCCCCGTCCGGCCGACCGAGGAGGACGGCTCCGGCACGGTGACCGCCGAACAGGCCGAGGGCGCCCACCTCCGGCTCGACCTGCGCCGCCCGGACCGCGCCGAGCTGTCCGTCCGGGGCGCCGCCGGCAGCTGGTCGCACCCGCTCAGCCCGCGCCACGCCGAACTGCTGCTCCTGCTCGCCACCGGACGCGAGGGCAGCACCGCCGCCCAACTCGCCGAGGCGCTGTTCGGTGACGCGGGCCGGACGGTGACGGTCCGCGCCGAGCTGTCCCGGCTGCGCCGCTACCTGGGCGGGCTGCTGGCCCACCGGCCCTACCGGATCGCCGAGTCGGTACTGGTCACCGTGGACGGGCCGGACGACCCGTACGACCTGCTGCCCGCCTCCTCGGCCCCGGCCGTCCGGCGACTGCGGGCCGCGCTGGCCGCGGGGACGGCCCGGCTGCCCGGCGCGCCGTCACTCCCACCGCCGTGCGCCGCCGCGCCGCCGGAGCGTCGCTGACGACCCGTCCTCAGCCGTCCGCGAGCAGTGCGGCCAGCTCGGCGTCGGTGGGGCCGCAGCAGCGCTCCTGGTGCTCGGAGACCAGTGCGTAGGTGCGGTCCAGCCAGGCCTGCACCCGGGGCCTGGAGGCTTCCAGCAGTGCGCTGCCGTGCGGGGATTCGAGCGCCAGGTGCACCGTCGCGCCGTGGCACGGGCAGTACGCCGGCCACAGCTTGACGTCGCCCTGGCCGCTCAGCGTGCGCAGGCCGTCGCGCAGCAGTTCGCGCGAGAACACCCAGTCGGCCTCGTCCGGCCGCCCCAGGTGGAAGGTCAGCAGCACCTCGTACGGGCGCGCGGCGTCGAACCGGAGCCTGGTGCGCACCTCGCCGACCACGTCCTCGCCCAGCGAGATCCGCAGGATCAGCACCTCCTCCTCCACCGCCGCCGGAGCGGCGGTGGAGCCGTCCCCATCGCCGCCCGTGGGGGTGGCGGCGAGGGGTGCACTGGAGGCTGCGGACAGCGGGTCGAGCGGCATGACGGTCTCTCCGGGACGGCGTGGGATGCCCTCAGCCTGCGTCACGCCCGGCGCGGCGGGCAAGGGTTGCAAGGGGGTTGCAATAACCCCCGTCCGGGGCAACCGACCCTTACCGCGCTTGTCGGACTGAACGTCAACTTCCGCATATCGAACGGTTGTCCGCGAAACGGATGCCAAGGGATCACGATGCGGTCGCCCGCTGGTACGCTCTCCCCCTCCCCGCGCGGGCCCGCGCGGAACCGGCCCTCGTCGGCCGGAGCCGGGCCCGGCGGCGGCGCGTGGGAGAATACGGCGACGCGACGGCGGCTTCGGGGAGGGAGGGGTCCGGTGGCTGTGCGCGAGGACACCGCGCGGGACGTGCAGCACGAGCCCGCACGGCAGGGCCGGCACGGTCGGCCGCGCCGTCTCGGCGGCCTGTTCCGGCTGCCCACCCTGCGCTTCTCCGGCGCCGCGATGGCCATGTCCACCGTGGTCGGCATCAGCATCGCCACCACCCTGCTGCTCAACGAGCAGCAGGGGATCGGTCGCCGGGCCGGCGTCGCCCGGGTCGGCACCACCCCGCCGCCCACGCCGGGCACCACCGACCGGGCCGAAGCGGTCTCGGCGCAGACTCCGACCGACGGCCCGTCGTCCGGCGCCTCCCCCGGCCACCCCACCGCGGGCCGGCCCTCCTCGCACGTCTCGGCGCATCCCTCGGGGGCCGCGCCGGTCGCCGTCTCCCCGCCCGCACCCCGCCCGGCGGGCCCGGGCGCACCCCAGACCGGCGGCCAGACCTCGGCCGGGCAGGACGCGCCGGCCCCCGGCACCCAGCTCGCCGGCACCGAGGCCGGCGTCCCTGCCCCGGCCGGCCCCTCGCCCTCCCCTTCCGTCCCGGCCCCGGGCACCGGGCAGCCCGGCTACGCCCCACCCGCCTCCGGCCAGACGCCGAACGCCCCCGGGCTGCGGCCGGACATGCCCGCCCGCCCGGCGCCGCCGCCCGCCGCGAACGTCCCGGAGACCGACACACCGGCCGCCCCCGCCAAGGGCACCGACCCGGACGCCGACCACGCGCTGTCCGGCGCCGCCCTGGTCTGCCCGCTCGGCCGTGACGGCCTGCGGCACCAGCTCACCCTCACCGTCGCCGAGCCGGTCACCGCGTTCCAGGCCGAGTTCCGGCTCGCCCCGGGCGAGTCGGCCCCCGGTACCGGCTCCGCCTGGACCGACCTGCCGGGCGCCGTGGTGACCGCCCAGCAGGAGCGCGGCACCCTCGTCTACCGGTTCACCACCCCGCCCGGCGTCGACGTCCGGCCCGGCCACTACACCTTCGGCGTCCGCGGTGCCCGTCCGGCCGCCGACCCGTCCGCCGTGGTCCGCAAGCCGGCCCCGGCGGAGAGCTGGAGCGTCTCCGCGTTCGCCCTCGACCGCCCCCGCGCGGTCGCCGCGCTCGGCGGCTTCGGCCCGGTACCGCCGTTGCCCGCCGAGCCGCAGACGCCCGGCGCCCCGGTCGCCTCGCCGGCCCCCGCCTCGCCAGTTCCCGCGCCGGTTACCACCCGGGCCGCCACGGCGCGCTGACCTGCCGACGGCCGGGCGCGGCGGTCGTCCGACGATCCGACAGTCGGCCCCGCCGCAGGGGCGCATCCCCGTACCCTCGTTCGTTACTGTGGGCAGCACCCGGCCCGGCGCCCCCGACGGCCCCGGCCGGGCCGCCGTTCCGCACCCGAGGAGGAGTCCGTGTCCACCGTCCTGACCCAAGGCGGCAACGCACCGCTGACCGCCGCGCGAGTGACCGTCGAGGTCACCGCGCCCAAGGCGCTGGACGTCTCCGGCCTGCTGCTGACCGATGCCGGAAAGGTCCGCTCGGACGACGACTTCGTCTTCTTCAACGCCCCGAACGGCCCGGGCGTCAGCCACCGCCCGGCCACCGCCGGCGCCCCCGACGCGATCACCGTCGACACCCGGGCCGTCCCGGCGGGCATCAGCAAGATCGTGGTCACCGCGAGCCCCGCCGACCAGGTCTCCACCTTCTCCGGGATGGAGCCCACCGCCACCGTCCGCGACGCCGACACCGGCGAGGTGCTGGTCACCTTCACCCCGCCCCGGCTGGGTCTGGAGACCGCGCTCATCGTGGTCGAGGTCTACCTGCGGGGCGGCGCATGGAAGGTGCGCGCGGTCGGCCAGGGCTACGCCGACGGCCTCGCGGGCATCGCCACCGACTTCGGCGTCACCGTCCAGGACTCCCCGGCCCCGGCCGCCGCCGCGCCGGTCGCGCCGCCGGCCCCCGAGGCCCCGGTCGCGCCGCCCGCCCCGGTGGACCGGACCGTCCAGCTCCCCGTCCCGCCCGCCCCGCCCGTCCCGCCCGCACCGGTCTCCGCCCCGGTGGACCCGCGGATCGCCCTCGCCACCGGCCAGACCGCCGTCCCGGCCCCGCCCGCGGCTCCCCCGGCGCCCGCCGCGCCCCCGGCCCCGGCCGCCCCCGGGAAGATCACCCTGGACAAGGGCCGGATCAGCCTGGTCAAGGGCAGCTCGGTCTCCCTGGTCAAGAACGGCCGTCCCTTCCTCTCCTCCGTCCGGATGGCCCTCGGCTGGAAGTCCACCGCCCGCGGCCGCGACATCGACCTGGACGCCTCCTGCCTCGCCTTCGACGCCCGGCACAAGCGGCTGGAGACGGCCTGGTTCATGAAGCTGAACATCTTCAACGGCGCGATCTCCCACTCCGGCGACAACCTGGTCGGCGGCGAGGGCGGCGACGACGAGGTGATCACCGTCCACCTGGAGGGCCTGCCGGCCGAGGTCCACGGGCTGGTCTTCGTCGTGAACTCCTTCTCCGGCCAGAAGTTCACCGACGTGCGCGACGCCTACTGCCGCCTGCTCGACGCCCGGACGGAGGAGGAGCTGGTCCGCTTCGACCTCACCAACTCCGAGCCGCACACGGGTGTGATGATGTGCAAGCTGGTCCGCCGTCCGGGCGGCGAGTGGGAGATGACGGCACTCGGCGAGTACGTCGACGGCAAGACCGCCCGGGCGATGATCGAGCCCGCTGCCGCGGCGCTCTAGGAACGCCCTGCCCCGCGGCGTCACGGCCGCGCCCGCGGATTCACCCCCCTGAGGCATCAAGTCACCCACGCGGCGACTCGATTGACTCTCAAGGGGGGTGAATCGCGCTCTCCCCCGCACCCCGAGGAGGAGAGCCGTGCCACGCTTCCTGTCCCGCCTCGCCGTCGCCGGCACTGCCACCGCGCTCGCCGCCGGGCTGATCACCCCGACCACCGCCCAGGCGGCCGCCCGGCCGGGCGGCCGCGCCGGCGCACTGCGGTGGACGGCCCTCGGCGACTCCTACACCGCCGGGGTCATCGAGGCCACCGGCGAGGAGACCGCGCCGCGCGACGGCTGCGCCCGCACCGTCGAGTCCTACCCCGAGATCATCCGCCGCGACCTCGGCTCCCTGGTCGCGCTGCGCAACGTCAGCTGCAGCGGCGCCACCACCGACGCCGTCGACGCGCACGCGCAGTCCCCGCTCGGCCGCCCGCTCCCGCCGCTCGGCACCGACCCGAACGCCCCCTACCCGCCCGTCCCGCCGCAGATCGACGCCGTCGACCCGGCCACCGACCTCGTCACTGTCGGGATCGGCGGCAACGACCTCGGCTTCGCCGAGATCCTCAAGGGCTGCATCGAACTCGGCGCCGTCCGGCTCGGCCAGGGCACGCCCTGCAAGGACAAGTTCGACGCGGGCCTGCCCGACCGCTTCGCCCGGCTGCGCAACGACTACGACCGGATGCTGACCGCACTGCACGCCAAGGCCCCGTCCGCCAGGGTCCTCACCGTCGGCTACCCGCACCTCGTCCCCGAGGACGCCGCCCTCTGCCAGTACGGCAACCCCTTGCAGTTCGGCACCTTCACCACCGGCGACCTCGCCTGGGCCCGCACCGCGCTCCTGGAGCCGCTCAACGCGCTCATCGCCCGGGACAGCGCCGCCCACGGCGACACCTTCGTGGACCTCTACCGCGCCGGCGCCGGCCACAGCGTCTGCGACGCCGACCACTGGCTGGACGGCGTGCTGACCAGCATCCTCCCCCTCGAGTACGCCGTGGTGCACCCCAACGCCACCGGCCAGGCCCACACCGCCGCCCTGGTCGAGGACGCCGTCCTCGGCGGCTGACCCGCTCCGCCCCCGGCGGCCGGCCCCGGCCGACCGAACCGCGCAAAACCGGTGGCCCACCCACCCGTCGGGGGACCATCCTGGTCCGATGCCCTACGACATCCGCGAGGCCACCCCCGACGACTGGCCCGCCATCTGGCCGTTCTTCCGGACCATCGTCGCCGCCGGCGAGACCTTCCCCTACCCCCTGGACATGCCCTCCGAGCTGGGCCGGGAGTGGTGGCTGCTCGCCGCCCCGAACCGCACGGTGGTCGCCGTGGACGAGGACGGGCGGATCCTCGGCACCGCCAACATGACCCGCAACCGCCCGGGCAACGGGGCGCACGTCGCCAGCGCCAGTTACATGGTCGACCCGGCCCACCACGGCAAGGGGATCGGGCGGGCCCTGGTCGAGTACACCCTCGACTGGGCTCGCCGGTCCGGCTTCCGCGCCATGCAGTACAACGCGGTGGTCGCCAACAACCACCACGCCGTGAAGCTCTACGAGTCGCTCGGCTTCGAGATCGTCGGCACCGTTCCCGAGGCCTTCCTCCACCCGGTGGACGGCTACGTCGGCCTGCACGTCATGTACCGGCCGCTGTGACCGGCCTACTCCTCGATCGCCCCGCCGACCCGCCGCAGGTGCTGCCGGAAGCTGTACGCCGGGTCGGCGGCGCGCCGCTCCAGGTACGCGTCGAAGGCGGTCTGCCGGCGCAGCGTGTCCCCGGCCGTGATCCGCCCGGCCTGGGCGCGCTCGGTCCGGGCGATCGCGCCGGCCGTCTCCAGCACCTCCGCGACCCGGTCCGCGGGCACGAACAGCACCCCGTCCGGGTCGGCGAACACCACGTCCTCGGCGCTCACCGGGTGCGGCCCGAACTTCGCCGTCAGCAGCGCCTCCGGCTCCCGGTCGTCCAGCCGCACCGGGCCGAGCGGCAGCGCCCCGTAGCTGAACACCGGAAGCCCGATCTCCAGCAGCTCGGGAGTGTCCCGGTGCAGTCCCCACACCACGATCCCGGCCACCCCGGCGGCCCGCGCCTCCAGCACCGCGAGGTCCCCGATGCAGGCCTCGTCGGTCCGCCCGCCGTTGTCGATCACCAGCACGTCCCCGTCCCGGGCCGCCCCGTACGCCTCCAGGAACACGTCCACGCTCCCGTAGTGCCGTACCGGCAGCGCCCGCCCCGCCACCCGGGCCCCGGCCACCACCGCCGCCACCCCCACCGGCGCGACCCGCAAGCCCACCCCGAGCCGCACACAGGCATCCGCCACCAACGGCGTCGACAACCCCTCGAAGGCCTTCAGCATCCCCAACTCCTCCGCTCGAAAAGCCAGTTCACCAGCAGGGAGATCCTAGGCCCGACTTCAAACTCACACCATCGAGTGAAACTCCGCCGTATACGGCATGGCCCGGCCGAGCCGCGACTAGCGTGACGGTCCTCTGAAGGAGGGGCATCATGAGTGCTGTGGCGCATGAGCAACCGATCACGGGCTCCCCATCGCATGCCGACATCCTGCTGGAGAGCTTCCTGAGCCTGCACTCCCCCGAAGGCTTCCGAGCCGAGCTCATCGAGGGAGAGATCATCGTGGCACCACCGCCGGACGGCGATCACGAGGACTACATCGACCTTCTCATCGATCAGGTGAAGGCCAAGTCCAAGGTCCACATGCAAGTGTCCGGCGGCAAAGGTCTCCGGCTTGTCAGCGGCGGCCTTTGCCCGAAGAACCACGTCATCCCGGATGCGACGTTCGCGCCACGGGAACTCCGCCTCTTCCGCGGCGCCCCGCCGTGGATGGAACCCGACGGTGTGGCCATGGTCGCCGAGGTCACGTCGAGCAAGCCCGACCAGGACCGCATCACCAAGCGGCACTGCTACGCCCGTGCCGGCATCCCGCTCTACCTGCTGATCGACCGCGAGAAGTCGCAAGTGAGCCTTTTCGGCAAGCCCCACCGCGAGGAGTACACCGAGGTGCATCTCGCCGCCTTCGGCGAACCGCTCGTGGTTCCGGCCCCGTTCGAATTCGAGCTGGACACCAAGGACTTCCTCTAGAGCCGGGAGTACACGACGGCCCGCACCCCCGTCAGGGGTGCGGGCCGTGGTCCGTGGGTGCCAGGGTCAGCCGCGGGTGGCCATGGCGCGCAGGAAGAAGGTCAGGTTGGCCGGGCGCTCGGCGAGGCGGCGCATGAAGTAGCCGTACCACTCCTGCCCGTACGGGAGGTAGACGCGCATGGTGTTGCCCTCGCCGGCGAGGCGCAGCTGCTCCTCGGGGCGGATGCCGAACAGCATCTGGTACTCGAAGGAGTCCCGCTTGCGGCCGTTCCACTGGGCCAGCTGGCCGGCGATCTTGATCATGTTGGGGTCGTGCGAGGCGATCATCGGGTAGCCCTCGCCCGCCATCAGGACCTTCAGTGCGCGGACGTACGCGAGGTCGACCTCGTGCTTGCCCTGGAAGGCGACCGACTCGGGCTCCTTGTAGGCGCCCTTGCACAGGCGCACGCGCGAGCCTGCGCCGGAGAAGTCACGGCAGTCGGCCTCGGTGCGGCGCAGGTAGGCCTGGAGCACGACGCCCAGCCAGGGGAAGTCCGCCCGCAGCTCACGCGCGATGCCGAGGGTGGAGTCGGTGGTGGTGTGGTCCTCCATGTCGAGGGTCACCGTGGTGCCCGCGTCGGCGGCGGCCTCGCAGATCCGGCGGGCGTTCTCCAGCGCGATCTTCTCGCCGTCCACCGGGAGGAACTGGCCGACGGCCGACAGCTTGACCGACACCTCGGCGCCGGCGGCGAGGCCGGTCTCCTTGAGGGCCTTGAGCAGGTGCTCGTACGCCTCGGCGGTGGCGGCGGCCTGGGCGGCGTCCTGGGTGTCCTCGCCGAGGTGGTCCAGGGTGACCTTGCGGCCGGTGGCGATCAGGTCGTCGGTGGCGGTGATGGCCGCTTCGAGGGCGTCGCCGGCGACGAAGCGCTCGACTATCGCGTGGGTCGGGGGGAACTTCTCGACCACGGTGCGGACCTGCGGGGACCGGGAGGCCGCGAGGAGGGCGGAACGGAGCATCGTGACTCCTGGAGCTGGTGTTTCCAAGGGTGGCAGAAGGGCCGGGGCGGCGGAACGGGGGTGATCTCGCCGCCCCGGCGGGCGACGCCCGGCTGCGGGACCGGGCGTCGCGGGTGACCGATGGCTACTGGACGAGCCGTGCGATCAGGAGGACAGGGCTGGTCAGCCCATGTGCGGGTAGCGGTAGTCCGTCGGCGGGACGAAGGTCTCCTTGACCGAGCGGGTCGAGGTCCAGCGCGCCAGGTTCTGCTTGGCGCCCGCCTTGTCGTTGGTGCCCGAGGCGCGGCCGCCGCCGAAGGGCTGCTGGCCGACGACGGCGCCGGTCGGCTTGTCGTTGATGTAGAAGTTGCCGGCGGCGAAGCGCAGCTTGTGCATCGCGTCCTGGGCCGCGGCGCGGTCCTGGGAGATGATCGAGCCGGTCAGGCCGTACGCGGACACCGACTCCATCTGGGCCAGCATCTCCTCGTACTTCTCGTCCTCGTAGACGTACACGGCCAGGATCGGGCCGAAGTACTCGTCCTTGAAGTACTCGCTCGCCGGGTCCTGGCAGACCAGGACGGTCGGGCGGACGAAGTAGCCCACCGAGTCGTCGTAGGTGCCGCCGGCGAGGACCTCCACGGCCGGGTCGGCCTGGGCGCGGTCGATGGCGGCCTTGTTCTTGGCGAAGGAGCGCTCGTCGATGACGGCCGACATGAAGTTGGACAGGTCGGTGACGTCGCCCATGGTGAGGCCCTCGACCTCGGCGGCGAACTCGTCCTTGAGGCCGGCCCAGATCGACGCCGGGACGTAGGCCCGCGACAGCGCCGAGCACTTCTGGCCCTGGAACTCGAAGGCGCCGCGGGTCATCGCGGTCTTCAGGACCTTCGGGTCGGCGGACGGGTGGGCGACCAGGAAGTCCTTGCCGCCGGTCTCGCCGACGATCCGCGGGTAGGTGCGGTAGCCGGCGATGTTGTTGCCGACCTCGCGCCACAGGTGCTGGAAGGTGGCGGTGGAGCCGGTGAAGTGGATGCCGGCCAGCGCCGGGTGCTTGAGCGCGACCTCGGAGACGGCCAGGCCGTCGCCGGTCACCATGTTGATGACGCCCTTGGGCAGGCCGGCCTCCTCCAGCAGCTGCATCAGCAGGTGCGCGGAGAACTGCTGGGTCGGGGACGGCTTCCACAGCACCACGTTGCCCATCAGCGCGGGCGCGGTCGGCAGGTTGCCGGCGATCGCGGTGAAGTTGAACGGGGTGATCGCGTAGACGAAGCCCTCGAGCGGGCGGTGGTCGCTGCGGTTCCACACGCCGTCCGAGGAGATCGGCTGCTCGGCCATGATCTGGCGGGCGAAGTGCACGTTGAAGCGCAGGAAGTCGACCAGCTCGCAGGGGGTGTCGATCTCGGCCTGCTGGGCGGTCTTGGACTGGCCGAGCATGGTGGCGGCGGCCAGGGTCTCGCGCCAGGGGCCGGCCAGCAGGTCGGCGGCCTTGAGGAAGATCGCGGCGCGGGAGTCGAAGGAGAGCGCCTGCCAGGCCGGGGCAGCGGCCAGGGCAGTGTCGATGGCGTCCTGCGCGTCGGCCTGGGTGGCGTTGCGCAGGGTGCCGAGCCGAGCCGCGTGGTTGTGCGGCTGGACGACGTGGATCTCGGTGCCGCCGCCCATCCGGCGCTCACCGTTGATCGTCATGGTCAGCTGGACCGGCTCCTGGCCGCCCAGCTCCTTCAGCTTGGCCTCCAGACGAGCCCGTTCCGGGCTCCCGGGGGCGTAGCTGTGGACCGGCTCGTTCACCGGCGCGGGGACCTGGGTCACAGCGTCCATGAGCGCACGCTCTCCTTCGTTCAGTGCGGGGGGGATTGCCGGCGCGGGTCGCACGCAGGCCACAGCACGAACGCTATTCCTGGCCACCGGCCCACATGATTGGCCGGGCGGCTAAATTCCCCCGTACGGCGTTGTCCGGCCCGACGAATCGGGTCACGCCGCGGTCACGAACCGCCCCCGACCGCCACACCGTTCACACCACCCCGCACCACCGGCTCACGCCCCCGGCCCGGGGCACCGGCTCACACGCCGGCGCTCGCTTTCTGACCGTTCACCACCGCCGCCTTGGCCGCGACCGCCTCCACCACCGGCCGCCGGGCCGCCTCGTACGCCGCCAGGGCACGCGCCAGGTCGGGCTGCCCGGCCAGGCAGCGGGCCAGTTCGACGGCGCTCTCGACGGCCAGCGAGACCCCCTGGCCGGAGCTGTTGGACGGGGCGTGCACCGAGTCGCCGACCAGCACCATCCGGTCGCGGTACCAGTGCGGCACGGACGGCATGATCTCCAGCCGGGGGAAGACCTCGACGGTCGCAGGGTCCACCTGTGCCAGCACCTCCCGGGCGGGCAGGTCGTCGGCGTGCGCCTCGCGGGCGAGCGCCAGCCACTCCTCCCGCGAGATGGCACGGGCCTGCTCGGGCGTGAGCTGCTCGGGCTGCGGGATGTTGCTGAACCAGGCCGTCCCGGCCCCGCCGGGCATCGCCCAGTAACCGAAGAACGCCCGCGGGCCCTGTGCGAAGTGGATGGACTCCCCGGCCCCGCGCGGGCCGGTGAGCCGGTGTCCGCTGTACCCGCCGACCCCGATCAGACCGGTGTACTGCGGGCCGGGCGCGGCCGGGTCGATCAGGGTGCGGACGACGGAGCGGGTGCCGTCCGTCCCGATCAGCAGGTCGCCGTCCGCGGTGGTGCCGTCCTCGAACCGGGCGGTGACGCCGCTCTCGCCCTCCTCGGCGCCGACCAGCCGCTTGCCGTACCGGACGGCGACGCCCTCCTCGCGCAGCCGCCGCTGGAGGACGGTGTACAGCTCGGCGCGCCTCATCAGCCTGCCGGACACCTGGGGGAGTTCGGCGAGCACGCCGTCCTCGGCGTCCTCCATGACCATCTTTCCGATGGCCTGGCCGACCACGCCGACCTCCGCCTCCAGGCCGACCGCCGCCAGTGCCGCCAGCCCGTTGGGCGCGATCATGAAGGTGCCGCCGATGCCGTCCGCGGAGGTCGGGTAGGCCTCGAAGACCTCCGCGTCGATGCCGGCCTGGCGCAGGGCCAGGGCCATCACCGGTCCGGCGATGCCGCCGCCGACGACCAGGGCCTTCGAGATGGTGCTGGGGTTGCGGGTGGTGCTGACGGTGCTCATTCCAGGCTCCTCATGAATTCCCGCAGGGTCCGGTTGAAATCCGGCTCCCCGAGCTGTGCGATGAGGCTCTCGGTGAAGCGGCGCTCGGCCTGGAGCAGCGCGAGGGCGTACTCCTCCTCGACGACGAACATCGGGTGGACGCCCATCTGCCCGCCCTTGTGCAGGAGGGCGCGCGAGGCGTCGATCCGTGTGTCCAGCGCCTCCAGCCGCCGGCCGAGGAGTTCGGCCGACTCCTCGGTCGGGAGCGCCACGAGCAGGCACAGGGCGACCCCGAAGGCCGGGTACTCGTCCTGCGGTTCGGAGATCCACTCGCGCATCCAGTCGAGCATCTCCGCCTGGCCCTCCGGGGTGAGGGCGTAGACGGTGCGCTCGGGCCGCTGGGTGTCGCGGACGGTCTCCTGCTCGGCGACGAACCCGGCCTTCCGCAGCTGCTCCACGACCATGTAGAGCGAACTGCGGTTGTACCTGACGTTGCGGTCCTTGCCGTGCTCCTTGAGCCTGCGCCCCATCTCGTACGGGTGCATCGGCTCGGCACCGAGTTCGGCCAGGACCACCAGGGCCAGCGGATTCGACACCTTGCGTCGCTTCGCCATGAGACTTGCCTCATCTCTTGGTTGGTTATGACTATCCATTGTCGAATAGTCAGAGTCAACTATTCAGGAGTGACTATCCTCGGACGGCCCACAACTCTGTCCGCCCGGCTAAAATCAACCACAAAACGTTGTCCGAGCGGATGAAGGAGGACCGGCGTGACCACCCCCGGCCTGCCGCTCCGTCAACTCCTGATGTCCCTCGGCGAACCGCTGGTCGAACTCCAGGCCGCCCCGCAGGGCCTGGACGTCCCGGTGCGCGACGTCGCCATCCTCGACCCGGAGGACCCGCCGACCGCCGCCCCCGGCGAACTCGTGCTCGCGATCGGCGCCCGCGGCCGCGCCGCCCTGCCCGCCCTGCGCGCGGCCGGCCGGGCCGGGGCCGCCGCCGTCGCGGTCAAGCTGGACGGCCCCGGCCAGGCCGACGCGCTGCGCGAGGCCGCCACCGACGCGGGCGTCGCGCTGCTCTCGGTGCGCCGCGAGACCCGCTGGGAACACCTCGACTCGCTGGCCCGCGCGATCATCGCCGGACCGGACGCCCCGGACGCCCCCGGCTCCCCCGAGCCCAACGCGGGCGACCTCTTCTCCCTCGCCCAGACCGTCGCCGTGCTGACCAACGGCATCGTCTCGATCGAGGACACCTCCAGCCGGGTGCTGGCCTACTCCCGCTCCTCCGACTCCGACGAGGTCGACGACCTGCGCCGGCTGTCCATCCTCGGCTGGCAGGGCCCGGAGCCGTACCTGTCCAAGCTCCGCGAGTGGGGCATCTTCCAGCACCTGCGCAGCTCGGACACCCCGATCGCGGTCGAACCGCACCCCGAACTGGGCCTGCGCCGCCGCCTGGCGGTCGGCATCCGGGCCGGGGCGCAGCCGCTCGGCACCATCTGGGTGCAGGAGGGCGCCCAGCCGCTGGCCCCGCTGGCCGAGCAGGCCCTGGTCGGCGCCGCCCGGGTCGCGGCCGCCCAGCTGGTGCGCCGCCGCCGGGAGCTGTCTGCCGACGTCCGGCTCACCCAGACCCTGCTCACCGGCCTGCTGGAGGGCTCCACCGGCCCCCAGTCGCTCGCCACCCACCTCGGCCTGGACCTGCGCCGCCCGGCCACCGTGCTCGCCTACAGCGCGCACACCACCGACGCGCTGCACCGCTCCGACGTCACCGGCCTGATCTCGGTGCACACCGCCGCCCGGCACCGCACCGCGCTGCTCGCCCCGATCGAGTCCCGGGTGTACGTACTGCTGCCCGAGCTGCCTCCCGGCCTGCCGATGACCACCGTGCGCGACTGGGCCTCCGCGGTGGTGACGGCCGCCCGCGAGCACCTGGGCGTCCCGCTGCGCGCCGCGATCGGCTCGACCGTCGACGGCCTGGCCCAGGTCCCCGACTCCCGCGCGCAGGCGGACCGCATCCTGGACGCGATGGGCCGCGGCGGGGTGGACCTCGACGTCGCCGCGCTGATCGACGTCCAGGCGGAGGTGCTGGTCAGCGAGATGCTCGCGCTGCTCCAGGAGCGCACCGGCCTGCGCGACCCGCGGCTGACCGCGCTCACCGAGTACGACCGCCGGCACGGCACCCGGCTGGCCGAGTCGGTGCTGGCCTGGCTGGACGCGCTCGGCGAGGTCCGGGTGGCCTCGGACGCCCTGCACATCCACCCCAACACCCTGCGCTACCGGGTGCGCCGCGCCGAGCAGTTGACCGGAATCGACCTCGCCCAGCCGCAGCAGCGCCTGCTGGCGATGCTGCAACTGCGACTGCCCGCGGACGAGTAGTCCGCGGGCAGCCACCGGTCACGCCTGTTCGGTCATACCTGATCAGTCATGCCTGTTCGGTCATGCCCGAGCGTTCGAACCCGGCCGTCCACATCCGGCCGTTCAGGCCTGAACGGCCATCACGCGCCGTAGCCCTGGCCGCGCTTGTGCTCGTTCAGCCGGCGCCACGGGCCGCTGATGGCCAGCTGGATGCCCGGGGTCTGGATGTTGGCGAACAGGGTCTTGCCGTCGTCCGAGAAGGTCACCCCGGTGAACTCGCTGAACTCGGGCTTCTCGGCGGTGCCGATGTTCAGCTCGTTGCGGGCGATCGGGAAGACCAGGCCGTCCTCGGTGGCGCCGAACAGGTGCGAGATGCCCTCGCCGTCCTCGGCGATCACGATGCCGCCGTACGGCGAGACGGTGATGTTGTCCGGGCCGTCGAAGTTGTCGTGGTCGCCCCAGACGTCGTTGTTGACGCCCAGCAGCACCTTCAGGGTGATGGTGCGGCGGTTCGGGTTGTAGAACCAGACCTGGCCGTCGTGCTGGAGCGGGCTCTCCGAACGGGCGTAGCTGGAGACGAAGTAGAAGCCGCCGTCACCCCACCACATGCCCTCCAGCTTGCGGGCGCGGGTGACCTCGCCGTCCTTGAACTGCTTGCGCACCGAGACGGTCCTGGCGTCGCGGTCCTGGACCTTGACCCAGTCCACGCCGTAGGTGGTGCCGACCTTGGTGGCGCGGGACAGGTCGTCGATGAACTTGCCCTGCGCGTCGAAGACCTTGAAGGCCTCCAGCACACCGGCGTCGGCGGCGAGCTCGCGCAGCTTGTAGCGGCCGTGCTTGAAGCCGGCCGGCGGCGTCCAGCGGAACAGCAGGCCGTTCGGGTTCGAGGCGTCCTCGGTCAGGTAGACGTGGGCGCGCTTCGGGTCCACCACGACGGCCTCGTGCGCGTAGCGGCCGAAGGCCTTGATCGGCTGCGGGTCGCGGTTGTAGTCGTCGTCGAACGGGTCGACCTCGAAGACGTAGCCGTGGTCCTTGGTGAAGCCGTTCTTGCCGGCCTTGTCCTCGGTCTCCTCACCGGACAGCCAGGTGCCCCACGGAGTCACGCCACCGGCGCAGTTGGTGGCGGTGCCGGCGATGCCGACCCACTGCTCGACCGAGCCGTCCCGCTTGGCGTGCACGATGGTGCAGCCGCCGGCCGCGCCCGGGTCGTAGACGTGGCCCTCGGTCAGCGGCACCGGGTGCGGCCAGTTGGCGCGGGCGCCGGCCAGCTCGTGGTTGACGACCATCAGGTTGCCGCCACGCTCGTCCTCGAAGGCGGAGGTGCCGTCGTGGTTGCTCGGGGTGAACTCGCCGGTGCGCAGCTTGGTGACGCCGGCCCGGTTGAGGACCTTGTACGAGAAGCCCTTCGGCAGGGACAGCAGACCGGCCGGGTCCTGGACCAGCGGGCCGTAGCCGATGGCGGTGCCGGCGGCCGAGTTGGTCCCGGTGGCCGCGGCCACCGGGGCCTCGCCGCCGACCGGGGCGGCGATCGCGCCCGGGGCGCTGGCCAGCGCCTCGGCGCTGCCGGCGATCAGCACGCCGGCCCCGACGAGGGTGGAACGGTTGACGAAGTCCCGGCGGGACAGCGACATGGCAGCAACTCCTGAGGATGAGCGGGGGCGTCGGTGCGGGATGCCGACGCCCAGCAGGCTCCGCCGGACGGGTGAACCCGGCATGACGTCCACCTCACACCCAGGCGGCCATTTGCCGACCGATGACCATCACATGACCTCCGCTTTACGCGTGTCCCGGTCAGGACGAACAGGTCGGCGCCCCGTCAGCGCCGCGCCGCCCGCCACTGCTCCCAGGCCGACAGCCACAGCTGCTCGGCCAGCCGCTGCTCCTCCCAGACCCCCGCCCCGCCGCCGCCCCGCCGCTCCCGCCACAGCTGCGCCCAGGCCCGCTGCGCCGGCAGGCTCGCCACCTCGCTCGCGAACACCGTGTACCGGACGACCTCCTCGACGGCCGCCTCGCCCTCCGCCGTGCCGACCAGCCAATGCGTCTGCTGGGACAGCCGGTTGAGGTGGTTCACCATCGAGGTCACCGCCGCCACGGCCTCCTCCCGGGTCTCGGTGGCCAGCCGCATCTGCTGGCGCACCGCCGCCTCCCAGCGCACCGCGCCGACCTCCCCGCGCAGCCCGCGCGGCAGCCTCGGCGTGCGCCCGACCCGCACCTGCGCCTCGATCGCGGCGGACTCGGCGACGGTCTGCGCGATCAGCGCCCGGTGCGCCTCCATCCCGACGGCGGGCGGCAGTTCGCGCTCCTCGACCGGCACGTGGCGGGCCCGACGGGCGGCCAGGTCGCGCAGCAGTTCGGTGCGCCCGCGCAGGCAGCGCTCGAAGTCGCCGATCGAGCCGAGCTCCACCACGCCGGGGGCCACCCCGCGCCCGCACACCGTCACGGTCAGCCCGCCGACCCGCAGCCGCCCGGCCCACACCGGCTCCGGCCCGCCCGACCCGGGGGCGCCGGGCTCCGGCACCGGCCGGTCCTCGTGCACCTCCACCGCGCAGGGCTCGCCGTCGACCGTGATCCACGCGCGCAACGCCCGTACCCGGCCCGGTCCGTCGCCCTCGTCGACTCCCAACTGCTCGTAGACGCGGTCCCGTTCGTCCTCGACCAGGTCCTCCAGCTCGGGCAGCTGCTCGCCCCGCTCGGCCCCCGGCCGGTAGGTGCGCACGGTCACGTACGGGCCGGCCGCCGAGCGCCAGTCACCGCACTGGACCTCGACCCAGCGCAGCTTGCCGCCGGAGGTCTCGAAGGCGGCCAGCGCCTCACCGGCCGGCGCCTCGCCCACCGGCGCCTCACCGGCCGACGCCCCACCCGCGGTGGCCGGGGCGACGGCCACGCCGTACACCGGGAAGTCGGCCGCCGCCAGGGTCCGACGGGAGAACTCCTCCTGGTCGGCGAACCCGTCGTCAAACCGGTCGGCGGGCTGGTCGGCGAATCGGTCGGCGGGCTGGTCGGCCGACCGGTCCAGTGGCCGGTCCGCGGTCCGGTCTGCGGTCCGACCGGCGAAACGGTCCTCCCGGACCCGACGGTCCGGAGCCGGGGCGGACCCCGAGGACCCGACGTTCCGCTTCTGGTGCCTGCCGCCGCTCTCCCGCATCATCCTGTGCCGCACCCCCGAGTCCTCGCACCCGCACCGCTGACGCCACCTTACGTGCCCGCAGCTGCCGGGTCATCAGCTCCGCCTCCGGACGAGGGCGGTGGTCGTGTCAGGACGCCCGGTTGTCAGCCGCCCTCCCTAACCTGGCGGCATGACAGCACAGAACGACGCAGCACAGGACCGGACCGCGCAGGGCACCTTCCCCGCCCGGATCAGCATCGTCACCCTCGGGGTGACCGACCTCGACCGCAGCGCCCGCTTCTACGAGGCGCTCGGCTGGAAGCGCTCCGCCGCCTCCAGCCCGGAGATCGTCTGGTTCCGCACCGCCGACTCGGCGCTCGGCCTCTTCCCCACCGAGGAGCTGGCCGCCGACGCGGGCGTGCCCTCCAGCGGCGAGCCCTCCTTCCGCGGCGTCACCCTCGCGGTGAACCTGGAGTCCCCCGCACTGGTGGACGCCGCGCTGCGGACGGCGGTCGAGGCCGGCGCCGTGGTGGTCAAGGCTCCGGTCCCGACCGACTGGGGCGGCTACTCCGGCTACTTCGAGGACCCGGACGGCCACCTCTGGGAGCTGGCCCACAACCCGTTCTTCCCCTTCACCGAGGACGGCTCGCTGGACCTGCCCTAGACCCTCGACCGCCTCGGAGCCCGCCTTGCGGGTTCAGTTCCGGGAGCGTGCCTTGAAGGCGGCCTTGCGCGCCTCCTTGGCCAGCGCCCGGTCCGGGTGCAGCTCCCCGATCGCCTCCAGGACGTCCGCCGTGTACGGGTGGTCGACCCGCCACAGCTCGCCGAACCACCCGGCCGGATCGCCGTTCACCGGCAGGTCGGTGATCAGTTCGCGCAGCAGCTCGGCGTCCCCGCCGGTGTCCAGCAGCTGGGCGGCGAACGTGTCGACCACCGTCCACAGCGCCATCGCCCGGTCCGGCACCGGCACGTCCGTCGCCCCCTGCGCGCTCAGCCAGGCCCGCGCCGCGCCGCCCAGCTCGGGATCGTCCATGACTTCCCGGACGGCCGGCGCCGCGTCCGGCCCGAGCAGGTTGAGCGCCGAGACGCAGAGCATCCGGCGCAGCGGGCCGTAGCCGTCGGTGCCGCGCGCCGCCGCGAGCAGCTCACGTGCCGCCGCCACCGGCTCCCGGCCCGCGGTCCACACCCGCAGCTCCTCCTCCGGCAGCACGTTGGCCGACTCGCACACCCCGCGCAGCAGCTCGGCCGCGTCCCCCTTGGCCAGGTCGCCGACCAGCGGCGCCTCGTAGCCGTCCTCCAGCAGCCACTGCCGGATGCCGTACTGGCCGAGCGGGGTGAGCCGGACCAGCCCGAAGCGGGCCGACTCCTCCTCGCCCAGCGGCTCCTCGCCGACCACGGCGGGCTCCTCGCCGTCCTCCTCGTCGAACAGCTCGGGGTCGATCGGGCGGTAGTCCAGCAGACCGAGCTCGGCGAGGTCGCCCAGCATCGGGTCCAGCGCGACCATCACGTCCGTGATGTCGCCGAGCAGCTCCTCGCTCGGCTCCTCGCCCTCCGGAACCACCAGCAGCGCGGCCAGCACGCCCAGCGGCACGGTCTCGTTGCCCGGCTCGGCGAAGGCGGTGGTCTCGTAGAGCACCTGCAGGGCCTCGTCCAGCAGCTCGGCGGCCTCGTCGCGGGCCTCCTCGACCTCGGAGAGCCCGTCCTCGTCCTCCTCGCCGCCCCCGGCCGGCTCCCCGGCCTCGGCCTCCTCCGGGACCGAGTCCGCCTCGACGGCCAGCTCCCGGACGATCCCGGCGGCGGTCAGCCACAGCTCCAGGACGGTCTCCGGGTCTCCCTGCTCGGCGGGCTCCAGGTCCGGGCCCGGAACCGCGACGTGCTCGCCCTCCGCGGTCGTGCCGAGCTCCACCAAGTCCAGGTCGCAGGCCAGCGACCAGGCCCGTAGCGCCTCGACCTCGGCCTCCTCGGGCACCTCGCCCTCGGCCGGCGCCAGGCCCAGCAGCCGGGCCGCGGGGGCCCGGTCCTCCTCGACCAGGTCGCCGAACTCGTCCACCGCCCGGTGCGGGGCGGCCCAGCGAGCCAGCGCCAGCGCGTACCCGAACATCGGTACGGCCTTCGCCTGCTCCGCCAGTTCGCGCTCGGCGGGCAGCTTCACCGGTGGGACCAGGACCGCCGCGTCGTCCAGGTCCTCGTCATCCAGCCCGTGCGCGGCGAACGCCCCGTAGAGGTCCTGGAGCTCCAGGTCGGCGGGCAGGACCGTCTCACCCGCGCCCTCCCCCGCCGAAGCTCCCGCGTTCTTCCGACGTCGTCCGGCCATCGTCGTGTGCTCTCCCTCAGCCAGCGGTCAGCTCGAACAGCTCCGCGTACCGATCTACCATCTCAGCGTATAGGCCGGGCACCCCCGATGCCCGGCCTCAAGGGGCGCGCACCGGGGCGCGCGCCGCTTCCGTACGCCCACCCTTTATCCTTCGGTCTGGTACCGCGCACACCCCGCGCGTGCCACCGGGGCAACGAAGCCCACCGCCCTCCGCCCGATCCCGGGCCGGAGGGGCCCTCTTCAGCTCACCTCGCCCCACCAGGGAGCCCGTACCCGCGGCCACCACCACAGCGCCTCCGGACGGGCGCGCCGGCACACCCCGCCGACCCCGGTGGTGCCCGGCCACAGGAGACCCCTGCCATGGCGGACCTCTCCCCCGCCGGCTCCGGCCTGCGCACCGCGCAGCTCGACGGACGCCGACTGTCGGAGGCCCTGCTTCCCCTGGAGCTCGCGCCGCGCGCCCAGCTCCAGCTCGCCGCGATCAGCCGCTGGAACGCGCTGCGCGGCGTCCGCGTCGGCCTGGTGGCCGCCGCCCTGCTGCTGATGCTGATCGGCGCCAACCTCGCGACCCCGATCTACTCGCTCCTCCAGCAGCGGATGGCGTTCACCCCGCTCGACACCACGATCCTCTTCGCGGTCTACGTGCTCGCGCTGCTCCCGGTGCTGGCCATCGTCGGGCACTGGTCCGACCACCTCGGCCGCCGCGCCCTGATCCTGCCCGCGGTGGCGCTGTCCGCCATGGGCGACGTCGTGTTCGCCACCGCCGGCGGCTTCTGGCAGCTCGCCGCCGGCCGCGCCGTCCAGGGCATCGCCGTCGGCCTGTCCACCGGCGCCGCCGGGGCCGCCCTCGGCGACCTGCTGCCCGACCGCCCGACTCTCGCCGCCAAGATCACCCTCGCCTGCTCGGCGGGCGGCGTCGCGCTCGGCCCGATCGTCGGCGCCCTGCTGGCCGACGGCTCCGACCCGCTGGTGACGCCCTTCCTGCTGCACGCCATCGCCCTGCTGGCGCTCTGCGTGCCGCTGGCCCTGCTCCACCCCCGGATGCCCGGCCAAAACCGCCCGCCGGCCTCGCCGCCCCGGATCACCACCCCGGCCCACCTGCGCCCGCAGCGCCTGCGCCTGCCGCGCACCGGACGCCGGGAGTTCCTGCACGCCGCGATCGCCGGATTCATCTCCTACGCGGTGTTCGGCGTCTACCTCAGCCTGGCCCCGGCCTTCGCCGCCACGCTGCTGCACACCGACTCCAAGCTGGTCGGCGCGATCGTGGCCGCCCTCCTGCTCGGCACCTCGGCGGCCACCCAGCTGATCGTCCCGCCGACCTCGGACCGTGTGGTCACCGCCCTCGGCATGACCGGCCTGGCCACCGGCCTCGGCCTGGTCGTCGCCGCCGGCTACACCGGCACCCCCGCACTGCTCTTCATCGGCAGCGTCGTCGGCGGCATCTCCCAGGGCATCGCCTACCGCTCCCTGTTCACCAGCGCCGTCGCCGCCATGAACCCGGAACGCCGCGGCTCCGAGCTGAGCTCCCTGTGGATCATCGTCTACCTCGGCAGCTCCGGCCCCATCATCGCCCTCGGCGCCCTCGTCCAGCGCTACGGCCTCCTCCCCGCCGTCAGCGGCTTCACCGCCCTCGCCGCCCTCCTCTGCGCCGCCCTCGCCATCGCCGTCGCCCGCCGCCCCAAGGCGGCCTGACCACGCACGAACGCCGCTGCCCGGGACTCCTTCGGAAGCCCCGGGCAGCGGCGTTTCCGTGCCTCAGCATCTGCCTACCCCCGCTTCGCCCGCCGCCGGGTGAACACCCGCGCGGCATCCGCTGCGTTGAGCAGGTCCACCGCCGTTGCCCCCCCCCCCCCCCCCCCCCCCCGGGGGGGGGGGGGCCCCCCCCCCCCCCCCCCCCCCCCCCCCCCCCCCCCCCCCCCCCCGCGGCGCTGATGGAGCAGTACATCCCGCCCAAGCGGTCCGGAAGATCAAGGAGGCCCCTGTAGAGCCAGCGGTCAGGCAGTGAGCGCAGAGTCCAGGTACGCCTGCACCGGCTCGAAGAGCCCGTACGGCACGTACTCGGGGATCTCGGCCAGAGCCACCCATTCGAGAGCGTCCAGCTCATCCGTGTCCACCACCTCGGCGATACCACTCACGACCTCGCAGGCCGTATACGACATCAGCCGACCAGTCTTCGGATGCACCCGCTCACCCAGCAGCTTGACGGCGGCCACCCCCAGTCCGGTCTCCTCAACGGTCTCCCGGACGGCCGCCTCCTCGGGGGACTCGCCAGCCTCGATCTCACCGGCCGGGAACTGCCAGGAGAGCTGACCCTCGCTGACCCGTCGCCGGACCATCAGGACGCGACCTTCGTGGACCACGATCGCGGCGGCAATGCCCGGGCGTTCCTTTGCAGTCTGCTGTGTCATATCTGCTCCTCCAGGACGGCCAGGATGGATGGGAAATCGTATCGGCGTCGACGAAGCGGGTCACCGAGTTTCGAGGAACCCACATCACGTCGACGTTCTCGACGGCGTCGCTGTTGGTTGCCTCGCCGGCCAGGTACTCGCACAGGAAGCACTCGGTTTACGCAGCGGCTGGTTGACGAAATGGCCCGTCCCCTGACGCCGTGGACAGCCACACGCGGCGAGCACGGCAACATCGGCGTGTACTACCAGGCACCGCCGCCCCAGGCTCAGTGGATCGGGCGGATCATCGCGGTCAGCCGGGGCGACTCCGGAGAGGGCTGCTGCGCGTTGAACGCCCGGTAGCCCCAGGTCTCGTAGAGCCGCTGGACTTTGCCCTCCCCGGCGAGCGGGTTGACCAGAAGAGTGACACGGCCCTCGACGCGGCGGCGCAGCAGGTCGTCGTGGATCCGGCGGGCGGCTCCCGTGCCGCGCCAGCGGGTCCGGACGCCGATTTCCTTGATGGCCAGAGCCGGGGCCTCGGTGTAGCCGTCCGGAAGGGGCTCGGTCATGCGCTTCCAGTACCGGTCGCCCGCCTCGATCGTGTTGCCGTAGGCGTAGCCGACCGGTACCTCGCCGTCGCAGCCGAGGACGAGTTCGAAGCCGGGCTCGGTGGCATGCCGGTCGAGGCGTTCGGCGAACACGTCGACGCGGTAGTTCGGCAGGTGCAGCAGGGGGGCCCGCACATCGGCGTACACGTCCAGCAGGTCCTGCCGGGCCTCGGGGGACAGGGTGGTGTGGTGGCGGAGTTCGACGGTCACGCGGTGGTCCTCCAGCTGTTGTGGGCGTATGCCGTCCAGGTGCGGTCCGGGCCACTGCCGCCGGCCAGCTTGTGCAGCGAGGTGCCGAAGGCGACCAGCATCCGGGTGACGCGGGGGTGTGCGAAGTCCTCGGCCGGGACGGACATGGCGGTGGCGACCGCGGGCACGAGATCGCCCTGCCCGAGCTGGGCGCGGGCAAGCCGGACGGTGGTGATCGCTCGGGACCTCTGCATGGTGTCGCGCCGCTGGGCGATGCTGCGGTGCGCGTGTGCTTCCGCGTCCTCCCAGTTCCCGGCCGCGAGGTGGGCGGCGAGGGCGAGGGAGTCGAGTTCGGACTGGTCGTAGAAGGCGGTGATCCACACCGGTCGGGACACGTCGAGGTCGGCGCGGTTGAGGGCGTCCTGTGCGTGCCCGATGGACCGGCGGACCGCGTTGGAGTCCCCGGTCAGGCCGTGGATCGCCGCGTGGCGGGCGTGTCCGAGAGAGGCGAACAGCGGATCGCGTCGGGCGATCGGCAGGGTGCGGGCGACCTCATTGGCGGCGAGCGCGTCGCCTGGCTGCCCGAGGTGCCGGTACAGGCTGCCCGCGTGGGACCAGATGCGGAACTGGATGCCGGAGTCGCCGGACATCGCCGCGAGGGTGGCAGCCTTCTGGTGGTGTTCGAGGGCTGCGTCGAAGCGACGGCCGTCGATCGCGGCCCACATCGCCGAGGACATGAACGATGCCGCGCACGCGTACAGCTGGGCCCGGACCCGCTGGGTCGCGGTGCCGTTCTTCTGCAGGCCGAGGGCTTCCTCGGCGAGCGCGGTCGCCCTGGTCTCGATGCTGAGCCGACCGCCGTGGCGGTGGTCGCTGGCGATGACCTCGGCGAAGCGGGCCTGCAGTCTCCGCACGTCACCGACGCCGATCCGGCCACTCGATGCCACGGCAGGGGGGCTCGTGAGCACGGTCACGGCCGCGCCTCCGGCCGCCGCTATGAAGTCGCGTCGCCTCACGTCGTCCTCCGGTGTGGTGCGGGCCCGCCCGGTCGGGACGAAGCCCAGGTCTTCGGGCGTACATGCGAATACTGCCCTGAGTGCGAGGCGGATCTTCACCGGCGGCCACCGGGTCGCGCCGGTCAGCCAGTTGTGCACCGTTCGCTCTGACACGGAGCCGAGCTTCCCCGTGAGAATCCTGATCTCGGCGTTCACTTCGCGTGCCAACTCGGCCTTGGTCATTCGGCGTTCGGACATCCGGAGGCGGAGCGGGACATTGGCCAGCATGAGGTCAACGTAGTCGTGTTGTCACGTGCCGTGCATGGAGTCGGGTAATGAGACGGTCAAGTTTTCCGGTCGGAATGGGACCAGATTGCCAGCAACTTTGCCTCACCGTATTGCTTGTGACTGTCGTTCACTGATTGCACGCCGCCCGCCCCGGGCGGCCACCGGCGCAGGATCTCGCCCCGTGAACGGCCCTGCGCTGGCCCGGTCTCCGCCCTTGGAGGAGCAGCATGATGCACTCCCCGGCCCGATATCGGCTCCGCATCGCCCGTCGTCCGAGAACGGTCGTTGTCCAGGCTGACTCTTTCTGCAACCTGGACTGCACCTACTGCTACCTGCCCGACCGCAAGCGGCGGGCACCGATGTCGGTCGCGATCGCCGAGGCGGTGGCCCGCTCCGTCGCCGAGTTCGCCGATACGGCGTCACCGGAGCCGGTCGAGGTGGTCTGGCACGCCGGTGGGCCGCTGGCCGTCGGCCGCTCGCGACTCGCGGAGTTGTTGGCCCCGTTCGAGCCGTTGCGGCAGGCTGGGTTGGTCGAGCACTCGGTGCAGACCAACGCCGTACTGATCACACCGGCCTGGTGCGACTTCCTTACCGCGTACGGGTTCCGCGTCGGGGTGAGCATCGACGGCCCTTCCGCCCTCAACCGCCGGCGCGTGGACTGGACCGGACGTCCGGCCTTCGACCGGATCATGAAGGGCATCGGGTGCCTGCGCGAGTACGGCGTACGGTTCTCGGCGATCGCGGTCGTCGCCGCGGAGAGCATCGGCGACCCCGAGGGCCTGCTCGACTTCGTGGCCGACCTCGGCTGCCACACGGTGGGTCTGAACATGGAGGAAAGGGAAGGCGTCAACATCGACCGGGCGGTTCCCACCGCCGAGCAGGCCCGCGAGTTCTGGCGCCGCACCATCGCCTGGTCACGTTGCAACCGCGACCTGACCGTCCGCGAGATCGACCGACTCGGCGGCTACCTGCGGGATGTCCGCGACGGACACCGGGCCGCCTGGGACCGCGTGTTGATCGACCCGATCCCGACCATCGCCTCCAACGGCGACGTCGTCCTGCTGTCGCCCGAACTCGCCGGGACCACCGACCCGGCCTACGAGGACTTCCGGGCCGGGAACGTCCTGGAGCGGAGCATCGGATCGATGCTGGATCGCGCCCACCGCCTGCGCTACGTGCGCGAGTTCCTGACCGGCCTGGACGCGTGCGAGGCCACCTGCGACGTCTTCGACTTCTGCCGAGGGGCCCAGGCCGGCAATCGCTACTTCGAGAACGGCCGCCTGGACACCACGGAGACGAACTACTGCCGCGTGTCCCGACAGGCCCTGGTCACCGCCCTGTCCGATACCGTCCAAGAGGAGAAAGCCGCATGACCCTGCTCGAACTGCTGGCCGCCAGCAACACCGCCGTCGTCGCCGACCTCACCGGCGTCGTCACCGTGACCGACCCCACCGCCGGGCCGTTCGACAACCGGCCCACCTGGGACAACAACGGGCCGAAGTTCGACAACCGGCCCACCTGGGACAACAACGGGCCGAAGTTCGACAACCGGCCCACCTGGGACAACTGGTCGAACAAGAACAAGGGCAAGTAGCGCCACCCCGAACCACCCTGGGCCCGCACCAGCGGTGCGGGCCCGGCCCGACCCTCGCGAGAGCGGAGCACCTCATGGACAGCATCACCTTCGGCCGTGTCACCGTGACCCTGCCCCACCTGAACGAGCCCGGCCTGTACCTGTCCAACGTCACCACCCTCGACTCCGCCCGGGGCGTCGTCCAGGACTTCCAGTACGGTGACGCCGACCTGCGGGACCTGGATCTCGCCGAGACCCGCCTCGTCACCGGTCGCGTCTCCAACCTGCGGGTCGACCGCATGCAGCTCGACCAAGTCCGCCTTGACTCCGTCGAGTTCGATACCTGCGACCTCGCCGCCGCCCGCATCACCGACAGCAAGCTCTCCCGGGTCGTCTTCCGTAACTGCAGGATCATGGGCGCCGGGCTCATCGGCGGGACCCTGGACAACGTCCTCTTCGACAACTGCAAGCTCGACTACGCGACCTTCGAGCAGATCCGCGCCACCGGCGCGGTCGTCTTCTCCAAGTGCGCGCTCACTGAGGTGTCGTTCACGGGGTGCGACCTCGGCGGCGCGGTCCTCGACACCTGCGACCTGCGGCTGACCGAGTTCGGCCGGGGCAAGTACCAGGGCCTCGACCTGCGGGGCAACGACCTCACCTCGCTGCGGGGCGTCGCCAACCTCGGCAAGGTCCTCATCGACCGCACTCAGCAGGCCGAACTCGCCGAAGCCCTGGTCGCCGAGCTGGACGTGACCTTCGCCGACAACCTCGACGACCAGTGAACCCAGCCTGGGAGGAATCCGCGTGACTCTCGCGATCGCCCACACCGACCCAGCCGCCCTCATCGCCAGGTGTGACAGCACCGGCGTCCGCACCGCTCACGGCGAGCCCGACTACGAGGACGGGGCCGTTCTCCCGGCCGGCCCCTGGCAGCCCCTCACCGCCGTGCTGGCGGCAGAACTCCGCCCGACCGAGCGGAGCGCCGACAGCACGCTCGTGGAACTGGTGAAGCTGCCCGACGGCCCGCCCCCGGCCACCCTTGCCTCCCTCGCCGACGAACTCGGTGACCCCGATGCCGTCCACCTCGGCCAAGCCAGGAACCCGGCCAACGCCCTCACCACCACCCCGAATTACGAGGGCGTCCGCCGCATCGGCCTGCACATCGACAATTGGGACAGGCTCCGCTACCAGGCCAAGCACACCGGTCGCCGGCGCCTGTGCTTCAACCTCGGTCCAGGAACCCGCTACCTCCTGCTCGGTGGCCTCGACATCCGCGCCGTCTGCCGGGATCTCCACGCCGACCCCGAGGACCGCTATCCGCACACCGACGACCTGCGGGCCTACGCCGCCCTCGGGTTGCCCCTGCGGGTCTTCCGGCTGCGGATCGACCCCGGCGAGGGCTACATCACCCCCACCGAACTGCTGCCCCACGACGGCTCCACCGAGGACCAGCCCCAACCGTCCACCGCCGCGTTCTGGCTCGGCCACTGGCCACGCGGTGTCCTGGCCTCGCTGATCTGACACCGACCCATGCGAGCGTTCCGCTGCCCGTGATGGTGGCAGCGCCGCGTCCGATCCCCATTCACGTAGGAGACTCCATGGCTGCTGCGCCACCGCAAAGCCCCCGTCCGATCACGCCTCGGCTGCCGACCGGCCCGACCTTCGACCAGGAGCTGTGCGGGCTCGTGCTCGACACCGCGCCCCGTCTGTTCGCCGTCGTCCAGGTGTACGGCGAGGGCCTCCCGGACGTCGACGGGTGGATCGTGGCCTGGGGGGGTCGCCGACCACAGCGGGCGAGCGCACGTGATCAGCATCGACGGGCAGGCGCGAATGACCCTCACGTCTCCCGATCGGGCCCTGCGCCATTTCGCCGGGCGACCGGGGATCACCGCACGGCTGGTCTGGCTCGCACAGCCGAGTGCAGCAGCAGTGGATCGGGCCGAAGCCGCCTGATCTTGGCCTGCTGACGCGAGCGGGCCGTGATGGACGCGGCGGGCTCGGGCCTTGGGGGCGGCCCAACCGGGTTGGCCCGCGCTGATCACGCACTGAATGTCGCGAACGTCTCACACTGCGTCAAGTGCCGTGGTACGTTCCGTAGTCCAATCAAAAACAAGGCGACCCCGGCGGTGCTGGAACACCCCGGGGTCCGGCAACAGGAGCCAACACTCCCGATGCGCGTCCATCGTAGCGCCCACGTGCGCGACTTCACCGTGCTACCCAACGCCGTCCTGCAGTACCGACGGCTCTCCTACACCGCCCGCGGCCTGCTCGCGGACCTCCTCTCCCGCCCCGACGGCTGGCGCGAGGACGGCCGACACATGGCCGACACCAGCCCCCAGGGTCGCGGCGCCGTCCGCAAGGCCCTGAAGGAGCTGACCGAGGCCGGCTACTACCGGATCGAGAAGATCCGTATGCCGGACGGCACGATCCGCACCGAAACCCACGTCTACGACACCCCGCAGCTCGCGCGGCCGAGTGCCACCCCTCCGGCGTCCGGTGGAGCGACTACCGGTCGCGCAGTCGGCTCTGTAGTAAAGAACCGGCAGCAAGAACCCACCCTCCCGCCACCTCCGGATTCCGAAGAGGTCCGCGCAGCGGTGGCCACCCTGTTCCGGGTGATCCGGCCCGAGCCGCGTCTGCGCCTCGGCGAGGCCGAGGCCCGGGAGTTGGCGCCCCTCGTCGCGCAGTGGTTGCAGCGCGGCGCGACCCACGCCGACCTCGCCCACGCCCTGCTGCCGGGCCTGCCCACCCCGATGCACTCGGCGGCCGCCGTACTCCGCTACCGCCTGGAGCACAAGATGCCGCCCGCCCAGCCCACCGCACGGCCACCGGCCCGGTACGCCGAGTGCGCCAAGTGCCACGACCCCGTGCCCCGGCCGGGCATCTGCCGCCCGTGCGCCGGCCTGACAGCCCGAACCCCCACGGTCGGCCAGGGCGCGGACGTGGCGGCCGCAGGTGCCGCCCGTGTCCGAACCGCCCTGCGCTCCGCACTGGCCGGCAGTCGGCCCGCACAACTCGCCGCCTGAGACACGCGGTCCCACCGATCCGGGCGACACGCAGCTCCTCGGCCGCCACCCAGCTGATCGTCCCGCCCGCCTCGGACCGCGTGGTCACCGCCCTCGGCCCAGTCGTCGCCGGGTACACCGGCACCCCCGCGCTGCTCTTCATCGGCAGCGTCGTTCGTCGTGCGGCGGATCTCAGGCGTTCCAGGGCTTCCAGGCCCCGGTCACGATCTCGACGTCGAACGGCTCCGGCAGCCGGACGGACTCGCCGAACTTCCACTCCCCGAGCACCTCGTACGTCCCCTCGCCCCGGTCCGGCTCCCCGAACAACGTGACACCGGACTGCCGCGGGTCCCGGTCCACCAACAGGTAGTACGGCACCCCGGATCGCGCGTACCCGCTCCACTTGGTGGGCTTCTCAGACACAGGGCGCCGGTCATTGTGCGCACTGGGAAACGCGGTGACCTCAGCCGCCAAACTGATCTCATTCGGACTGAGGTACCGGTCCTCCGCTCTCGCCGACAGATCCACCTCGGCACTCACGACAACAAGGTCGGAAACGTAGCCGTCCCCGATCTCCACAAGGTCAACGCCCACGTTCTGCACAACCCGCCATGGATGGCCCGGAACTCCGAGTTCGGCCCAGTGAAGCCGTTCGGAGATGCGCCTGAGCATCGCGGCATGGGCAAAGGGTGGATACGGCGTCACGACGAACTCCCCGCCGATCACCTCGACCCGCAGCATCTCGGGCAGCCCCAGGTGCTCATCGAGCTCGCCCCGGGCCCACAGCGCGTACGGCGATTCCGGCAAGGTCCACTGCCCCGACGCAACAACAGGCGACATGGTCCTCACCCTCGCCGCCTACCAGCAGACACACCACTGCCGCGCAAAGCTTTCCCTCGAAGGAGAGGTTTGTGCGGCAGCAGGTTGACGGTCCCAGGCCAGGGGCGGGCACCCGCCGGGAGGCGGGTGGGGGGTGGATGGTGGGGAACGGCGGTGAACCCACGCAGCAAACGATGTGCCGCGCGGGTGTCCACCCCGCGACGGGCGGGCGAAGGAACCCGGACACGCCGCTGCCGCGCGACCCCGTGGGTGTCGCGCGGCAGCAGGTCGAGCCGAAGACGATCTCAGACGTTGAAGCCGAGGGCGCGGAGCTGCTCGCGGCCGTCATCGGTGATCTTGTCGGGGCCCCACGGCGGCATCCAGACCCAGTTGATGCGCAGGTCCTTCACCAGGCCGTCGGTGGCGGTCTTCGCCTGGTCCTCGATGACGTCGGTCAGCGGGCAGGCTGCCGAGGTGAGCGTCATGTCGATGGTGGCCACGTCGGACTCGTCGATGTGGACGCCGTAGATCAGGCCCAGGTTGACGACGTCGATGCCCAGTTCGGGGTCGACGACGTCCATCAGGGCCTCGGTCAGGTCCTCGACCGAGACGGTGCCGGCGGTGGTGCCGACGATGCCGCCGTTCGGCTGCTCCTCCGCAGCGGAGGGGGTTTCGTCAGTCATGGTCATTCCTCCTCTGCGAGGTCAGTCGTTCGTGGCGGGGTTCTGGGCGAGCGCCTGGACGGTGGCGTCCTTCCAGGCCATCCAGCTGAGCAGGGCGCACTTGACCCGGGCCGGGTACTTGGAGACGCCGGCGAACGCGACCGCGTCCTCCAGCACCTCCTCGTCGCCCTCGCCCTGGCCCCGGCTCTGCATCAGCTCCAGGAAGGCCTCCTGGACCGCCTGCGCCTCGCCCACGGACTTGCCGACCACCAGGTCGTTGAGCACCGAGGCGCTCGCCTGGCTGATCGAACAGCCCTGCGACTCGTACGAGACGTCGGCGACGGTGACGCCGTCGAGCTTCACCCGCAGGGTGATCTCGTCGCCGCACGTCGGGTTGACGTGGTGCACCTCGGCGTCGCCGTCCCGCAGCCCCTTGCCGTGCGGGTTGCGGTAGTGGTCCAGGATGATGTCCTGGTACATCGAGTCGAGCTTCATGGTCGTCCTGCCCCGTCCGTTCAGCCGAAGAAGTTCCGGACGTGGTGCAGGCCGTCGATCAGCGCGTCGACCTCGCCCGGCGTCGAGTACAGATAGAACGACGCCCGCGTGGTCGCCGGAATTCCGTACCGCAGGCAGACCGGCCGCGCGCAGTGGTGGCCGACGCGCACGGCGATGCCCTGCTCGTCCAGCACCTGGCCCACGTCGTGCGGGTGGATGTCACCGAGGGTGAAGGAGATCGCGGCGCCGCGGTCCACGGCCGTGCGCGGGCCGATGATCCGCAGGTCCGGGACCTCCAGCAGCCGCTCGACGGCGTACTCGGTGATCGCGTGCTCGTGTGCCGCGATCTTCTCCATGCCGATGCCCTGGAGGTAGTCGATGGCCGCGCCGAGCCCGACCGCCTGGGCGATCGGCGGGGTGCCGGCCTCGAACTTGTGCGGCGCCGGGGCGTAGGTGGACGAGCCCATGGTGACGGTCTCGATCATCTCGCCGCCGCCGAGGAACGGCGGGAGGTCCTCCAGCAGCTCGTGACGGCCCCAGAGCACACCGATGCCGGTCGGGGCCAGCATCTTGTGGCCGGTGAAGGCGACGAAGTCGGCCTCCAGCGCCTGCACGTCCAGCACCATGTGCGGTGCGGCCTGCGAGGCGTCGATGACGACCAGCGCGCCGACCGACTGGGCCTTGCGGACGATCGCCTCGACCGGGTTGACCGTGCCCAGCAGGTTGGAGACCAGGGTGAAGGAGACCACCTTGGTCTTCTCGGTGATCAGCTCGTCGATGTTCGACAGGTCGAGCCGGCCCTCGTCGGTCAGCCCGAACCACTTGAGCTTCGCACCGGTGCGCTGCGACAGCAGCTGCCACGGGACGATGTTGGAGTGGTGCTCCATCTCCGTGATCACGATCTCGGAGTCGGCGTCCACCCGGTACGGCTCGTCGGCCCAGCCGAGCATGTTGGCCACGAGGTTGAGCGACTCCGAGGCGTTCTTCGTGAAGATCACCTCGTTGCGGCTCGGCGCGTTGATGAACGCCGCGACCTTGTCCCGGGCGCCCTCGTACAGCGCCGTGGCCTCCTCGGCGAGCACGTGCACGCCGCGGTGGACGTTGGCGTTGTGCCGCTCGTAGTAGGCGTTCAGGGCCTCCAGCACCTGGCGCGGCTTCTGCGAGGTGGCCGCGTTGTCCAGGTAGACCAGCGGCCTGTCGTCGTGCAGCAACCGCTGGAGGACCGGGAAGTCCTTGCGGATCGCGTCGGTGTCGAGCAGTCCCGTAAACGGATGCGTCACTCGGACGCGCCCCCCTTCACATACGCCTCGTAGCCCTCGTCCTCCAGCTTGTCGGCCAGCTCGGCACCGCCGGACTCGACGATGCGGCCGCCGGCGAAGACGTGGACGTAGTCGGGCTTGATGTACCGCAGGATGCGGGTGTAGTGGGTCACCAGCAGGGTGCCGACCTCGCCGGTCGAACGGACCCGGTTGATGCCCTCGGAGACGATCCGCAGCGCGTCGACGTCCAGGCCGGAGTCGGTCTCGTCGAGGATCGCGATCTTCGGCTTGAGCAGCTCCAGCTGGAGGATCTCGTGGCGCTTCTTCTCACCGCCGGAGAAGCCCTCGTTGACGTTGCGCTCGGCGAAGGCCGGGTCCATCTGGAGGGCGGCCATCGCCTCCTTGACCTCCTTCACCCACAGCCGCAGCTTCGGGGCCTCGCCGCGGACGGCGGTGGCGGCGGTGCGCAGGAAGTTGCTGACCGACACGCCCGGGACCTCGACCGGGTACTGCATGGCCAGGAAGACGCCGGCCTTGGCACGCTCGTCGACGGACATCTCCAGGACGTCCTCGCCGTCCAGCAGCACCGAGCCGCCGGTGACGGTGTACTTGGGGTGGCCGGCCAGCGAGTAGGCCAGGGTGGACTTGCCGGAGCCGTTCGGACCCATGATGGCGTGGGTCTCGCCCTGCTTCACGGTCAGGTCGACACCCTTCAGGATCTCGCGCGGGCCGTTCTCGGCCTCCACGGAGACGTGCAGGTCGCGGATTTCAAGGGTTGCCATGTGTACTCAGGACTCCTGGTTGACGGAGACGAGCACATCGTCCCCTTCGATCTTTACGGGGTAGACAGCGACCGGCTTGGTGGCGGGCAGGCCGGAGGGCTTGCCGGTGCGCAGGTCGAAGCTGGAGCCGTGCAGCCAGCACTCGATCATGCAGCCCTCGACCTCGCCCTCGGAGAGCGAGACGTTCGCGTGCGAGCAGGTGTCGTTGATCGCGAACACCCCCTCGTCGGTGCGGACGACGGAGACCGGCACGCCATTGAGGTCCACACGCTTCGGAACGTCCTCCTGGAGGTCGCTCAGCGCGCAGGCACGGAGGAAGGTCATCGCGCTCAGACCGCCGATTCCAGCTCGGCGTCGATCTTCTCCATGAGCTGCTCCTGGACCTCGGCCACGCCGATCTGCTGGAGCAGCTCGGCGAAGAAGCCGCGCACCACCAGGCGGCGGGCCTCGTCGGCCGGGATGCCGCGGGCCTGCAGGTAGAACAGCTGCTCGTCGTCGAAGCGGCCGGTCGCCGAGGCGTGGCCGGCGCCGACGATCTCGCCGGTCTCGATCTCCAGGTTCGGGATCGAGTCGACCCGGGCGCCGTCGGTGAGCACCAGGTTCCGGTTGAGCTCGTAGGTGTCGGTGCCGAGCGCGGCGGCGCGGATCAGCACGTCGCCGACCCAGACCGCGTGGGCGTCCTGGCCCTGGAGCGCGCCCTTGTACGCCACGTTCGACCGGCAGTGCGGCGTGTCGTGGTCGATCACCAGGCGGTGCTCGAGGTGCTGGCCGGCGTCGGCGAAGTAGAGGCCGAACAGCTCGGCCTCGCCGCCGGGGCCGGCGTAGTTGACCCGCGGGTGCAGGCGGACCAGGTCGCCGCCGAAGGTGACGACCACGGACTTGAACGAGGCGTCCCGGCCGACCAGCGCGTTGTGCTGGGCGACGTGGACGGCGTCGCGGTCCCAGTCCTGCACGGACACGAAGGTGAGCTTGGCGCCCTCGCCGACCAGCAGCTCGACGTTGGCGGCCCGGGTGCCGCTGCCCGCGTGGTTCAGCACCACGACGGCCTCGGCGAACGGCTTGACGTCGATCACCACGTGGGCGAAGCGGACCCCGCCCTCGCCGCGCACGTCGATCTTGACCGGCTCGGCCAGCACCGCCTCCTTGGGGACGGTGACCACCAGGGCCTGCTCGAAGGCGCTGAACGCCTGCGCGGCGACCCGGTCGACCGGCGTGCCGGCCTTGCCCAGACGGGCGTCGTCCCGGCCGACGGTCTCGGCGGTGACGCCGTCCGGCAGGGAGAACTCGACCTTGTCCTCGCCCCGCTCCGAGGCGGCGGCGGTGCCGTCGTGCAGCCCCCCGAGGCGGTGCAGCGGGGTGAACCGCCAGTCCTCCTCGCGGCCGCTGGGCACCGGGAAGTCGTTCACGTCGAAGGACGGCTTGACCGCGACGCGCGCGTCGATCGGCTGCTGGACCGCGGTGCGGCCGGTGCCGGGGCCGGCGAGCTGCGCGCCCGCGCCGGCGGTGCCGACCTCGATCGAACCGGCGGTGGTGGAGCCGGTGGTGTTCTGGACGTCAGCCATGGCTGTCGTAGTGCTCTCTTCCTCGAAAAGTCGGTGGGCGGTCTGCGGCTGGGCGTCAGCCGACCGCGCCCTCCATCTGGAGCTCGATCAGCCGGTTGAGCTCCAGCGCGTACTCCATCGGCAGCTCGCGCGCGATCGGCTCGACGAAGCCGCGGACGATCATCGCCATCGCCTCGGTCTCGGTCAGGCCACGGCTCATCAGGTAGAACAGCTGGTCCTCGCTGACCTTGGAGACGGTCGCCTCGTGGCCCATGGACACGTCGTCCTCGCGGACGTCCACGTACGGGTAGGTGTCCGAACGGGAGATCGTGTCGACCAGCAGCGCGTCACACAGCACGTTGGACTTGGCGCCGTGCGAGCCCTCGCCGATCTCGATCAGGCCGCGGTAGGAGGTCCGGCCGCCGCCGCGCGCCACCGACTTGGAGACGATGTGCGAGGAGGTGTTCGGCGCCATGTGCACCATCTTGGCGCCGGCGTCCTGGTGCTGGCCCTCGCCCGCGAAGGCGATCGACAGGGTCTCGCCCTTGGCGTGCTCGCCCATCAGGTAGACGGCCGGGTACTTCATGGTGACCTTGGAGCCGATGTTGCCGTCGACCCACTCCATGGTCGCGCCCTCGTACGCCACGGCACGCTTGGTGACCAGGTTGTAGACGTTGTTCGACCAGTTCTGGATGGTCGTGTAGCGGCAGCGGCCGCCCTTCTTGACGATGATCTCCACGACCGCCGAGTGCAGCGAGTCGGAGGAGTAGATCGGGGCGGTGCAGCCCTCGACGTAGTGGACGTAGGCGTCCTCGTCGACGATGATCAGCGTCCGCTCGAACTGGCCCATGTTCTCGGTGTTGATCCGGAAGTAGGCCTGCAGCGGGATGTCCACGTGCACGCCCTTCGGCACGTAGATGAACGAGCCGCCGGACCACACCGCGGTGTTCAGCGAGGCGAACTTGTTGTCGCCGGCCGGGATCACGGTGCCGAAGTACTCCTTGAACAGCTCCGGGTGCTCGCGCAGCGCGGTGTCGGTGTCCAGGAAGATGACGCCCTGCTCCTCCAGGTCCTCGCGGATCTGGTGGTAGACGACCTCGGACTCGTACTGGGCGGCGACGCCGGCGACCAGGCGCTGCTTCTCCGCCTCGGGGATCCCGAGCTTGTCGTACGTCGCCTTGATGTCCGCCGGCAGGTCCTCCCAGGACTCGGCCTGCTTCTCGGTGGAGCGGACGAAGTACTTGATGTTGTCGAAGTCGATGCCGGTGAGGTCGGAGCCCCAGGTCGGCATGGGCTTCTTGCCGAACAGCTTCAGGCCCTTGAGACGCAGGTTGAGCATCCACTCGGACTCGTTCTTCTTCGCGGAGATGTCGCGGACGACCTCCTCGCTGAGCCCGCGCTTGGCCGCGGCACCGGCGGTGTCCGGGTCGGCCCAGCCGTACTCGTAATTGCCCAGGCCCTCGAGCTCCGGGTGCGAAACGGTGTCAGTCATGCGAGCTTCCTAACGCGCGGACGCAGAATCTTCGGTGGACGTACCGGCAGTCGGCGCTGCATCGGAGCCGCGGCCCGAAGGCAGCCGGGCGGACGACGATGCGGCACCGGATGCCGGCACATAGGTGGTGCAGACCCCGTCGCCGTGGGCGATCGTGGCCAGCCGTTGCACATGGGTGCCCAGGAGCCGGGAGAAGACCTCGGTCTCCGCCTCGCAGAGCTGCGGGAACTGCTCGGCGATGTGCGCGACCGGGCAGTGGTGCTGGCAGAGCTGGGCGCCCGCGGGGGCCTTGGCCGCGGCCGACGGGACACGCCGCACCGTGGCAGCGTACCCGTCCGCGCTCAGCGCCTGGGCCAGCGCCTCGGTGCGCTCCCCGGCGGCGGCCAGGCGCAGGGCCTCCAGGTACTTCTCGGCCTGCTTGCCGAACCGGGCGCGGGCGAAGGCGGCGACCGCCTCCTCACCCGCCTTGCCGCCACCGACCGAGTCCGCGATCCAGCGCAGGGCGTCGGCCGCGAGCTGGTCGTACGCCTGGTAGAAGGCGTCCCGGCCGGCGTCGGTGAGGCCGAAGACCTTGGCCGGACGGCCCCGGCCGCGGCTGCCGTAGACCCGCTGTTCGCGGGACTCGACCAGGCCGGTGGCGGTCAGCCCGTCGAGGTGGCGGCGGACGGCGGCGGCGGTGAGGCCGAGCCGGCTCGCCAGGTCGGCGGCGGAGGAGGGGCCGTGGTCCAGGATCGACCGCGCGACCCGGTCCCGGGTGGCCCGGTGGCCCTCCAGCAGCACCTCGGCCGCCGTCACGGGCACGTCACAGGAGGAGGCCGACTCGGCCTCCTGCTGCTGGACGTGCTCGCGCATGTTTTTCACAACACCAGTGTTGCGTAATTACTTCCGCCGGGACAAGCCGTGATGCAGGCCTCACCGGTGGCATCTGTCACGCAGGCAAGCCTTACCTGGTCTGCGGGAGCGGCCGCCGGACCGCCGATACCCCCCGCCCGGAGGGCCGCGCGTCCGGCGGCTCCTACACTCGCCGGTATGCACTCCGAACCCGCGGTCCAGATCGCCGGGCTGGTCAAACGCTACGGCGACAAGCTCGCGGTGGACGGCCTCGACCTCACCATCCCGGCCGGCGCGATCACCGCCGTCCTCGGCCCCAACGGCGCCGGCAAGACCACCACCATCGAGACCTGCGAGGGCTACCGCCGCCCCGACGCCGGCACCGTCCGCGTCCTCGGCCTCGACCCGGTCGCCCAGAGCGCCGCGCTGCGGCCGAGGATCGGCGTCATGCTGCAGTCCGGCGGCGTGTACGCGGGCGCGCGCGCCGTCGAGATGCTGCGGCACACCGCCAGGCTGCACGCCCGTCCGCTGGACGTCGACGCCCTGGTCGAGCGCCTCGGCCTCGGCTCCTGCGGCCGCACCACCTACCGGCGGCTGTCCGGTGGCCAGCAGCAGCGGCTCGCCCTGGCGATGGCGGTGGTCGGCCGTCCCGAGCTGGTCTTCCTGGACGAACCCACCGCGGGCCTCGACCCACAGGCCCGCCGGGCCACCTGGGAGCTGGTGCGCGACCTGCGCCGGGACGGCGTCACCGTGGTCGTCACCACCCACCACATGGACGAGGCCGAACAGCTCGCCGACCGGGTCGCCATCGTCGACCGCGGCAGGGTGATCGCCCACGGCACCACCGAGGAGCTGTGCCGCGGCGGCGCCGAGGGCGCGCTGCGTTTCGACGGCCCGCCCGGCCTCGACCTCGGCCCGCTGCTCAAGGAGCTGCCCGAGGGTGCCACCACCGCCGAGACCGCCCCGGGCAGCTACCTCGTCGAGGCTCCCGTCGACCCGAAGCTGGTGGCCGCCGTCACCGGCTGGTGCGCGGCCTCCGGCATCCTGCCCGAACGGCTGTCCGTCCAGCGCCGCAGCCTGGAGGACGTCTTCCTCGACCTGACCGGACGGGAGCTGCGCTCGTGAGCGAACGAAGTGAGGGGACCCCGAGCGTGAGCGCCGTGTCCACCGACTACTCCCCCAGTCCCGGCGCGGCGCCCGTCGGCCGGATGCTGCTCGCCCAGACCGCGTTCGAGACCCGGATGCTGCTGCGCAACGGCGAGCAGCTGCTGCTCACCGTGGTCATCCCGACGGTGCTGCTGGTGCTGTTCTCCGCCGTGGACATCGTCGCGGTCGAGGGCCCCGGCAAGCGGGTCGACTTCCTGGCCCCCGGCCTGCTCGCACTGGCCGTGATGTCCACCGCCTTCACCGGCCAGGCCATCGCCACCGGGTTCGAGCGCCGCTACGGCGTGCTGAAGCGGCTCGGCGCCAGCCCGCTGCCGCGCTGGGCACTGCTGACCGCCAAGACCGGCTGCGTCCTGGTGACGGAGGCGCTGCAGGTCGCGCTGCTGTCGGTGATCGCGCTGGCCCTCGGCTGGTCCCCGCAGGGCAACCCGCTGACCGTGGCCGCGCTGCTGGTCCTCGGCACCGCCGCCTTCTCCGGGCTCGGCCTGCTGATGGCCGGCACCCTGAAGGCCGAGGCCACCCTGGCCGGCGCCAACCTGGTGTTCATCCTGCTGCTGCTCGCCGGTGGGGTGATCGTGCCGCTGAGCAGGTTCCCCTCCGCCGTGCAGTCGGTGCTGGAACTGCTGCCGATCTCCGCGCTCTCGGACGGCCTGCGGTCGGTGCTCCAGGCCGGCGCCGGGATGCCGTGGGCGGACCTCGGCATCCTGGCCGGCTGGTCGGTGCTCGGCCTGGCCGCGGCCGCCCGCTTCTTCCGCTGGGAGTAGCCCGCGGGAGCAACGCGCAACGCCCCCCGGCCGTCCGCGGCCGGGGGGCGTCGGGGTCATCGGCCGGCGTCAGCTCTCGCTGCCGCCACGGCGCTTGCGGGCGAGCAGGACGAGCGCACCGCCGACCAGCAGCACGCCGCCACCGGCCGCCGCGATCATCGGGGTCGCGTCGCTGCTACCGGTCTGGGCGAGCGCCGGCGCGCTGGTGGTGGGCGCCGGGGCGGGGGTCTTGCTCGGGGTGGGGGTGGCCGACGGGGTCGGGGTGGCCGGGGGCGTGACCGGCGGGGTCGTGGTCACGGTCGGCGTCGGGGTCGGGGTCGGGGTCGGCGTCGGCGTCTTGGTGGGGGTGGGAGTCGGGGTCGGAGTCGGCGTCGGCGTGTGGCACGGCTCGATGGTCTTGGTCTCGTTGATGTTCCAGCCCTTCTCGTTCGGGTTCTCCGTGGTGGTGACCACCAGGTTCGCCTTGATCGGGGCATCGTGGTCCTTCACCGGGAAGGTGCCGTGGTACTCCTTGGGGAAGATCTTGCCGTCCAGGACCTTCTCGCCGTCGATGGTGAGGCTGACGGTGTTCCTCACGGTCTCGTTGCCGCTGTAGTTGATCAGGTCGATCGTGACCTTGTCGCAGGTCACCGACCAACTCGGCACGTGCGCCGAGGCGTTGGTGGCCAGCGCCAGGGGCAGGAGAAAACCGGCCGCAGCCGTTCCGGCGAGTGCCGTCGCGCCGATCGCGAAGTGCCGCTGCTGTCGTGCCATTACTTTGTTCCCCTCCGAACGGTCCTGTGCAGCAGGCGTGTTGAGTGGTTCGCGGTGGCCCGCTACGACTGTCCGGGGGACTCTACCGGCACTCCCGCACCCCGCCACACCCCGCCGTACGACCGGATATCGACTGTCCGTCCGTCTTCCGATGTGCATGACCAGCCCATCACAGCCGCCACCTCGCGGAACGCGGATTCGGCAATCCCGGATGGACTTCGTCACCTTCAAGACAGAACGGAGCCCTCGGTGATCGGGTTCAATCACCGAGGGCTCCGATGCAGTCAGCCGACGAACCTCCGGGCCGTTCCGGCCTTCCGGCCTTCCGGCCGTTCGAACGCCGCGGCCCGGCCCGGCCGGTTCAGGCCTTCCTGGCCGCCTTGCGCCGGGCGGCCACCACGATCGCGCCACCGGCCGCGAGCACGACCGCACCGCCGATCGCCAGCGGCAGCACCGGGCCGGAGCCGGTGTGCGCCAGGTTGCCGCCCGCGTCCGGCTGGGCGGACGGGCCGCCCGAGGCCACCGGAGCAGTCGTCGAACCACCCACCGACGGACTGGCCGAGCCGCTCGCGCTGGGCTTGCCGCTCGTCGGGGCGGACGGGCTGCCCGAGGGGCTCGCCGAACCGCTCGGGGAGGTCGACGCGCTCGGCGTGACCGACGGCGATCCGCTCGGCACGGTCGGCGGCACCGTCGGCGTGCCGGACGGCGTCGGGACGGTGCCCGGCAGGCAGCCGGTGAAGGGGTAGTGGTGCGTCTCCGCACCGCCCTTGCCGGTCAGCGAGGCGGCGATCACCGAGCCGTTGACCGGGCCGCCGCTGCCGAGGTCGAACGCGGCGTTCGGCGCGAGCACGGTGCCGGCCCAGGCGGCCTGGCTGTTCTTGACCACCTTGGTGGCGGTCGGGAAGTTCCAGAGCAGCTTGGCCCGGATCGCACCGCCCGCGGCGCTCTGGAGCTTGTCGTCCAGCACGAAGGTCTTCTTGCCCTCGTCCCACAGGTGGAAGCCGGTGGTCCCGGCCGCCGCCATGTCGTACGAGCCGCCGGTCACGTTGATGACGGTGACCGAGCCGGCCGGCACCTTGACGAAGACGTCCTTGGCGCCCTGGAGCTTCGCGGCGTCGACGGTGAAGTTGTTGTACTTCGCGTCCCCGCCGGTGAGGGTCAGCTTGGCACCCTCGGCCTGGACGGTGGCGCCGGCGGTCTGCGGCACGGCGGCCAACGAGGTGGCGGCGGCGCGCAGCTTGGCGAACTCGGCCTTGAAGTCGATCGGCGAGGGGCCCTGGGCGATGCTGCCGGCGTGGGCCTGGACCACCGCGCCGTCGGCCTTGGAGCCGAAGACGCCGTTGCCCTTCATCACCTGGGTGTTGTGGCCGGTGATCTTGCCGGCCACGACCAGGGCGTTCTTGCCGGGCAGGGCGTCGACCTGGGCCGCGGTGAGCTCCTGGCCGACCGAGAAGCCGCCGGTGAAGTCGGCGTTGCCGCCGACCGCGACCGCGCCCTCGGCGTCGGGGGTGTGGGTGTCGTCGCCCTCGATGAACTCGCCGTAGAGGTTGGCGACCCCGAGGCTGCGGCACTCCTGGGCGTGGTCGGCGGCGTGGGCGGCCGGGGCGACCAGGCCGGCCAGTGCGAGAGAGCCACCGACGGCGAGCGCGGCGGCGGAAGTGGATATGCGCATGTGCAGGATCTCCGCTTACGTGCGGGATGGGGTGGGAGAGGCCCGAAAAGGTATGGACCAAGCCGCACTCTTTCCGCCGAACAGGCGATTGGTCAAGACCAATCCGCCCCTTGCCCGGACCACCCCGTTTTGTCCGCGTGTCGCCCCTGCGCGTGTCGCGGGCCGCCGGCACCGCAGCATCCCGTCGCGCCGCCCGCACCGTCGCGCCGCACCACCCGCGCCCCGCCCAAAGATCGCCTGTAAGGCCGCCTACGATTGACCCGTGCCTAACCCCTTCTCCCTGCTCGCCGAGCGCTGGCAGCCATCCGCCGAGATGGTCCGGCGCGCCACGTTCGCCGCGCTGGTGATGAGCGTGGTGATCGTCGTCACCGGCGGCGCCGTCCGGCTCACCGCCTCCGGCCTCGGCTGTACGACCTGGCCCCGTTGCACCGACGAGAGTCTGACGCCCACCGCCGAGATGGGCTTCCACGGCGTCGTCGAGTTCACCAACCGAATGCTCACCTACGTGTTGAGCGCCGCCGTCGGCTGGGCGATCCTGGCCGCCCGCTGCCACCGGCCCTGGCGGCACAGCATGACCAAGCTCGGCTGGGCGCAGTTCTGGCTGGTGATGAGCAACGCCGTGCTCGGCGGCATCACCGTGCTGACCGGCCTCAACCCGTACACCGTGGCGCTGCACATGATCGCCGCGATGGCCCTGGTCTGGGTCGCGCTGCTGATGTGGGAGCGGTCCAAGGAGGGCGACGGCCCGGCCAGGCTCTCGGTGGCCCGACCGATCCACCAGCTCTCGTACGTCCTGGTCACCGTGATCGGCCTGCTCGTCGCGGCCGGCACCCTGGTGACCGGCGCCGGCCACCACCCCGGCACACCCAAGGACAACAAGATCGTCCCGCGCATCCCGATCGACTACGACCGCCTCGCGCAGTTCCACGCCGACTTCGCGTTCGTCTCGGTCGGCCTGGCCATCGCGGTGATCTTCGTCTTCGCCGCCGTCAAGGCCCCCCAGCCGGCCAGGGCCCGCGCCAAGGAACTGCTCGCCGTCCTCCTCCTCCAGGGCGTACTCGGCTTCATCCAGTACTTCACGGATGCCCCCGAGCTCATGGTCGGCCTGCACATGCTGCTCGCCGCCCTCACCTGGATCGCCGCGCTGCGCGTCCCGCTCGCCCTGCGCACCCGCGAGGCCGTAGAGACCCCGGTCGACGCTCCGGCCCCACGGACGCCCGAGACCGCCACCGCCTGAGCAACAAGCCAGGTACGTCGAAGGCCCCCATCCACGATGGGGGCCTTCGACGTACCTGGCGCAGGTCTTCGTTATCCGAGCGACACTTGGGCGAACGACTGCCACTCGTACATCCGCTCGTCACGACCGAGGACGATCAGCTCGGCGGACGTAACGCGGGCGGTCGCCGGGTAGGACGCGACTTCCGCCAAGGCATCGGTGGCGGGCTGAACGGGGCCAATGGAGTTGGAGTAGGCGACGGAAACGTGTGGGCGGAACCCGTCGGCCACTTCGGGGACCTGCGTCCAGACGTCGGCGATGGCGGTGCGGATGGCCGAACGGACCGCGTGGACCGCGTCGGCGGGAGCAACGGTGAGCAGCAGCGCTTCGGGGGTCACGATCGCGGGACCGAGAGCAAGGTCGAAGGCGGGGACCTTCGCCAGGTGACGGCCGGCAGCGTCGCCGATGGCGCGGGCGTCGTTCTCGTCCACCTCGTCCACGAAGCCGAGGCCTTGCATAGTGAGGTGGAGCCAGCGGTCCGGGACCAGGTCGAGGCCGGTCACGTCCGCCAAGGCATGACGGTAGTCGGCAGCAAGCCGGTGGAGGTCGTCGGCGCCGTCGAAGGTGAGGTGCCAGGTATAGAAACGGCGACCTTCAGCCCAGCCCGGCCGCCACCACCAGTGATCTGCCATCCGTTCGGGAGTGTCACTCATGGTCGTTGATCCAAGCACTGGTTGCGATCCCCGGGGAGAGGGCGCGCGTGGCTTCGCGGACGGCGGTCTCGACCGCGTCCTGAAGGCGCAGGCCAGCGGCACTGTCTCCCATGGGGGAGGCGGCCGTGTCGCGTGCGAGGTCGCGCAGTCGCCGGCGGACGGGGGCAGTGCGGTGTTCGGTCGGCAGGGCGAGGACAGGGGCGATGGCGTCAAGGACGCCCTCCGGGTCGCGGGCGAGCAGGTGAGCACCGGCGCGGGTGATGTGCAATTGGGCCTCGGTGCCGTAGGCGCGCACGCGCTGCTGCTGAAGTGCGGCGAGTCCTCGCTCGGCGTGAGCGAGGGCGTTGCTTGCGGATCCGGTGCGGAGGTGGACCGCCGCGCTGTAGTTCGCATGACGTCCGGGCTGGCAGCTGAAGAGCCCGCCCACCTGGTCGTGGAGCGTGCTGGAGCGATCGAGGGAGGCGGCGTCCTCGGCCTGACCGATTGCCATCAATGCCTGGGCACGGGCGCCCGCTTCGGCCCAGGCGTCGGCGAGCTGGCACTGGAGGAGAACGGCGACGGTCCCGTGGGCCTGGTACGCAGCACCGCGCTGGGCATGCTGGATGGCCTGACGGAACTGCCCGTCCCAGAACGCGAGTTTGCTGCGGGTGGAACAGATCCAGGCGTACAGGGCCGGATCGTCGGCGTTGTCGGCGCACAACAGAGCGGCGCGCGCGTGGGTCTCTGCCTGTGCGCGGTGCCCGAGGTCGCTGGTCATCCAGGCGAGCATCGCGAAGAGGTAGCCGGCGGTGGTGAACAATTCCCGGCGCTGCTGCGGGCGTTGGTGTCCATAGAGCAGGTCCCAGACGCGATTGAGCTGGAGCTTGGTCTGCTGGAAGACCCGTAGCGGGTCGTCAGCCATCAGATACGCAGCGGCGAGGTACTGGGTGTCGGCGGTGAATTGTTCGAGTGCGACGGGTCCGCAGTTGGTGACCTCCGCCCATTGAGCCCACTGTGCGGTTTCCTGGGCGGCGACCTGGACGAGGTCGGCGCCGGTGAGTGGGACTGTCGGCTCCCTCGACGACGCCGAGGGAGCCGACGGTGTGGCCTGGCGGACTGTGACGGTGTCCGTAGGTGTGGGCTCGGCTCGGTGGCCCAGGATTCGCAGGTCGGATTCGGGAAGGAACTGGCAACACCGTCCCGAATGGTTCCTGTCGATTGATCCGCTCGACGCAGACCTCGCCATCGAATGGCCGCCCGAGCCCGCCTCCGTCGTCGTGGGCAACAGCCTGAGCCTCGCAGAGGCCCTCAACCGCAAGCTGCTGCCCTCCTGCACCGGCTGAACCTCCACCACACCTCACCCAGATCGGTGGCTCCCATGGAGAACATCCTCATCACCGGCGGCGCCGGCTTCATCGGATCGCACTTCGCCCGCCGCCTCATCGACGCCGACCACGTCGCCAAGGTGACCATCCTGGACGCCCTCACCTACGCCGGCAACCTCGGCAACCTCGACGGCATCACCGACTCCAAGAAGTTCACCTTCGTCCAGGGCAGCATCCTCAACCGCACCCTGGTCGACGCCCTGATGGAGACCCACGACGCCGTGGTCCACTTCGCCGCCGAGTCCCACGTCGACCGCTCCCTCACCGACGCCGGGAACTTCGTCTCCACCAACGTGCTCGGCACCCAGACGCTCCTCGACTCCGCCCGCCGCATCGGCGTCCGCAAGTTCGTCCACATCTCCACCGACGAGGTGTACGGCTCCCTGCCGACCGGCACGGCCTTCGAGTCCGACCCGCTGAACCCCACCGTGCCGTACTCGGCGTCGAAGGCCGCCTCGGACATGATCGCCCTGGCCTACCACTCCAGCTACGGCGTGCCGGTGTGCGTGACCCGCTCCTCCAACAACTACGGGCCCCGCCAGTACCCGGAGAAGCTGATCCCGCTGTTCGTCACCAGGCTGCTGGCCGGCGAGAAGGTCACCGTCCACGGCAACGGGGAGCACGTCCGCAACTGGCTCCACGTCACCGACAACTGCGCCGGAGTGGAGCTGGTCCTCCGCAAGGGCATCCCCGGACAGGCCTACAACATCGGCGGTGGCACCGACCTGACCACCATCGAGCTGACCGGCATGCTCCTGCGCGAGACCGGTGCCACCTGGAACCAGGTCACCTACGTGCCCGACCGGGCCGCCAACGACATCCGGTACTCAATGGACTGGGGCAAGCTCGCCCAGCTCGGCTACCAGCCCCGGCAGGACCTGGTGGCCGGCATCGCCGAGACCGTCGACTGGTACCGCCGTAACCCGGACTGGTGGGAGACCGCCGCCACAGCGCGGGCCGCCGCGTGAAGGGCCGGAACGTGGAGACCCCCAGCACGGAGGAGCCCCGTCGCATCCTGGTGACCGGCGTCGGCGGAGCCCCCGGCCTCGACCTGGCGCTCACCCTCCTCAAGCTTGGCCACGAGGTCATCGGCACGGACTCCAATCCCCTCGCGCCTGGCCTGCTTGCCCCCGGCATCACCGCTCGCACCATCGCCCGCGCCGACAGCCCGCTGTACGCCGCTGACCTGATGGAGCTGGTGCACGACCTCAAACCGGACGCCCTGATGTGCTGCGTGGAGAACGAGCTGCCGCAGCTGGTCCACCTGCGCGGGCACCTGGAGCGCGCCGGCGTGCGGACCTGGCTGCCGGACATGGCCGCCGTCACCACCGCGGGCGACAAGTGGGAGTTCCACCAGGCGATGTTCGCCGCGAGGGTGCCCACCCCGAAGACGTGGCTGCCCGACCAGATCGACCAGATCCCCGAGGACACCGAGCTGGTCGTCAAGCCGCGCCGAGGCCAGGGCGCCAAGAACGTGCACTTCTGCCGCACCCGCGAGCACGCCCGCGTGCTGTGCGAACTGGTGCCCTCCCCGATCGTCCAGCAGCGCGTCACGGGAACCGAGTTCACCGCCGACTGCCTGACGGACCGGGGCGGCCGCACCTCCGCGATCCTGCGCCGACGCCTGATGGTCCAGGCCGGGATGTCGATGGTCGCCGTCACCATCGACGACCCGGAGGCCACCAAGCGGGCCACCGAGGCGATCCGGGCGATCCGGGCCGTCGGCCCGGTGGACGTCCAGGGCTTCCTCACCGAAGGCGCCGACCCGCGCGTGGTCATCACCGAGATCAACGCCCGGTTCGCCGCCGGGTTCCTCCTCTCCGAGGAAGCCGGAGCCGACCTGGTCCGCCAGGCCGTGAACGGTCTCTTCCAGCAGCCCGTCGACCACCGGCGGCTCACCTACCGCAGCGGCACCTTCCTCACCAAGTACGTCGCCGTGATGTCCACCGAGCCCCGTGCCGTCCCCGGCACGCCCTGACGAAGGAGCACCCAGCCTTGACCCCGACCACCACGCGCCCCCCGGGCGTCGAACGCAACGCCGCCCCGCTCCTGCACGGCACCGAAGCCGCCGCGCTGGCCGCCGTCCTGCCCGGCGGCCAGTGGGGCCACGGCCCGGCCACCGACCAGTTCGAGGCCGGCGTCGCCGACCTCCTCGGCGTCACCGACACCGTCGCCGTGAACTCCGGCACCACGGCACTCCACCTCGCTCTGCGGTCGATCGGCATCGGCCCCGGCGACGACGTCGTCCTCCCCTCCCTCACCTTCTGCGCCAGCGTCCAGGCCATCACCTGGACCGGCGCCGCACCCCGCTTCGCCGAGATCGACCCCCGCACGCTGGCCGTCACCCCGGACACCGTGCTGGAAGCCCTCACCCCGAACACCCGGGCTGTCATGCCCGTGCTGTACGGCGGCCGGGCCGTGAACCTCACCCCGATCCGCGACCACCTGGCCGGCCGGGGCATCCAGATCATCGAAGACGCCGCCCACGCCTTCGGCTCCCGCTACCCGGACGGAACCATGGTCGGCGCCGACCCCGCCGTGCTGACCTGCTTCTCGCACGACCCGATCAAGAACCTCACCACCGGCCAGGGCGGCACGATCGTCCCCCGCACCCGCGAGGAAGCCGACACCCTGCGCAGCCTGCGCCTGTTCGGCATCGTCCAGTCCAAGGACGCCCGAGCCCGCCTGACCTCCTACGAGATCCAGGGCCCCGGGATGCGCTTCGACATGTCCCAGCTGAACGCCGCCATCGGCCTCGCCCAGCTGAAGAACTTCCCGCAGACCGCCGCCGTGCGCCAGCACCTGTGGCGCACCTACCAGGCCGAACTGACTGGCCTGGACGGCGCCCACCTGGTCGACGTGGACGTGGCGAACACCGTGCCGTTCAACTGCGTGGTGCTCCTCGACCGTCACCGGGACGACGCTTTCCACCACCTGCGGGAGCAGGGCATCGGCGTCGCCGTGCACTACCCGCCCAACCACACCCAGGCCGCGTTCTCGGCCTGGCACGGGGACCTGCCGGTCACCGAAAAGGTCGCCGGCCGGATCCTCGGCCTGCCGTTCCACCCTGCCATGACCCACGACAGCGTCCGCTACACGGTCGCCGCGCTCGCCGACGCGATCAAGGCCACCGCGTGACCGACATCAAGGAGCCGAAGATGAACGCGACGTTCCGCCACCCGAAGCGCCACCGCATCCTGGTGGTCTGCCTGGGCAACCACAACCGCTCGCCGCTCGCCGCCGCGGTCCTCGCCCACGTCGGCGGGGAGAAGGTCGAGGCGCCTGGATCGCCTTGTCGCCTTGGCCGGTCAGCACCTCCGGGCGTACCGGATTGCCGGTCACCACGGCCGTGACACGGGCCGACTCGGGCAGGAACTGGAGCGTCGACTCGGAGGAGACCGCGACCCGCGTCGCCATCCGGGCCAGGGCCCGGTTGCCCAGACCGAGCCGGACGGTCTGCTCATGGACCACCAACGGCCGGTGGCACATCCGGGCGGCCATCCCGACCGGCACCGCGACGTAGCCACCCGTGCCGAGCACCACGTCCGGGCCTAACTCGGCGACCGCAGAGCGGGCCTGCGCGACGCCCAAGGGAACGCGGCCCATGTCCTTGACGTTGGCGGGCGACACCAACTTGAGCGGGTTGGCACTGCGCCGGATCTTCCCGGTGGCGACGGTCCTGAACGGGATGTTCTCGGCGGCGGTCACCTTGGCCTCAAGGCCAGTGGCAGTGCCGATCCACAGCACGTCCAGGGCACCGCCCGCCGCAGCCAGCCGTGAGCGCAGGGCGCGGATCGCAGTGAGGGCCGGGTAGGTATGGCCGCCAGTCCCGCCGCCCGTGACGATCAGCCGCAGAGGCCGGCCAAGACGAGCTACGAGAGCACTGACGTCACGGTTCACGCCTGGAACATACCAGCCTCCAGAGGCCATTCCAGACGGCGAAGGCCCGGGCTCCCGTGCGGGGGGACCGGGCCGTCGCCGTATGCGGAACCAGGGCCTCAGCCGCCGAGCTGAAGGCCGGCCATCCGCTTCCACTCGTACTCGCCGGTCTTCACCTTGAGGCCCAGCTCGCCCTCGAAGTCCTCGTGCAGGGTCAGCCCGGCCAGCTCGGCGGCCCGGCGGCCGACGGCGTAGCTCGGGGCCACCTGGTCACCCCAGGCGCCGTCCGCGCCGACCACGACGATCCGGGTGGCCACGGATCCGACGTACTCGACGACCGCGTCGGCGTTGCCGCCGTGCTGCTGGGCGAAGCTGGTCAGGTGCTTGGCGATGCGCTTGGCGCGGCGCTCGGTACGGGCGTCCGGCGCGGCGGTTGCGGTCTCTGCGCTGCTCATGCCCGCATGCTACCCACCGGTAGACGCCCTGGCGACGGGAGCACCCTGTGCACCGGGCCACATAGTCAATTCCTCCTGGGCCTGAAGCCCTGGGTTGCTCGCCGGAACATACTGAAGACGTGACCTTCAAAGGCTGGCCGGCCGAGGCGCTGGACTTCTACGAGCACCTCGAAGCCGACAACTCGAAGACCTTCTGGCAGGCCCACAAGGACCAGTACGACGACGCCGTACGCGCCCCGATGGAGCAGTTGCTCGCCGACCTGGAGCCGGAGTTCGGGCCGGGGAAGATCTTCCGCCCCAACCGCGACGTCCGCTTCAGCGCCGACAAGTCCCCGTACAAGACGCACATCGGCGCCCACCTGGAGTCCGGCGGCTACATCCAGCTCTCCGCCGACGGCCTGTCCTGCGGCAACGGGATGTACCGGCTCGCCCCCGACCAGCTGGAGCGCTACCGCTCCGCCGTCGCCGAGGACGTCAGCGGCGCCGAGCTGGAACGGGTGATCGCCCGGGTGGAACAGGAGGGCCCGCAGGTGGCCGGCCGGGACTCCCTCACGTCGGCCCCGCGCGGCTACCCCAAGGACCACCCCAGGATCGGACTGCTGCGCCACAAGGGCCTGGTGGCCTGGCAGGAATGGGAGCCGGCCGGGTGGCTGGGCACCCGCGCCGCCTACACCCGGATCACCGGGTTCCTGCACGCCTCCCAGCCGCTGCGGGACTGGCTGGACGGCCACGTCGGCCCGTCCGAACTCCCCTCCCGCTAGCGGAAACGCGAAGAGCCCCGGTCCACCAGGACCGGGGCTCTTCGCCGTCGAACAAGCCCTACTTCACGAACGGGTCGATCGCGCAGACCACCATCAGCAGCGACAGGTAGGTGATCGACCAGTGGAACAGCCGCATCTCCTTGAGCTTCGCGCCCACGACCCCGGCCTTGGCCCGCGCGTACAGCGCGTGCGCCTCGCGCAGCCAGGCCGCGCCCAGCAACACCGCGGCGACCGGGTACAGCCAGCTCATGTGCCCCAGCGGCCAGAGCGCCAGGGAGACCGCCACCATCACCCAGGAGTAGACGACGACCTGCTTGCCGACCGCCACGTTGCCCTTGATCACCGGCAGCATCGGCACACCGGCCCGCTCGTAGTCGTCGCGGACCTTCATCGACAGCACCCAGGTGTGCGGCGGCGTCCAGAAGAACACCACCAGGAACAGCATCACCGCGGCCCAGGACACCGAGTTGGTCACCGAGGACCAGCCGACCAGCACCGGCATGCAGCCGGCGATGCCGCCCCAGACGATGTTCTGCGAGGTGCGCCGCTTGAGCCCCAGCGTGTAGACGAACACGTAGAACAGCAGCGCGCCCAGCGCCAGCCAGGCGGACAGCCAGTTGACCCCGAAGCCCAGCAGCAGGGTCGAGACGACCGCCAGCACGATGCCGAAGACCAGCGCCTCGCGCGGCGACACCATCCCGGTGACGATCGGTCGCCGCTCGGTGCGCGACATCACCGCGTCGATGTCCCGGTCGATGTACATGTTGAGGGCGTTGGCGCCGCCCGCCGAGAGGTAGCCGCCGACGACGACCTTCAGCACCAGCAGCATGTCCGGCACGCCCTGCTGGGCCAGGAACATCACCGGCACGGTGCTCATCAGCAACAGCTCGATGATCCGCGGCTTGGTCAGTGCGACGAACGCGCCGACACGGGCCCCGAACGGCCGGTGTGCAGGAGTCGCCCCGGTGACCCCGGCGGGACGGGTTTCGACGGCGGTCACTAACACCCCAACTGAAGATGAATCTTCGCAGGCGTCCACGGGAACGAAGGGTCCCGAATAGTCCGCTCTGCGCGTACCACGACACCATAGACGTTCCATATATCGCATCCGGCCCCGGGGTCCCCCGGCGAGGCGGAACGCACACCCCCGGGTGAACCGCCCGGTGGGGCCCTCGGACGCCTCCGGCGGGGTCCGTTCGCCCGTCCTGACCACCGGAGCTGCGCGCGGCCCCGAATCAGGAGAGTCTGGGACAAATCACCCAGGCCGCCCTTGTGGGAATCACCCTGCGGAATTGCCGGTTGTCTCAGCACGGAGGGTGAGGCGCGGCCCGGACGGTAGGCTCGCACGCAGAAGCGGGATCTACCCTCCGTGACCGGCACCACCCAGCGTCGGGACCACAGCGCCGTGGCCGACCCGGTCCCCAATTCACGGGGTCACTCTTCACAACGGAAGGAGCCCTGAGACAGGGTGAGCACTGCGCCGACGAACGCATTCGAGTGGACCGATCTGGATGAGCGCACGGTTGACACTGCGCGCGTCCTGGCCATGGACGCCGTCCAGAAGGTCGGCAACGGACACCCCGGGACGGCCATGTCGCTGGCCCCGGCCGCATACCTGATCTTCCAGCGGTTCCTGCGCCACGACCCGACCGACCCGTCCTGGGTCGGGCGCGACCGATTCGTCCTCTCCCCCGGGCACACCAGCCTGACCCTCTACACCCAGCTCTACTTCTCCGGCTACGGCCTGGAGCTGGACGACCTCAAGGCCTTCCGCGTCGCCGGCAGCCGCACGCCCGGCCACCCCGAGCACGGCCACACCGCCGGCGTGGAGACCACCACCGGTCCGCTCGGCCAGGGCATCGCCAACGCGGTCGGCATGGCGATGGCCACCCGCTACGAGCGCGGCCTGTTCGACCCGGAGGCCCCGGCCGGCGAGTCCCCCTTCGACCACACCATCTGGGCCATCGTCTCCGACGGCGACCTGGAGGAGGGCATCTCCGCCGAGGCCTCGTCGCTGGCCGGCCACCAGAAGCTGGGCAACCTGGTCGCCCTCTACGACGACAACCACATCTCCATCGAGGGCGACACCGAGACCGCCTTCTCCGAGGACGTCCTCAAGCGCTACGAGGCGTACGGCTGGCACGTCCAGCGGGTGACCCCGAAGTCCAACGGCGACATCGACGTGGCCGCCCTCGCCGAGGCGCTGGCCGCGGCCAAGGCCGAGACCTCCCGCCCGTCGATCATCGCGATGCGCACCATCATCGCCTGGCCGGCCCCGGACGCCCAGAACACCGCCAAGGCGCACGGCTCCGCGCTCGGCACCGCCGAGATCGCCGCCACCAAGAAGGTCCTGGGCTTCGACCCGGAGAAGACCTTCGAGGTCAGCGACCAGGTCATCGAGCACGCCCGCCAGGTCATCAAGCGCGGCAAGGCCGCCCGCGACCAGTGGCAGCAGTCCTTCGACGCCTGGCGCGCCGCCAACCCGCACCGCGCCGCCGAGTTCGACCGCATCGAGGCCGGCGAGCTGCCCGAGGGCTGGAAGAAGGCCGTCCCCACCTTCCCGGCCGGCAAGGACGTCGCCACCCGCAAGGCCTCCGGCGACACCCTCAAGGCGATCGGCGCGGTGATCCCGGAGCTGTGGGGCGGCTCGGCCGACCTCGCCGAGTCCAACCTCACCACCATCGACGAGGACAGCTCCTTCCTCCCCGAGGGCAACCCGCTGAAGTCCGCCGGCCCGTACGGCCGGACGATCCACTTCGGCATCCGCGAGCACGCCATGGGCTCGACCATGAACGGCATCGCCCTACACGGGAAGACCCGTGTCTACGGCGGCACCTTCCTGGTCTTCGCCGACTACATGCGCCCGGCCGTCCGCCTGGCCGCGCTGATGAAGCTGCCGGTCACCTACGTCTGGACGCACGACTCGATCGGCCTCGGCGAGGACGGCCCGACGCACCAGCCGGTCGAGCACCTGGCCTCGCTGCGCGCCATCCCGGGCCTGTCCATGGTCCGCCCGGCCGACGCCAACGAGACCGCCGTCGCCTGGCGCACCATCATCGAGCGCCAGACCAGCCACCCCGGCCCGGTCGGCCTGGCCCTGACCCGCCAGGGCGTCCCGACCTTCGACCGCGAGGTCTTCGGCTCCGCCGAGGGCACCGCGAAGGGCGGCTACATCCTGGCCGAGGCCTCCACCGGTGACCCGCAGCTGATCCTGCTCGGCACCGGCTCCGAGGTCCAGCTGGCCGTCAAGGCCCGCGAGGCGCTGGAGGCCGAGGGCATCGCCACCCGCGTGGTCTCGGTGCCGTCCTTCGAGTGGTTCCAGGAGCAGGACCAGGCCTACCGCGACAGCGTGCTGCCGCCGTCGGTCAAGGCCCGGGTCTCGGTCGAGGCCGGCATCGCCCAGGGCTGGCGCGAGCTGGTCGGCGACCACGGCCGGATCGTCTCGCTGGAGCACTTCGGCGCCTCCGCCGACTACAAGGTGCTCTTCGAGGAGTTCGGCATCACCGCCGAGCGCGTGGTGGCCGAGGCCCACAACGCCCTGCGCTCCCTCGAGGCCGTCAACCGCTAGCGCCACCCGGCCGGGGCCGCCGACCGCACATCGGCGCCCCGGCCCCTCTGACTACCCCACGAAGCAGAAGAACAAGGGACTGAAGCACCATGACTGACGCACTGAAGCGCCTCAGCGACGAAGGCGTTGCGATCTGGCTGGACGACCTCAGCCGCAAGCGGCTGAACTCCGGCAACCTGGCCGAACTGGTGCAGAACAAGCACGTGGTGGGCGTCACCACCAACCCGACCATCTTCCAGAAGGCCATCGCCGGCGCCGGCGACGACTCCTACGACGGCCAGCTGCGCGACCTCGCCGTCCGCAAGGTCACCACCGACGAGGCGATCCGCATGATCACCACCTCGGACGTGCGCGACGCGGCCGACGTGCTGCGCCCGGTCTACGACGCCTCCAACGGCCGCGACGGCCGGGTCTCCATCGAGGTCGACCCGCGTCTGGCCCACGAGACCGCCACCACCGTGGCCGAGGCCAAGCAGCTGTGGTGGCTGGTCGACCGCCCGAACGTCTTCATCAAGATCCCCGCCACCAAGGCCGGCCTGCCCGCGATCAGCGAGGTCATCGGCAAGGGCATCAGCGTCAACGTCACGCTGATCTTCTCGCTGGAGCGCTACAAGGCCGTCATCGACGCCTACCTGACCGGCCTGGAGGCCGCCAAGGCCAAGGGCCTTGACCTCTCCCAGATCGAGTCGGTCGCCTCCTTCTTCGTCTCCCGCGTGGACACCGAGATCGACAAGCGCCTGGACAAGATCGGCGGCGACGCCAAGGACCTGCGCTCCAAGGCCGCGCTGGCCAACGCCCGCCTCGCCTACCAGGCGTACGAGGAGGTCTTCGGCAGCGTCGACGGCAAGACCGCCGGCAACGCCCGCTGGGCCGCCCTGGAGGCCGCCGGCGCCAAGCCGCAGCGCCCGCTGTGGGCCTCCACCGGCGTCAAGGACCCGGCCCTGCCGGACACCCTGTACGTCACCGAGCTGGTCGCCCCCGGCACCGTGAACACGATGCCCGAGGCCACCCTGGACGCCACCGCCGACCACGGCCGGGTCACCGGCAACACCATCGTCCCCAACTACGCCGACGCCAAGGCCGTGCTGGACGCGATCGCCGCCGCCGGCGTGGACTACGACGACGTCGTCCAGCTCCTGGAGGACGAGGGCGTCGAGAAGTTCGAGCAGTCCTGGAAGGAGCTGCTCGACACCGTCACCGCCTCGCTCGCCTCCTTCGCCGACGAGAAGTGACCCCTGCTCACAGCCAGTGCACGAAAGCGGAGCCCATCAAGTGAGCACTGATTTCCCCGAGTTGACTCCAGAATCGGACGCGGGCGATCTCCCGCCCTCCCCTGCCAACCCGCTTCGCGACCCCTCCGACCGACGGCTCCCGCGCATCGCGGGGCCGTCCGGCCTGGTCATCTTCGGGGTCACCGGCGACCTGTCCCGCAAGAAGCTGATGCCGGCCATCTACGACCTGGCCAACCGCGGTCTGCTTCCGCCGGGCTTCTCCCTCGTCGGCTTCGCCCGCCGTGAGTGGGACGACGAGGACTTCGCCAAGGAGGTCCACGACGCCGTCCGGGACCACGCCCGCACCCCGTTCCGGGAGGAGGTCTGGCAGCAGCTCGCCAAGGGCATGCGGTTCGTCCACGGAACGTTCGACGACGACGAGGCCTTCGACAAGCTGCGCGAGACCATCGAGGAGCTGGACAAGGCCCAGGGCACGAGCGGCAACTTCGCCTTCTACCTGTCCGTCCCGCCGAAGTTCTTCCCGACCGTCGTCCAGCAGCTCAAGAAGCACGGCCTGGCCGACCCGCCCCAGGGCTCCTGGCGCCGCGCGGTCATCGAGAAGCCCTTCGGCCACGACCTGGAGAGCGCGCAGGAGCTCAACAAGGTCGTCCACGAGGTCTTCCCCCGGGACGAGGTCTTCCGGATCGACCACTACCTGGGCAAGGAGACGGTCCAGAACATCCTGGCGCTGCGCTTCGCCAACCAGATGTTCGAGCCGATCTGGAACCGGTCGTACGTCGACCACGTGCAGATCACCATGGCCGAGGACATCGGCATCGGCGGCCGGGCCGGCTACTACGACGGCATCGGCTCCGCCCGTGACGTGATCCAGAACCACCTGCTCCAGCTGATGGCGCTCACCGCCATCGAGGAGCCCGCCTCCTTCCACCCGAAGGCGCTGGTGGCCGAGAAGCTCAAGGTGCTCAGCGCCGTCAAGCTCCCGGCCGACCTCGGCCGGCACACCGTGCGCGGCCAGTACGCCTCCGGTTGGCAGGGCGGCGAGGAGGTCCTCGGGTACCTGGACGAGGACGGGATCGACCCCGACTCCAAGACCGACACCTACGCGGCCATCAAGCTGGAGATCAACAACCGCCGCTGGGCGGGCGTCCCGTTCTACCTGCGCACCGGCAAGCGTCTGGGCCGCCGGGTCACCGAGATCGCGGTCGTCTTCCAGCGCGCCCCGTACCTGCCCTTCGACTCCTACGCGACCGAGGAGCTGGGGCAGAACGCCCTGGTCATCCGGGTCCAGCCGGACGAGGGCGTGACGGTGCGGTTCGGCTCCAAGGTGCCGGGCACCTCCTTCGAGGTCCGGGACGTCACGATGGACTTCGCCTACGGCGAGTCCTTCACCGAGTCGAGCCCGGAGGCGTACGAGCGGCTCATCCTCGACGTGCTGCTCGGTGACGCCAACCTGTTCCCGCGCCACCAGGAGGTCGAGCTCTCCTGGCAGATCCTCGACCCGATCGAGAAGTACTGGGACGCCCACGGCAAGCCCGCCCAGTACGCGGCGGGGACCTGGGGCCCCGTCGAGGCGGACGAGATGCTCGCACGAGACGGCAGGAGCTGGCGCCGGCCATGAAGATCGACCTCACCAAAACGACGTCCAGCAAGATCAACGCCGCGCTGATGGAGGCGCGCCGGGCCAGCGGCTCCACCGCCGCCGGCATGGTGCTCACCCTGGTGATCGTGACCGACGAGGGCAGCGCCTACGACGCCCTCAAGGCCGCCAACGACGCCTCCCGTGAGCACCCGATGCGTACCCTCGCGGTCATCAAGCGCGCCGGGCGCTCGCCCCGGGCCCGCGCCGAGACCCGGCTGGACGCCGAGATCCTGGTCGGCTCGGACGCCGGCTCCGGCGAAACGGCCGTCCTGCGGATGCACGGCGAACTCGCCGCGCACGCCCAGTCGGTGGTCCTTCCGCTGCTGCTGCCGGACGCCCCGACCGTCGTCTGGTGGCCGGACAACGCGCCGCTGCACCCGGCACAGGACCCGCTGGGCTCGCTCGCCCAGCGCCGGATCACCGACGCCGTCACCGCCGAGTCCCCGGTCGGCCAGCTCGCCCAGCGCTCGCAGAGCTACGCCCCGGGCGACACCGACCTGGCCTGGACCCGGATCACCGGCTGGCGCTCGATGCTGGCCGCCGCACTGGACCAGCGGCCGTCCACCATCGTCTCCGCGGTGGTCGAGGGCGAGTCCTACAACCCCAGCGTCGAGCTGCTCGGCCTCTGGCTGACCAACCGGCTGCAGGTGCCGGTCGAGCGGGTCGTCACCGGCGGCCCCGGCATCACCGCGGTGCACCTGCGCACCAAGGACGGGGACATCACCCTGGACCGCCCGGACGGCCTGATGGGCACGCTGTCCATGCCCGGCTCGCCGGACCGCCAGGTGGCGCTCAAGCGGCGCGAGACCTCGGAGCTGATCGCCGAGGAACTGCGTCGCCTGGACCCGGACGACATCTACGCGACGGCCGTGCGCACGCCCGTCGACCAGCTGCACGAGCCGGCCAACGCCGAGACCGCGGCGGCCGAGAAGGTCGCCCGGGAGGTCGCCGAGGAGGCCGTCGAGGAGGCCGCCGAGGCCGCCGTGGCCAACCCCGAGCGGGTGACCGCCGAATCGTCGGAGAAGAAGCCCGCCAGGAAGGCCGCCGGCAAGCGCACCACCAAGGAAGGCGCATGACCAACGCGACCCCGCAGCTGGTCGTCCACCGGGACAAGGAGCTGATGGCCCAGGCGGCCGCGGCCCGGCTGATCACCCGGATCGTGGACGCCCAGGCCGCCCGCGGCAGTGCCTCGGTGGTGCTCACCGGCGGTCGCAACGGCAACGCCCTGCTCGCCGCGATCGCCGCCTCCCCGGCGCGCGACGCGGTCGACTGGGGCCGGCTGGACCTCTGGTGGGGCGACGAGCGCTTCCTGCCCGCCGCCGACCCGGACCGCAACGCGGTCCAGGCCCGCGCCGAGCTGCTGGACGCCGTCCCGCTCGACCCGGCGCGGGTGCACGAGATGCCCGCCTCGGACGGGGTGGACGGCTCGGACGTGGAGGCAGCCGCCGCCCGCTACGCGCAGGAACTGGCGAAGGCCGCCGGGCCGGGCGACCGGCTCGGCGTCCCCGCCTTCGACGTGCTGCTGCTCGGCGTCGGCCCGGACACCCACATCGCCTCGCTCTTCCCCGAGCACCCTGGCGTGCGGGAGACCGAGCTGACCGTGATCGGCGTGCGCGGGGCCCCCAAGCCCCCGCCGACCCGGATCTCGCTCACCCTCCCGGCGATCCGGGAGGCCCGCGAGGTCTGGCTGCTGGCCGCCGGCGAGGACAAGGCGGGCGCGGTCGCGCTGGCCCTGTCCGGCCCCGGCGAGATCCAGGCGCCCGCCTCCGGCGCGTACGGCCGCAGCCGCACCCTGATGCTGCTGGACCGCGCCGCCGCGGAGCGGATCCCGCCGCAGCTCTACCCGCCGGCCTCCGCGTAAGCGGCCCCGGCAACGCCGAAGGGCGCCACCGTCACTCGACGGTGGCGCCCTTCGTGCCGTTCTGCTCAGATCTCGCCGCGGAGCTTCGCCAGCGCCTCGGCCAGGATCGCCTCGCCGTCGGCGTCGGTGCGCCGCTCGCGGACGTAGGCGAGGTGGGTCTTGTACGGCTCGTTGCGCGAGGGCGCCGGCGGGTTGTGCTGGTCCTGCCCGGCCGGGAAGCCGCAACGCGGGCAGTCCCACGTCTCCGGGATCGCCGCCTCGGCGGCGAAGCTGGGACGGGTCTCGTGCTTGTTCGCGCACCAGAAGGAGATCCGGTTGCGCGGGGCGGACTCGCCGCGCTCCGCCTCGCCCATCGGGCCGGCCCCGACCCTGCTGCCACGGATGGCATTGCCACTTGCCACGGTCTGACTCCCTGCGTACTGGTGCGCCGACCCGCCGCGGTGCGCGTCGGTGGCGAAAGTCGTCCTAGTGTAAGCAGGAGCTAAGCATCCGCCACCATCGCCTCCGCACCCGACCGTCCCAGGATAGGCGTTCGGGCGACGGGGCGTCAGGGATACGTCAGCTCTGGTACTTCAGCACCAGGCCGAGGACCACGATGCACGCGAACCAGCCCAGGCCGACCACGATCGTGATGCGGTCCAGGTTGCGCTCGGCCACCGCCGAGCCGCCGCCGGTGGACATCGCGCCACCGCCGAACATGTCGGACAGGCCGCCGCCCTTCCCCTTGTGCAGCAGCACCAGCAGGATCATCAGCAGACTGAAGATGATCAGGGCAATCGAGAACCCGAGAACCACGACGGGACCAACTCTCTCGTATCTTCGGCGAAGGGGCCGGGCCGCTTACGGCGGTCCGGCCCCAAAGCCTACGTTGCTGCGGCGGCGTTAGCCTACTGCCTGCTCACGGTAGCGCACGATCTTGACGAACTCGTCGGCGTCCAGCGAGGCACCGCCGACCAGGCCGCCGTCGATGTCCGGCTTGGCCATCAGACCGGCCGCGCTCGACGACTTCACCGAACCGCCGTACAGCACCCGGACCTTGCCGGCCAGCTCGGCGTCGTACAGCTCGGCGATCCGCGCGCGGATGGCGGCGCAGACCTCCTGGGCGTCCTCCGGGGTGGCCACCTCGCCGGTGCCGATCGCCCAGACCGGCTCGTAGGCGATCACGATCGACTCGGCCTGGTGGGCCGGGACGTCGGCCAGGCCGCCGTCCAGCTGGGCCAGGGTGTACTCGACGTGGGTGCCGGCCTTGCGGATCTCCAGCGGCTCGCCGACGCACAGGATCGGGGTGATCCCGGCGCGGTAGGCGGCCTTCACCTTGGCGTTGACGATCTCCTCGTTCTCGCCGTGGTACTGGCGGCGCTCGGAGTGGCCGATCACCGCGTAGGTGCACTTGAGCTTGGCCAGCATCGGGCCGGAGATCTCACCGGTGTAGGCCCCGCCGTCGTGCTGCGAGATGTCCTGCGAGCCGTACTTGATCTTCAGCTTGTCGCCGTCGACCAGGGTCTGCACCGAGCGCAGGTCGGTGAACGGCACCAGGACGGCGACCTCGACGGCCGCGTAGTCCTTGTCGGCCAGCGCGAAGGCCAGCTTCTGGGTGTGCTGGATGGCCTCAAGGTGGTTGAGGTTCATCTTCCAGTTGCCCGCCATCAGCGGGAGACGGTCGGTCATGTGCTTTCAGTCCTCCAGAGCGGCGAGACCGGGGAGGGTCTTGCCCTCCAGGTACTCGAGGCTGGCGCCGCCGCCGGTCGAGATGTGTCCGAAGGCGTTCTCGTCGAAGCCCAGGATGCGGACGGCCGCGGCGGAGTCGCCGCCGCCGACCACGGTGAACGCGTTGCTGTCGAGCAGGGCCTGGGCGACGGCCTTGGTGCCGTTCGCGTAGTCCGGGTGCTCGAAGACGCCCATCGGGCCGTTCCAGAACACCGTGCCCGCGTCGGCCAGCTTGGCCGCGTACAGCTCACGGGTCTTCGGGCCGATGTCCAGGCCCTCCTGGTCGGCCGGGATGGCGTCCGCGGCGACGGTCGAGGGGTTCGCCGGAGCCTTGGTCTTGAGGTCCGGGAAGTCGGCGGAGACCAGGACGTCCACCGGCAGCACGAACTCGACGCCGCGCTGCTCGGCCTCGGCCAGGTAGCCGAGCACGGTCGGGATCTGGTCCTCCTGCAGCAGCGAGATGCCGACCTCGTGGCCCTTGGCCTTGAGGAAGGTGTACGCCATGCCGCCGCCGATCAGGATCCGGTCGGCCTTCTTCAGCAGGTTGTCGATCACGCCGAGCTTGTCGGAGACCTTGGCACCGCCGAGCACCACCACGTACGGGCGGGCGACGTCCTCGGTGAGCCTCTTCAGCACGCCGACCTCGGTGGCGATCAGGTCGCCCGCAGCGTGCGGCAGCAGGGCCGGCAGGTCGAAGACCGACGCGTGCTTGCGGTGCACGGCGCCGAAGCCGTCGCCCACGTACAGGTCGGCCAGCGCGGCCAGCTGCTCGGCGAAGGCCTTGCGCTCGGCGTCGTCCTTGCTGGTCTCGCCGGCGTTGAAGCGCAGGTTCTCCAGCAGCGCGACCTCGCCGTCGCCCAGCCCGGCCACGACGGCCTCGGCACTGTCGCCGACGGTGTCGGTGGCGAAGGCGACGGCCCGGCCGAGGATCTCGCCGAGGCGCTCGGCCGCCGGGGCGAGCGAGAACTTCGGGTCCGGCGCGCCCTTGGGACGGCCGAGGTGCGAGGCCACGACGACCTTCGCGCCGGCCGCGGCCAGCTTGGCGATGGTCGGCGCGACGGCGCGGATCCGGCCGTCGTCGGTGATCGTGACGCCGTCCAGCGGCACGTTCAGGTCGGCGCGTACGAAGACGCGCTTGCCTTCGACACCGGCTTCGATGAGCTCTTCGATGGTCTTCACGGGGATTCGGTTTCTCCTGGGGAGATGGTTGATGCGCAGTGAGGCGGCACGGCGCAGGGGCCGCCTGAGAAGTCCTTGAGCGCGGAACGAGGGCCCGGTCGGCACCGTACGCCGACCGGGCCCTCGCCCCTACATCACGTCAGCTCCCGCAAGGTCAGAGCTGCCCGCCGACGAGGGCGGTCAGGTTGACGAGGCGGTTCGAGTAGCCCCACTCGTTGTCGTACCAGCCGAGCACCTTGACCTGGTTGCCCTGGACCATGGTGAGGCTGGAGTCGAAGATGCAGGAGGCCGGGTCGTTGACGATGTCCGAGGAGACGATCGGGTCCTCGGTGTAGGCCAGGATGCCCTTGAGCGGGCCCTCCTGGGCGGCCTTCTGGAAGGCCGCGTTGACCTCGTCCTTGGTGACCTCGCGCTCCAGGGTGACGACCAGGTCCGTGATGGAACCGGTCGGGACCGGGACGCGCAGCGAGGTGCCGTCCAGCTTGCCCTTCAGCTCCGGCAGGACCAGGGCGGTCGCCTTGGCGGCACCGGTCGAGGTCGGGATGATGTTCTGCGACGCGGCGCGGGCGCGGCGCAGGTCCTTGTGCGGGAAGTCCAGGGTCACCTGGTCGTTGGTGAACGCGTGGACGGTGGTCATCAGACCCTTGACGATGCCGAAGCTCTCGTGCAGCACCTTGGCCATCGGCGCCACGCAGTTGGTGGTGCAGGAGGCGTTGGAGATGATGTCGTGCTTGGCGGCGTCGTACTTGTCGTCGTTGACGCCCAGCACGATGGTGACGTCCTCGTCACTGGCGGGCGCCGAGATGATGACCTTCTTCGCGCCGGCGGTGAGGTGCTTCTTCGCGGCCTCGGCCTTGGTGAAGATGCCGGTGGACTCGACGACGATGTCGGCGCCCAGGGCGGCCCACGGGAGGTTCGCGGGGTCACGCTCGGCGGTCACCTTGAAGGTGTGGCCGTCGACGGTGATGCTGTCCTCGGTGTGCGAGACCTCGCCCGGGAAGGTGCCCAGGGTGGTGTCGTACTTGAGCAGGTGAGCCAGGGTCTTCGTGTCGGTGAGGTCGTTGACACCGACGATCTCGATGTCCGCGCCCTGAGCCTTGACCGCGCGGAAGAAGTTGCGGCCGATGCGGCCGAAGCCGTTGATGCCTACCCGGATCGTCACGAACCGATCTCCTCGTTAGGTACGCCGGGGCAGGGCCCCGACGGGGGTGAGATTTGGGAAGTCCCCGACCGCCTATGACCCTACCCCTCCCGGGCCTGGGAGGGCACATCGCGCCGCCTGCCGAGACTGGGCGTGGCGCGGCCGAAACCCGATTTCAGGCCGTCCGGCCTTGGTCCGCCGGGCAGTTGGTCCCGGGCCAGTGGTCTCTACCAATTCGGGGGCGCAGGCGGGTCCGGAGGACCGTCCGGGAGACCGCCGGGAAACGCCGACGGCCGGTGCCCGGAAATCCGGACACCGGCCGCGTTTCGGTCACGGACCGTGAACGTCAGTTCAGCACCATCTCGTCGGTGATGCTGGCCTCGGTGCTCGGCAGGCCGAGCTCGGAGGCGCGCTTGTCGGCCATCGCCAGCAGGCGGCGGATCCGGCCGGCCACCGCGTCCTTGGTCAGCGGCGGGTCTGCGAGCGCGCCCAGCTCCTCCAGCGAGGCCTGCTTGTGCTGCATCCGCAGCTGGCCCGCCGCGGCCAGGTGCTCGGGCACCTCGTCGCCGAGGATCTCCAGCGCGCGGGCCACCCGGGCGCCGGCCGCCACCGCGGCGCGGGCCGAGCGGCGCAGGTTGGCGTCGTCGAAGTTGGCCAGCCGGTTGGCGGTGGCGCGCACCTCGCGCCGCATCCGGCGCTCCTCCCAGGCGAGCACCGACTCGTGCGCGCCGAGCCGGGTCAGCAGGGCGCCGATCGCGTCGCCGTCGCGGATCACCACCCGGTCCACGCCGCGCACCTCGCGGGCCTTGGCCGGGATGCCGAGCCGGCGGGCGGCGCCGACCAGGGCGAGGGCGGCCTCGGAGCCGGGGCAGGTGATCTCCAGCGAGGAGGAACGGCCCGGCTCGGTGAGCGAGCCGTGCGCCAGGAAGGCCCCGCGCCAGGCCGCCTCGGCGTCGCAGGTGGCACCGGAGACGACCGCCGGTGGCAGGCCCCGGATCGGGCGGCCGCGGCCGTCGACGAGCCCGGTCTGGCGCGCGAGCAGTTCGCCGTCCTTGACCACCCGGACCACGAAGCGGCTGCCGCGGCGCAGCCCGCCGGGGGCCATCACCACGAGGTCCGAGGAGTGCCCGAAGATCTCCAGCAGGTCCTTGCGCAGCCGCCGTGCCGCCGCCCCGGTGTCCAGCTCCGCCTCGATCACGATGCGGCCGCTCACGATGTGCAGCCCGCCCGCGAACCGCAGGATCGCCGACACCTCCGCCTTGCGACAGCAGGCCCGGGTGACCGGGAGCCGGCTGATCTCGTCCTTCACCGCTGGAGTCATCGCCATGGCCCGATCCTTCCATGTGTCCGGAAAATCCGGTCGTACGCTGCCGCCAACAGCTCGGGGTCGTGTCGCGGCGTCCCGTCGGTGCGGGCCACCGAGCCGAGCACCAGAGCGGCCCCCATCCGTTCGGCGGCCTTCTCCAGGCCGTCCAGGTCGGCCTGGCCGAAGGCCCCGCCGGTCACGGCGCGCTCGTCCACCAGGATCGCATCCACCGCGAGGTCCGGAGCGTGGTCGGCGATGACCTCCAGGTGACGCTGCGGGGTGAAGCCCTCGGTCTCCCCGGGCTGGGGGGCCAGGTTCAGGGTGAGCAGACGGCGGGCGCGGGTCTCGGTGAGCGCCGCGGCCAGCTCGGGCACCAGCAGGTGCGGCAGCACGCTGGTGAACCAGGAGCCGGGGCCGAGCACCACCCAGTCCGCCTCCCGGACGGCGGTGACCGCCTCCGGGACGGCGGGCGGCCCGTCCGGCAGCAGCCGGATCGACTGGACGGTGCCCGGGGTCACCGCGACGTCGGCCTGGCCGCGGACCGCGGTGACCTCGCCGGGGCGCTCCGGGTCGTGGCCGCGGACGGTCGCCTCGATGTCCAGCGGCACCGCCGACATCGGCAGCACCCGGCCCTGCACGTTGAGCAGCCGGCCGACCCAGTCCAGCGCCGTCACCGGGTCGCCCAGCTTCTCCCAGAGCGCGACGATCAGCAGGTTGCCGACCGCGTGGCCGCCGAGCTCGCCGTTGCCGGTGAAGCGCTGCTGGATCACCTCGGACCAGGTGCGGCCCCAGTCGTCGTCCCCGCACAGCGCGGCCAGCGCCTTGCGCAGGTCGCCCGGGGGCAGCACCCCCAGTTCCTCGCGCAGCCGCCCGCTGGAGCCGCCGTCGTCGGCGACGGTCACCACGGCCGTGAGGTCACTGGTGAGCCGGCGCAGCGCGGACAGCGAGGCGGACAGGCCCTGCCCGCCGCCGAGCGCGGTGATCCTGGGGGCCGGCTTGGCGCGGGAGGGACTGCTGCGCGGGCGGCCCGGCGCCGTGGGCCGGGCCGGGCTGCCCGCCCGGTCACCGGTCCTGCTCTGCGGCTGCCGCCCGGGCACGTATCCCGCCACAATCACCTCGCGTTCCTCGGCCCGCCAACCGCTCCGCCGGCGGGCCCGGCAGGAAGGCGGCGGTTACTCCCGTCCCATGTCACGGTGGACGAGCACCGTCTCGACTCCGTCGGCGATGAGACGCTTGGTCAGACGCTCGGACATGGCGACGCTGCGGTGCTTGCCACCGGTGCAGCCTACGGCAAGCGTCATGTAACGCTTCCCCTCGCGGCGGTATCCCTCGGTGATGATGCGCAGCAGCTGGGCGTAGCCGTCCAGGAACTCGTTGGCTCCGGGCTGCTGGAAGACGTAGTCGGCGACGTCCGCGTCGGTGCCGGTGCGGGCCCGCAGTTCGGGCACCCAGTGCGGGTTGGGCAGGAAGCGACAGTCCACCACGAGGTCGGCGTCGACCGGCAGGCCGTACTTGAAGCCGAAGGACATCACGGTCGCGCGCAGCTCGGGCTCGTCGTGGTCGGCGAACTGGGCGTCCAGCTTGGCGCGCAGCTGGTGCACGTTGAGGTTGGAGGTGTCGATCACCAGGTCGGCCTCGCCGCGCAGGTCGCGCAGCAGGTCGCGCTCCCGGGCGATGCCGTCCACGATCCGGCCGTCGGCCTGCAGCGGGTGCGGGCGGCGGACGCTCTCGAAGCGGCGCACCAGCGCCTCGTCGGAGGAGTCCAGGAAGACGACCCGGAGCCGGACGCCGCGCTTCTCCAGCTCGTCCAGCGAGGTGAGCAGGTCGTCGAAGAACTGCCGGCCGCGGACGTCCACGACCACGCCGATCCGGGCGACGTTGCCCTGGGAGCGGGCGCCCAGGTCGACCATGGTCGGGATCAGGGCCGGCGGCAGGTTGTCCACCACGAACCAGCCGAGGTCCTCCAGGCACTTGGCCGCGGTGGAGCGGCCGGCTCCGGACATGCCGGAGATGATCACCAGCTCCGGCGCGTTCTCGCCCACGTCTGACACGGTCACTTCGGTTCCCCGCTCTCGGTCTTTCTGAAGGGGAGAACGCGCACGGCTCGGCCGCCCTTTCCCGGCCCGGGCAGGCGGGCGGGGCCGGGGCACACCGGCTGACGGGCGGCGTCGGCCGTCATGGCGTCTCCTGGGATGGTGCGGTCTGGGGTGCTGCTGCCACCGGCTCGGCGGCCTGCTCGGCCCCGTCCTCGATGATCTCGCCGGTCGCGGTGTTGACCGCGGGTGCGGCGGGTGTACGGGACGACAACGCCTCCGCAACAGTCTGCGCGGTGCGGCGTCCGATGCCGGGTACCTCGCAGAGCTCGTCCACGGTGGCGGCCCGGAGCTTCTTCAGCGAGCCGAAGTGCTTGAGCAGCGCCCGGCGGCGAGTCTCGCCGAGGCCCGGGACGGAGTCCAGTTCCCCGGCGGTGAGTCGCTTGGAACGCTTGTTGCGCTGATAGCTGATCGCGAAGCGGTGCGCCTCGTCGCGGACCCGCTGGAGCAGGTAGAGGCCCTCGCTGGAGCGGGGCAGCACCACCGGGTCGTCCTCGCCGGGCAGCCAGACCTCCTCCAGGCGCTTGGCCAGGCCGCACAGCGCGACGTCGTCGATGCCGAGCTCGTCCAGGGCGCGCCTGGCGGCGGCGACCTGCGGCTGGCCGCCGTCGACGACCAGCAGCTGGGGCGGGTAGGCGAAGCGCTTGGGGCGGCCGTCCTCGTCCCGCGCGCCGCCGGTGGCGGTGTCGGGGTCGTCCTCCTCGGGGACGGCCCACTCGCCGGTCTGCTCGCGCTCCTGGAGGTAGCGGCGGAAGCGCCGGCTGATCACCTCGTGCATCGAGCGGACGTCGTCCTGGCCCTCGAAGCCCCTGATCTGGAAGCGCCGGTACTCGCTCTTGCGGGCCAGGCCGTCCTCGAAGACGACCATGGAGGCGACCACGTCCTCGCCCTGGAGGTGGGAGATGTCGTAGCACTCGATGCGCAGCGGGACGGAGTCCAGCTCCAGCGCGTCGGCGATCTCCTGGAGGGCGCGGCTGCGGGTGGTGAGGTCGGAGGCGCGCTTGGTCTTGTGCAGTGCGAGCGCCTGCTGGGCGTTGCGCTGCACGGTGGCCATCAGGTCCTTCTTGTCGCCGCGCTGGGGGATGCGCAGGTCGACCTGGCTGCCGCGCAGGCCGCTCAGCCACACGCGGACCGGCTCCACCGGGTCGGGCAGGGCGGGGACGAGCACCTCGCGCGGGACGGACTCGCCGCCGCCGTAGAGCTGTTGGAGGGCGTGCTCGACCAGGCCTGCGGTGTCGACGTCCTCGACCTTGTCGGTGACCCAGCCGCGCTGGCCGCGCACCCGGCCGCCGCGGACGTGGAAGATCTGCACGGCGGCTTCGAGCTCGTCCTCGGCGACGGCCAGCAGGTCGGCGTCGGTCGCGTCGGCGAGCACGACGGCGTTCTTCTCCATCGCGCGCTTGAGGGCGCCGATGTCGTCCCGCAGCCGGGCCGCCTTCTCGTACTCCAGCTCGGCGGCGGCCTCCTGCATCTGGTCTTCCAGCCGGCGCAGGTAGTTGCCGGTGCGCCCGGCCATGAAGTCGCAGAAGTCCTCGGCCAGCGCTCGGTGTTCGTCCGCCGAGACCTTGCCGACGCAGGGCGCGGCGCACTTGCCGATGTAGCCGAGCAGGCAGGGCCGGCCGACCTGGCGGGCGCGCTTGAAGACGCCGTTGGAGCAGGTGCGGACGGGGAAGACGCGCAGCAGCAGGTCGACCGTCTCGCGGATCGCCCAGGCGTGCCCGTACGGACCGAAGTAGCGCACGCCCTTCTTGTGCGCCCCGCGCATCACCTGGACCCGCGGGTACTCCTCGTTGAGGGTGACGGCGAGTTCCGGATAGCTCTTGTCGTCGCGGTACTTGACGTTGAACCGCGGGTCGAACTCCTTGATCCAGGAGTACTCCAGCTGGAGCGCCTCGACCTCGGTGCCGACCACGGTCCACTCCACCGAGGCGGCGGTGGTGACCATGGTCGCGGTGCGCGGGTGCAGGCCGGCCAGGTCCTGGAAGTAGGACGACAGGCGCGGCCGCAGGCTCTTGGCCTTGCCGACGTAGATGACCCGGCCGTGGGCGTCGCGGAACTTGTAGACGCCGGGGGAGGTCGGGATCGCACCGGGCGCGGGGCGGTAGGTGCTCGGGTCAGCCATGGGTCCACCGTACCGAGTGGGGCCGGGGCCGCGGGGCGGAGATCGTCAGGGGGGACCGTGGCGGTCGTGAGGCGCTCAACTGGGTCAGCTCGGGGTCACCTTGAGGTTGCCGCCCTCGACCGTGACGGTGTAGGAGGGCAGCGGGGAGGAGGCCGGTCCGTCCTGCACGGCGCCGTCGGTGATGGCGAACCGGCTGCCGTGGCAGGGGCACTGGATCTGGTCCTTCTTCACCTGGTCCACGATGCAGCCGGCGTGGGTGCACTTGGCGCTGAACGCCTTGTACTGGCCGGCGGTGGGCTGGGTCACCACGATCTTCTGCTCGCGGAAGACCTTGCCGCCGCCCTCCGGCACGGCCGAGGCCGGGCCGAGGTCGACCGGGCCCTTGGGGGCGCCGCTGCCGGAGGAGGAGCTGCATCCGGTGACCGCCACGGTGCCGCCGGCCGCCAGGACGGCCGCGGCCCCGCAGAGCAGGGTGCGGCGGGAGGCGGTGGGGTTGGTCTCGGGGGCCTCGGACATCGGTGTGCTCCTACGGTTGCTGCTGCGAGGGACCACGGAAGTCTATGCCGCACCCACCGGCCGCTCCCTGACTGCCCGGACAACGGGAGCGGCGGGAGCGGCCGGTGGGTGGACGGGTCTACTTCTTCGCTGCGACCGCGCGCTTGCGCGGCGCCCTCTTCGCCGGGGCGGCGACCGGGGCGTCCGCGAAGTCGGCCGGCAGGATGTCCCGCAGGAACTTGCCGGTGTGGCTCTCCGGGACGGCGGCGATCTGCTCCGGGGTGCCCTCGGCGACCACCGTGCCGCCGCCGGAGCCGCCCTCGGGGCCCATGTCGACGACCCAGTCGGCGGTCTTGATCACATCGAGGTTGTGCTCGATGACGATCACCGTGTTGCCCTTGTCCACCAGCCCGCTGAGCACCTTGATCAGCTTGCTGATGTCCTCGAAGTGCAAGCCGGTGGTGGGCTCGTCCAGCACGTAGACCGTCCGCCCGGTGGAGCGCTTCTGGAGCTCCGAGGCGAGCTTGACGCGCTGCGCCTCACCGCCGGAGAGCGTCGGCGCGGACTGGCCGAGCCGGACGTAGCCGAGGCCGACGTCGTTGAGCGTCCGCAGGTGCCGGGCGATCGCCGGGACGGCCTCGAAGAAGCCCAGCGCCTCCTCGATCGGCATGTCCAGCACCTCGGCGATGGACTTGCCCTTGTAGTGCACCTCCAGCGTCTCCCGGTTGTACCGGGCGCCGTGGCAGACCTCGCACGGCACGTAGACGTCCGGAAGGAAGTTCATCTCGATCTTGATGGTGCCGTCGCCGGTGCAGTTCTCGCAGCGGCCGCCCTTGACGTTGAAGGAGAACCGGCCGGGCAGGTAGCCGCGGACCTTGGCCTCCTGCGTCTCCGCGAAGAGCCGGCGGACGTGGTCGAACACCCCGGTGTAGGTGGCCGGGTTGGACCTCGGGGTGCGGCCGATCGGCGACTGGTCGACGTGCACCACCTTGTCCACCAGGTCGGTGCCGGTGATCCGGGTGTGCCGGCCGGGCACGCTGCGGGCGCCGTTCAGCTCCCGGGCGAGGTGGGTGTAGAGGATGTCGTTGACCAGCGTCGACTTGCCGGAGCCGGAGACACCGGTGATCGCGGTGAGGGTACCGAGCGGGAAGCCGACGGTGACGTCCTTGAGGTTGTGCTCGCGGGCGCCGTGCACCGTCAGCTGGCGCTTCTTGTCCCGGTCGCGGCGGGCGTCCGGGATCGGGATGGACCGCTTGCCGGAGAGGTACTGGCCGGTCAGCGACTCCTTGTTGCCGAGCAGCTGCTTCAGCGAGCCGGAGTGCACCACCTTGCCGCCGTGCTCGCCGGCGCCCGGGCCGATGTCGACCACCCAGTCCGCGGTCTTGATGGTGTCCTCGTCGTGCTCGACCACGATCAGGGTGTTGCCGATGTCGCGCAGCCGCACCAGCGTCTCGATCAGCCGGTGGTTGTCCCGCTGGTGCAGGCCGATGGACGGCTCGTCCAGCACGTACAGCACGCCGACCAGGCCGGAGCCGATCTGGGTGGCCAGCCGGATGCGCTGGGCCTCGCCGCCGGACAGGGTGCCGGCCGCGCGGTCGAGCGAGAGGTAGTCCAGGCCGACGTCGACCAGGAAGCGCAGCCGCTCGTTGACCTCCTTCAGGACCCGCTCGGCGATCTGCTTGTCCCGGGCATTGAGCTTCATCGCGCCCAGGAACTCGGAGCAGTCGCTGATCGACATCGAGGAGACCTCGGCGATCGACCTGCCCTCGACGGTGACCGCGAGCACCACCGGCTTGAGCCGGGTGCCCTGGCAGGTCGGGCAGGGCACCTCGCGCATGTAGCCCTCGAAGCGCTCGCGGCTGCTGTCGCTCTCCGCCTCGGTGTGCCGGCGCTGGATGAACGGGATCGCGCCCTCGAAGCCGGTGCTGTACGAACGCTCCCGGCCGAAGCGGTTGCGGTAGCGGACCTGCACCTGGTGCTTGTGCCCGTACAGCAGCGCCTTCTTGGCGCGGGCGGGCAGCCCGGCCCAGGGGATGTCGGTGCGGAAGCCGAGCTCCTCGGCCAGCGCGTCGATCAGGCGCTGGAAGTACTCCTTGGCGTGCCCGGCCGACCACGGGTGGATCGCACCCTCGTCCAGCGAGCGCTCGACGTCCGGCACGACCAGCTCCGGGTCGACCTCCATCCGGTTGCCCAGGCCCGAGCAGTCCGGGCAGGCGCCGAACGGCGAGTTGAAGGAGAACGAGCGCGGCTCCAGCTCCTCGAACGACACGTCGTCGTACGGGCAGTAGAGGTGCTCGGAGTACATCCGCTCGCGCTCCGGGTCGTCCTCGGGGAGGTCGACGAAGTCGAGCACGACCATGCCGCCGGACAGCCGCAGGGCCGTCTCCACCGAGTCGGTGAGCCGCCGCTTGGCGCTGTCCTTGACGGTCAGGCGGTCGATCACCACCTCGATGGTGTGCTTCTCCTGCTTCTTGAGCTTCGGCGGCTCGGCGAGCTGGATCGTCTCACCGTCGACGCGGGCGCGGGAGTAGCCCTTGGACTGGAGGTCGGCGAAGAGGTCGACGAACTCGCCCTTGCGCTCGCGCACCACCGGGCTCAGCACCTGGAAGCGGGTGCCCTCGGTGAGCTCCAGCACCTTGTCCACGATCGCCTGCGGCGACTGCTTGGCGATGGGGCGGCCGCAGTGCGGACAGTGCGGCTTGCCGATCCGGGCGAACAGCAGGCGCAGGTAGTCGTAGACCTCGGTGATGGTGCCGACGGTCGAACGGGGGTTGCGGTTGGTGGACTTCTGGTCGATCGAGACGGCCGGGGAGAGGCCTTCGATGAAGTCCACGTCGGGCTTGTCCATCTGCCCGAGGAACTGACGGGCGTAGGAGGACAGCGACTCGACGTAGCGGCGCTGGCCCTCGGCGAAGATCGTGTCGAAGGCGAGCGAGGACTTGCCGGAGCCGGAGAGGCCCGTGAAGACGATGAGGGAGTCGCGGGGCAGGTCGAGCGAGACGTTCTTGAGGTTGTGCTCGCGAGCACCGCGGACGATGAGGCGGTCGGCCACTGCTTCTGGCGCCTTTCTCCGGGGCGAGACGGCTTGCGGTGAGTTTCGGTACTTCTTCCAGGATGCGGCAGCCAGCCTATAGCTCAGGCGTTCGAATATCGACTCTGTCCAGTGGAGGCCACCCGAACGAGTGAAGGCCACCCCCTGACCGTCCGTACCCGCACCGAAATACCCCCTGCTCAGGGCACCGATTCGGCGGTAGCGTCGGCTGGTCAACGAGCGAAGCCCCCGTGGGCAACGCGCCGTCCCGCAGAGAAGGCAGATTCGATGACCGACCCGCAGTCCGCCGCCGAGGCCGCCCGGCTACTGACCCTGGTCGAGGCGAGCACCCGGCGCATGCTGGAGACCGTCTCCGCCCTGAAGCCCGAGGCCCTGGCCGAGCCCTCCGCGCTCCCCGGCTGGACCCGCGGCCACGTGCTGGCCCACCTCGCCCGCAACGCCGACTCCCTGGTCAACCTGCTGACCGGTGCCCGCACCGGCACCGACATCCCGCAGTACGCCAGCGAGCAGGCCCGCGACCAGGGCATCGAGGACGGCGCCGGCCGCCCGCTGGACGTCCAGCTCGCCGACCTGCGCGAGTCGCACGAGCGCTTCGTCGCGGCCACCGCGCTGATGACCGACGAGAACTGGGCCGCCGAGGTGCGCCACCGCTCCGGCACCGTCTTCCCGGCCTGCGACCTGGTCTGGAAGCGCTTCGCCGAGGTCGAGTACCACCTGGTCGACCTGGACGGCGGGTACTCCCCCGCCGAGTGGCCGGAGGAACTCGCCCTCCCCGAGTTCCGCCGCCTCACCACCCGCCTGGCCGGCGACGACGACCTGCCCGCCGTCCAGCTGATCGCCGACGACACCGACGACCGCGCCGTGATCGGCGCCGCCTCGGTCGGGTCCGGCCCGACCGCCGAGGGCCCGGTCCGCGCCCTGCTCGCCTGGCTCTCCGGCCGGTCCGCCGGGGACGGCCTGCGCCGCACCCCCGACACCGCCCTCCCCCAGCTTCCCCCGATGGGCTGACAGCGCGAGGATGATCCCAGGAGCCACTGGAGAGGGAGCGAACGGATGACGTACCACGGAGCGGTCAAGGTCGGCGGGCCGCCGGACGTGCGCGAGCTGGCCCACCTGATCATCACCAAGGTGGCCGTCGGCCCGTACGACAACAACGCCTACCTGCTGCGCTGCCGGGCCACCGACGAGCAGCTGCTGATCGACGCGGCCGCCGACGCGCCGGTGCTGTTGGAGACCGTCGGCGACGACCTCGAAACCGTGGTCACCACCCACCGGCACCACGACCACTGGGGCGCACTGGCCGAGGTGGTTGCCACCACCGGCGCCCGCACCGCCGCCGGTGAGCACGACGCCGAGGGCATCGACGTGCCCACCGAGCTGCTGCTCGCCGACGGCGCCAAGCTGCGGGTCGGCGACGTCGAGCTCACCGTCCGGCACCTGGTCGGGCACACCCCGGGCGCGATCGTGCTGATCTACGACGACCCGCAGGGCCACCCGCACGTCTTCACCGGCGACTGTCTCTTCCCCGGCGGCGTGGGCAACACCTGGGGCGACCCGGAGGCCTTCCGCACGCTCTACCGGGACGTCATCGAGAAGGTCTTCGACGTCCTGCCGGACGAGGCCTGGGTCTACCCCGGCCACGGCAACGACACCACCCTCGGCGCCGAGCGCCCGCACCTCGACGAGTGGCGCGAACGCGGCTGGTAGTCCGCCCCCGCCGAACGGCCGAGGCCCCGCGACCGGAAGCGGTCACGGGGGTCTCGGCGGTGCCGGGTCAGGCGTCAGGCGTCAGGCGTCGAGCTTCTCGCGCTCGGCGCGCTCCGCCTTCTTCGAGGCCCGCAGGCTGGTGAAGGTGGTGATCGCCAGCACCACCACGATGAAGCCCAGCGAGAACGGGATGCCGATCTCCGGGGCCCACGTCGCGCCGGCCTCGTGCGCGGCGTGCAGCACCAGCTTCACGCCGATGAAGCCGAGGATCACCGACAGGCCGTATGACAGGTGGACCAGCTTCTTCAGCAGGCCGCCGATCAGGAAGTACAGCTGGCGCAGCCCCATCAGGGCGAAGGCGTTGGCGGTGAAGACGATGTACGGGTCCTGGGTGAGGCCGAAGATGGCCGGGATCGAGTCCAGCGCGAACAGCACGTCGGTGGTGCCGATCGCCAGCATGACGATCAGCATCGGGGTCATCAGCCGGCGGCCGTTCTCCCGGATGAAGAGTTTGGTGCCGTGGTATTTGTCGGTCGACGGGAAGCGCCGCTCGATGGACTTGAGCAGGCGGTTCTCCTCGAACTCCTCATCCTCCTCCTCGGCGCGGGCCTCCTTGACCAGCTTCCAGGCCGTCCAGATCAGGAAGCCGCCGAAGATGAAGAACACCCAGGAGAACTCGGAGACCAGCGCGGCGCCGCCGGCTATGAACACCGCCCGGAGCACCAGCGCGATGATCACACCGAACATCAGCACACGCTGCTGGTAGATCTTCGGGACGGCGAACTTGCCCATGATCAGGATGAACACGAAGAGGTTGTCGACACTGAGCGACTTCTCGGTGATGTAGCCCGCGAAGAACTCACCCGCCGGCTCGGCGCCGGAGTGCCACCAGAGGAAACCGCCGAAGATCAGCGCCAGCACGACCCAGACGACCGTCCAGATCCCGGCCTCCTTGATCGAGACCTCGTGCGGCTTGCGTCCACCGATGAAGAAGTCGGCCACGATCAGGGCGATCAGCACACCGATCGTGGTGACCCACATGGTTACGGAAACGTCCACTACTGCTCCTCCGGCAGGTAGGCGAGACAGTCATCGTCACTGCCGGAGGTCTCTTCCGCCCGTCGGGCCAGCGCCCCGGGGTGCCGCGACGGGCACCCGTGATGACGGGGTCGGCTGTCGAGGAATACTCCCCTCCGCTGCCATCGAGAGTAACAGGGAGGGCAAGGAAAGGTAAAGAAGGTAAAGAACCGTCAGAGATACGGCTCGATCGCCGGCAGCAGGTCCTGGAAGGTGCGCCCCTTGGCCGGCGCGCCGATCGCCTGCATCTCCCAGCCGCCGCTGCCGTCCCGGACCACCTTGGCCATGATCTGCCCGGTGTGCGGCCCGCCGCCCGCCAGCTCGTAGCGGGCCAGCTCCAGCCCGGTGGTCTCGTCCACCAGCCGGCAGTGCGCCCGCTGCACCTCGGCGAAGGTCTGCCCGGTGTACGAGCTCACCGTGAACACCACCTGGGTGATGTTCACGGGCACGTGCACCAGGTCGACCAGGATCGCCTCGTCGTCCTCGGCCCCGGAGCCGCCCTCCAGGTTGTCGCCGGTGTGCCGGACGGAGCCGTCGTTGCTCTCCAGGTGCGAGAAGAACACCACGTCGGACGGGGTCCTCTCGGCGTACAGCAGCGCCGAGGCGTCCAGGTCGATCTTCCGGGTGCGGCTGCCGAACAGCCCGCGCTTGGGGGCGGCCTGCCAGCCGAGGCCCATCCGGACCACGGTCAGGGCGCCGCCCTGCCCCTTCTGGAGGCTGACCCGCTGCCCCTTGGCCAGGTTCACCGACACGACGTTGTCCTCTCTGCCGGCCGCGCGGTCACACCCGAGCGGCTCCACGGTGGAACACCCCGTCGCCGTCCCCCGGCTGAGGCCCCCTCTGCGTACGGCCCGCCACCCCGTCCCGAGGGCACGATGCCGCAGGCCAGCCTAGGGCCTGCGGCACCCTGGCCTCCCCCGGGTTTCCCCGTTTGTGGCAAGGCTGAGACACCCGTGGGCTTGACCGGTGTCATTCCGGCCAAGCCCGGTCGCCTCGCGGGTGCGCCCCTCCGGTACGCCTACGCCACACCGGCCTCGCGCATCTGCCGCAGTTCCTTCTTCAGTTCCTTGACCTCGTCGCGCAGCCGGGCCGCGACCTCGAACTGGAGGTCGGCGGCGGCCGTGTGCATCCGGTCGGTCATCTCCTGGATCAGGTCCGCCAGTTCGGCGGCCGGCAGGGACTTGGCCGGCTTGCGCTCCGCGCCCAGCGACGGCACCGGGGCCTTGCCCTTGCCCTGGTTCCGGTAGCCGGTGGAGAGCAGCTCGTCGGTGTCCACGTCCTCGCGGGCGAGGGTGTCCAGGATGTCGCCGATCTTCTTGCGCAGCGGCTGCGGGTCGATCCCGTGCTCCTTGTTGTAGGCCTGCTGCACGGCCCGGCGGCGGTTGGTCTCGTCGATGGCCTTCTCCATCGCGGCGGTGATCTTGTCCGCGTACATGTGGACCTGGCCGGAGACGTTACGGGCGGCGCGGCCGATCGTCTGGATCAGCGAGGTGCCGGAGCGCAGGAAGCCCTCCTTGTCCGCGTCCAGGATCGCCACCAGCGACACCTCGGGCAGGTCCAGGCCCTCGCGCAGCAGGTTGATGCCGACCAGCACGTCGTACCGGCCCGCCCGCAGCTCGCGCAGCAGCTCCACCCGGCGCAGGGTGTCCACGTCGCTGTGCAGGTACCGGACCCGGATGTCCAGGCCGAGCATGTAGTCGGTGAGGTCCTCGGCCATCTTCTTGGTCAGCGTGGTGACCAGGACGCGCTCGTCCCGCTCGACCCGCTTGCGGACCTCGTGCACCAGGTCGTCGATCTGGCCCTCGGTCGGCTTGACGATCACCTCGGGGTCGATCAGGCCGGTCGGGCGGATGATCTGCTCGACCTGGCCGTCGCCGCGCGACAGCTCGTAGGGGCCGGGCGTCGCCGACAGGTAGACGGTCTGGCCGATCCGCCCCAGGAACTCCTCCCACTTCAGCGGGCGGTTGTCCATCGCGGAGGGCAGCCGGAAGCCGTGCTCGACCAGGGTGCGCTTGCGCGAGGCATCGCCCTCGTACATCGCGCCGATCTGCGGGACGGTGACGTGCGACTCGTCGATGACCAGGAGGAAGTCCTCCGGGAAGTAGTCGAGCAGGGTGTTCGGCGGGGAACCGGGCTCACGGCCGTCGAAGTGCATCGAGTAGTTCTCGACGCCCGAGCAGGTGCCGATCTGGCGCAGCATCTCGATGTCGTAGGTGGTGCGCATCCGCAGCCGCTGGGCCTCCAGCAGCTTGCCCTGCTTCTCCAGCCGGGCGAGCGTCTGCGCCAGCTCCGTCTCGATGCCGTTGACCGCGCGCTCCATGCGCTCGGGGCCGGCCACGTAGTGCGAGGCGGGGAAGACGTAGACGGAGTCGTCCTGGCTGATGATCTCGCCGGTGAGCGGGTGCAGGGTGTACAGCGCCTCGATCTCGTCGCCGAACATCTCGATCCGGACGGCGAGCTCCTCGTAGACCGGGAAGATCTCGATGGTGTCGCCGCGGACCCGGAAGGTGCCGCGGCTGAAGGCCACGTCGTTGCGGGCGTACTGGATGTCGACGAAGCGGCGCAGCAGGTCGTCCCGGTCGATCTCCTGGCCGACCTTGAGCGGCACCATCCGGTCCACGTACTCCTGCGGGGTGCCGAGCCCGTAGATGCAGGAGACCGAGGCGACCACGACCACGTCCCGGCGGGTGAGCAGCGAGTTGGTCGCCGAGTGGCGCAGCCGTTCGACCTCCTCGTTGATCGAGGAGTCCTTCTCGATGTAGGTGTCCGTCTGCGGGACGTACGCCTCGGGCTGGTAGTAGTCGTAGTACGAGACGAAGTACTCGACCGCGTTGTTCGGCAGCAGCTCGCGGAACTCGTTGGCCAGCTGCGCGGCCAGCGTCTTGTTCGGCGCCATCACCAGGGTGGGCCGCTGCAGTTTCTCGATCATCCAGGCCGTGGTGGCGGACTTGCCGGTGCCCGTGGCACCGAGCAGCACGACGTCCTTCTCCCCTCCCCTGATCCGCCGCTCCAGCTCGGCGATCGCCGCCGGCTGGTCGCCGTTCGGCTGGAAGGGGCTGACGACCTCGAAGGGCGCCACGGACCGCTCAATACTCGTGATGGGACGCACCACTCAACGGTACGACCCACCACTGACAGGCGGGACGGAATCGGTCAGGCCGCGTGCGCCTCGAACCTCATGGCGGGCTCCCGGGCGGGGTCGATCCGCACGGCGGGGTCGAAGGCGGCGGCCGGGCGCTCGATCAGCGGCAGCGTCGGATCGACCCCGCTCTGCTCGATGCCCTCGACCCTCGATGCTCTCGACGGTCTCCTCGTCCGGCCCGGTCTACGCGGCGCTGTCCCGGGCGAGGGCGACCAGGCGGGAGATGGCGCGCAGGTACTTCTTGCGGTAGCCGCCGCGCAGCATCTCCTCCGGGAACACCTGGTCGAAGGGCAGGCCGGAGGCGGTGATCGGCAGCTCGCGGTCGTACATCCGGTCGGCCAGCACGACCAGGCGCAGCGCGGTGGACTGGTCGTCGACCTGCTTGACGCCGCGCAGGCAGACCGCGGTGACGTCGTCCAGCAGCGCGCCGTAGCGGCTGGGGTGGACGGCGGACAGGTGGGCGAGCAGGGCGTCGAAGTCGTCCAGCGCGGCGCCGGGGATGCGGGCCGCGGCGGCCTCGACGGCCTCGTCGGAGTACGGCGGCGGGGCGTCCGGCAGGCCGCGGTGGCGGTAGTCCTGGCCGTCGATCCGCATCGGGCGGAAGTGCGACGACAGGCCCTGGATCTCGCGCAGGAAGTCGGCGGCGGCGAAGCGGCCCTCGCCGAGCTTCTCCGGCAGGGTGTTCGAGGTGGCGCACAGCTTCACCCCGTTGTCGACCAGCCGGCCGAGCAGGGTGGAGACCAGCACGGTGTCGCCCGGGTCGTCCAGCTCGAACTCGTCGATGCAGAGCAGCTTGTGCCCGGAGAGGGTCTGCACGGCCTGCTGGAAGCCGAGCGCGCCGACCAGGTTGGTCAGTTCGACGAAGGTGCCGAAGGCCTTGGGGCCGGGGGCGGCGTGCCAGAGCGAGGCGAGCAGGTGGGTCTTGCCGACGCCGTAGCCGCCGTCGAGGTAGACCCCGGCCGGGCCGGTGGGCGCGGGGGCGGAGCGGCGGAACCAGCTGCGCTTGGGCGCGGAACCGTTTCCCCCGACAAGGGTGGCCGCGAACTGCTCCAGGACCTGGACGGCCTCGTACTGGCTCGGCTGGGTCGGGTCCGGGATGTACGTCCCGAAGCTCACGTCGGCGAACCGGGGCGGCGGGACCATCTCGGCGACCAGCCGCTCGGCGGGCACGACGGGGCGGCGGTCGGTGAGCGCGATCGGGGAGCCGGACGCGTGTGCGGCGGCTATCGGCTCGGTCGCGGCGGCGGGGTGGGAGGCTGCGGGCACATCAGTAGAGGGTACGCCTGCCCTGTACGCCGTCCGAACGACCCACGGTCCACGGTGGAAGACTGGGGACATGCAACAGTTGATCAGCCCGCTGAGCGCGACGCTTGCCGATCCCGCCGCGCTGGAATCGCTCGCCGCCCTCTACGCGTACCCCGAACAGGTGAATCAGGGGCGCCCCTGGCTGCGCGCCAACATGGTGTCCGGCCTGGACGGCGGGGCCAGGCTGGACGGGCTGTCCGAGGGGCTCTCCGGCGACGCCGACAAGCGGATCTTCGGGGTGCTGCGGGCGCTGTCGGACGTGGTACTGGTGGGCGCGGAGACGGTCCGCGCCGAGGGCTACCGTCCGGCCCGGGCGCGCAGGGAGTTCGCGGCGGCCCGCGCCGCGGCGGGGCAGGCGCCCGCCCCGGCGATCGCCGTGGTGAGCCGCTCGCTGCAGCTGGACCTGACCGCGCCGCTGTTCACCGAACCGCTGGTGAGGACGGTGGTGATCACCACCGGGGACGCCCCCGCGGAGCGCCGCCGGGCGGTCGCCGAGGTGGCCGACCTGGTGCTCGCCGGCACCGGTTCGGTGGACCTGCGGGCGGGCGTGGCGGCCCTGGCCGAACGGGGCTGGACCCGGCTGCTGACCGAGGGCGGCCCGCGCCTGCTGGGGCAGATCGCGGCGGCCGGCCTGCTGGACGAGCTGTGCCTGTCGCTGGCGCCGCTGCTCACCGGGGGCGACGCACCGCGCATCCTCCACGATGCGCAAATGCCGGACGTGCAGCGGATGCGGCTGGTCTCATTGATCGAGCAGAAAGGATTCCTCTTCACCCGCTACCTGCGTTACCCGGGTTCGGATGACCCCGTGACCCCCCGATCGTGATCCCGTTATGCGATGCCGGGGCCCGGGGGCCGGCCACTGGAAGGGATTCACGTGTTCAAGACGGTACTGATGATCGAAAAGGCTCTCTCCGACGCGGACGTGGAGCTCGTCACCACGCTCCACGGCGAGGAGGAGGTGTCCTTCGTCGTCCTGATGCAGCCGCGCGGCAAGCAGGACGAACTGCTGCGAGCGCTCGACGACGTCGCCCTCGGCCACCTCGACAAGGTGGTGCACGAGCACGACGAGTCCGAGAGCGGGCCGACCGTGGCCACCGAGTCGCTGGAGCACAGCCTGCGCCACCTGCGCTCGGCCGGGACCGAGGCGGTGGGCGAGCTGGTCGAGGAGAAGCCGCTGGAGCGGCTGCGCGCGGTCGTCGAGGAACACCGGGCGGACGAGGTGGTGGTGCTCACCTCACCGCACTTCGTCGAGGAGTTCTTCCATCGCGACTGGGCCTCCCAGGCCCGGCACAAGGTAGGGGTCCCGGTGCTCAGGCTGTTCGCCAGCGACTCCTAGCCCGGCGCGCCGGTGGTGCAGAATCGTCCTTGCGGTCCGCCCGCGAGGACGATTCCGTCTTCCCGTCCCGTCCGCCCGACCTGTCTGCCCCCGCCCGTACGGAGCCACGCCTTGAACGACGCCGCGCACGACCTGCACGCCCCGCACTTCATCGGCATCGGCGGCGCCGGGATGTCCGGCCTGGCGAAGATCCTCGCCGTACGCGGGGCCAGCGTCTCCGGCAGCGACTCCAAGGAGTCCGAGACCGTCCTCGCGCTGCGCGCCCTCGGCGCCACCGTGCACGTCGGCCACGCCGCCGAGCACGTGCCGGACGGCACCAGCAGCGTGGTCGTCTCCAGCGCGATCCGCGCGGACAACCCGGAGCTGGTGGCCGCCGACGAGCGCGGCATCCCGGTGGTGCACCGCTCCGACGCGCTGGCCGCACTGATGGGCGGCCGCCGGGCGCTGGCGGTGGCCGGCACCCACGGCAAGACCACCACCACCAGCATGCTCGCCGTCGCCCTCGGCGAGCTGGGCCTGGACCCCTCCTACGCGATCGGCGGCGACCTCGACGCGCCCGGCTCCAACGCCCACCACGGCACCGGCGAGATCTTCGTCGCCGAGGCGGACGAGAGCGACCGCAGCTTCCACAAGTACGCGCCCGAGGTGGCGATCGTGCTCAACGTGGAACTGGACCACCACGCCAACTACGCCTCGATCGAGGAGATCTACGAGTCCTTCGAGACCTTCGTCGGCCGGATCGTCCCCGGCGGCACCCTGGTGGTCTCGGCCGACCACGACGGCGCCCGCGAGCTCACCTCCCGGGTGGCCGGCCGCGAGGGCCTGAACGTGGTGACGGTCGGCGCCGCCGAGGACGCCGACCTGCGGGTGCTGTCGGTGGTCGCCCACGGCATGACCAGCGAGGTCACGGTACTGCTGGACGGCGCCGAGCTGGCCTTCACCGTCTCGGTGCCCGGCCGGCACTACGCCCACAACGCGGTGGCCGCGCTGGCCGCCGGCGTCGCGCTGGGCGTCCCGGCCGCCGACCTGGCCAAGGCGCTCGGCGCCTACACCGGCGTGCGCCGCCGCCTCCAGCTCAAGGGCGAGGCCGGCGGGGTCCAGGTGATCGACTCCTACGCCCACCACCCCACCGAGATGACCGCCGACCTGGAGGCGATCCGCGAGGGCCTGACCGGCGAGGGCCGGGTGCTGGTGGTCTTCCAGCCGCACCTGTTCAGCCGCACCCAGCAGCTCTCCGAGGAGATGGGCCGGGCCCTGGCGCTGGCCGACGCCTCGGTGGTGCTGGACATCTACCCGGCCCGCGAGGACCCGATCCCCGGTGTGACCAGCGAGCTGATCATCGACGCCGCCCGCCGGGCCGGCGCCGAGGTCACCGCCGAGCACTCCTTCGCCGCCGCCCCCGCCCTGCTGGCCGGCCTCGCCCGTCCCGGCGACCTGCTGCTCACCATGGGCGCCGGGGACGTCACCAACCTCGGGCCGGCCATCCTGGACCACCTCGGGGGAGGCCTGGCCCACCTCGCGAACGTTGCTTCCAACGTCTGACCCGTACGTACACCGCGACCGGGAGCCCGTGATGAGCTACGAGATCGAGAAGACCGAGGCCGAGTGGCGCGCCCAGCTCAGCCCCGAGGAGTACCACGTACTCCGTGAGGCGGGCACCGAGCGCCCGTTCACCGGTGAGTACACCGACACCAAGACGGTCGGCGTCTACGGCTGCCGGGCCTGCGGGGCCGAGCTGTTCACCTCCGAGACCAAGTTCGACAGCCACTGCGGCTGGCCGTCCTTCTACGATGCGCGCAACTCCGACGCCGTGGAGCTGCTGGAGGACAACAGCCTCGGCATGCGACGTGTCGAGGTTCGCTGCGCGAAGTGCGGCGGGCACCTCGGGCACGTCTTCGAGGGGGAGGGCTACGGCACTCCGACCGACCTCCGGTACTGCATCAACAGCGTCTCGCTGACGCTGAAGCCGGCCGGATAGGACGACCGCCAGGAGGCCCGGTCACCGTGCGGTGTCCGGGCCTCCTCGTCATCCCGCGACCGGTTCGAAGCGGACCGGCAGGTGCATCAGGGCGCGGTGGAACGGGCCCGGGCGCCAGAGCAACTCCTCGGCGGGGGTCGACAGTTCGAGGTCACTGAGGCGGCTGCCCAGCTGCTCGACGGCGGTGATCGCGATCAGCAGGGCCGGGTCCCTGGCCGGGCAGGCGTGCGGGCCGGCCGCCCAGGCCAGGTGGGCGCTCTCGCCGCTGCGCAGCCCGCCGTCCCCGGTGGGCGGCGCGGCCTGGGAGTTGGCGGCCGCGTACGAGACCAGGACCAGCGACCCCGCCTTGATCTCCCGGCCGTGGAAGGTGATGTCGTACCGCGGGTAGTGGGCCGAGAGGTTGGCCATCGGCGGCTCGTGCCAGAGCACCTCGTCGATCGCCTGGTGGGCGGTCATCGCGCCGCCGAACAGCGAGCCGGCGTAGCGGGCGTCGGTGAGCAGGCGCAGCAGGGCGTTGCCGATCAGGTTGGTGGTCGGCTCGTGCCCGGCGATCAGGGTCAGGGTGATCTGCCGGATCACCTCGTCGTCGTCCAGCCCGACCGGGTGGGTGACGTACCAGGAGGCCAGGTCGTGCCGGGGGCGCTCGCGGCGCTCGGCGACCATCGCGGTGACCACCGCCAGGAGCTTCCCGTACGAGGCGCCCGCCTGCGCGGTGGACTCGATCAGGCCGGTGATCGAGTCCACCACCTCGGCGCGCTGCTCCTGCGGCACGCCGAACCAGGTGGTGAGCACGAAGGCGGGCAGCCGGCGGGCGTACTCGGCGATCAGGTCGGCGTGCCCGGCACCGGCGAAGCGGTCGATCAGCCGGTGCGCGGTCTCGGCGACCTGCCGCTGGAGCCGGTGCGGTTCGAACAGCGCGAGGGCGTCGGTGATCACCGCCCGGTAGCGCGCGTGCGTCTCGCCGTCGCTGAACATGGCGGTCGGACGGTAGCCGAGCATCGGCATCAGCGGGGAGTCCGGCGGGATGGTTCGCTGCCAGGCCCGGGAGTCCTTGGAGAAGGTGTCGGTGTCGCGCAGCAGGTCCAGCGCGGCCTGGTAGTCGGTGACCAGCAGGGCCTGGACGCCGGGCGCGATCTCCACCGGGGCGACCGGGCCGTGCCGCCGCAGCCGCTCGTAGACCAGCTTGGGATCGGCGGCGAAGACCGGGCCGTGGATCGGGGTCGGTCGGGACTCGACGGTCACGGCTGCTCCGGGGTGGCGGGGGCGGCGGGCAGGGCGTCCAGGATGTGCTCGGCCAGCGCGATCAGTGCGTCCAGGCTGCTGTCGCGCTCACGGGCGTCGCAGAGCAGCAGCGGGGTGGCGGGGTGCAGGTCCAGGTGGGTGCGCAGCACCTCGACCGGGTGGTCCGGTGCGTCGGGGAAGCGGTTGACCGCGACGGCGTACGGCAGGCCCTGCTCCTCGACCATGTCCATGATCTCGAAGGAGTCGGCCAGCCGGCGGGTGTCGGCGAGCACCAGCGCGCCCAGGGCGCCGCGGGCGATGTCCTGCCAGAGCGGGAAGAAGCGGCGCTGTCCGGGGGTGCCGAACATGTAGAGCACGACGTTGCCGGGCAGGGTGAGCCGGCCGAAGTCGACGGCGACGGTGGTGGTGGTCTTCTCGGGCAGGCCGGCCAGGTCGTCCACCGGGCGGCCGGTCTCGGTCATCGCCTCCTCGGTGTGCAGGGTGGCGATCTCGGAGAGGGTGCGGATGAGGGTGGTCTTGCCGACCCCGAACGGGCCGGCCACCACCAGCTTCATCAGCGTCTGGTCCTGGTCGGGCAGGTAGCCCACCCGACCCGGCTGATCCGCCCCTCCGGGCCGGATCGTCTGGTCTTCCGGGTCCGGCCGGCCGGCCGGGTCAGCGGAGCGCACGGAGTCCAACGAGGAGCCTCTCGACGATGGAGCGGTCGGTCTGCTGGGCGCGCGGGATCGGCGCGCGGGCGTGCAGGCAGCCCGCCTCGACCAGGTCGGCCGCGAGGAAGACGGTGGCGCTGACCGGCAGGCGCAGGTGCGCGGCGGCCTCCACCACGGTCAGCGCGCCGGGGCGCAGCAGGTCCCAGAGCCGGCGGTGTTCGGGTTCCAGCGCGGCCGGCGGGTCGGCGCGGTCGGCGAACAGCACGGTCAGCCGCTCGAAGCCCTTGGTGCCGGGGCTGCTGCGGCCGCCGGTGGCCAGATAGGCGGGCACCATCCGCCTGCGGGGGGCGGCGGTCATGACCGGCCGTCGTCGTCCTGCCGCCGGGTCGGGCTCGCGAGCGCGCGACCCAGGGCGGCGACCTGCACCTGCATCTGGTAGGCCACGTTGCCGAGCTGGGCGTCCGGCGAGGTGAACACGGCGAGCGAGGTGTTCTCCCCGGCGGGCACCACGATGGCGTAGCCGAGGTCGGACTCCACCACGGTCTGGGCCAGCCGGGGCCGCTCGGCGTCGGTGAACGCGGTGGTGAAGGCCCGGGCGGCGGCGTGCACGGTGGCGGTCATCGCGGCGACCCGCTCGGCCGAGGCGCGGTCCAGGCCGCCCGAGGCGCCCTCGACCAGGCCGTCCCCGGTGGCGATGACCGCGTGCAGCACCCCCGGCAGCTCCAGCAGCGGGGTCAGCACCCACGAGATCTCGTCGGTGGCGGTCGGGCTGGGCGTGCTGCTCACTGCTCGGCTCCTTCTGAGGTCGGACCGGTGCTCTGGTCACCGGGGTCGCGGCCGGCGGTGGTGCCGCCGGGGGTGCTGGTGGTGTTCGTCGTGCCGGTGGTGCCGTCGCTGTCTCCGGGGGCGGCCCGGCCGGGTGCGGCACCGGCGGCCTCCTCGCGGACGGCCCGGGCCACGGCGGCCCGGCCGGAGTCGGTGCCCCGCTGCAACGCCTGCCAGTGGGCGGCGGCCTGCTCGGGGGTGCGTGCGGCCACGGGGGCGGGGGCGGGCTTCGCGGTGGCCGGCTTCGCGGCAGCCAGCGGACGGCGGCGGCGCCGGGTGGGCAGGCCGATGCCGTCGTCGGCCGCAGGTGCGTCCGCTGCGGGTGTGTCCGTCGCGGGCGCACCTGACGCGCCTGACACGCCGGCCGCGGGGCCGCCCTCTGGCGCGTCGTCCTCTGCCGGGCCGTCCGCGACCGGGTCGGGCACCACCCGGATGGCCGGGGCCGGGTGCGGGCCCGGCCGGTTGTGGCGGTCGGCGAGCTGCGGACCGTCCTGCTCGTCCGCGTCGCGCATCGGCGGGACGGCCGCGACGGTGGGCGCCGGGGCCGGGCCGGCGCCGCCCCGCAGCGGCAGCGGGGTGAGCACCGACAGCGGCCGCTCGTCGTCCACCACGGTCACCAGCGCGGCCGGGATGCGCAGGATGGTCCGCATGCCGCCGTACGGCGAGGGCTCGACGTGGCAGGAGAAGCCGTACTGGCGGGCCAGCTTGCCGATCACCGCGAAGCCGGTCTTGGGCGGGTTGCCGAGCTCGGTGAGCAGCATGTCCGGCGGGCCGGCCAGCAGCCGGCGGGCCCGGCGCAGCTGGTCCTCGTCCATGCCGATGCCACTGTCGTCGATGATCACCAGCGCGCCGCGGCCGCCCTGCTGGACGGTGACCGGGACGTCCGTCTCCGGGTGGGAGTAGGCGGTGGCGTTGGCGAGCAGCTCGGCGAGGGTGACGGCGATCGGCTCGGCGGCCCGGGCGACCACGGCGAGGCGCTGCTCGCGCAGGTGGTTGGCGACCTTGATCCGGGCGTAGCCGGGCACCCGGGAGAGCGCGCCGACGACCACCTCGGCGAGCGGCGAGTCGGTGCGGGCCAGGCCCGGCCAGGCCTCGCAGAGCACCGCGACGGTCTGGATCCGGCGCAGCGCGACCTCGTTGCGGAAGTCGACCTCCAGCAGCCGGGGGTCGTCGTTCTCGTGCTGGAGCTGCTGGACCAGGCTCTGGATCTGGTACAGCAGGGTCTGGATCCGGGAGGTGGCGCCGCGCATGGCGGCGCGGGCGGCGGCGTCCACCCGCTCGCGCTCGTCGGCGAGGGCGGCCTGGGCGGCGTCCAGGACGGCCTGAAGTGCCCGGACCGCCTCGGGGCCGACGGCCTGCGGGTCCAGCGGGCCGACCAGCGGGGCGTTGCTGTGGGTGAGCCGCACGGCGGTGGCGGCGACCCGCTCCTGGGCGAGGTGGCCGATCTCGGCGAGCAGCGCGGCGGCGCGCGCCTCTGCGGCGGCGAGCGCGCGGTCGGCCTGTTCGGCCCGGGCGGTCGCGGCGTCGCCCTGCTGGACGGCGTCCCGGACGGTGTCCTGCGCCTGCCGGGCCGCCTCCTGCGCCTCGCGGACGCTGTCCTCGGCGGCCCGGGTGCGCTCCTCCGCCCGCCGGGCGTCCTCCGCGGAGCGCCGGGCGGTCTCCTGCGCCTCGCGCTGCTGCTGCTCGACGCGGGCGAGCGCCCCCTCGGCGGCCCGGGCGCGCTCCTCGCCCCGGCCGAGCGCGGTCTCGGCGGCCACCGCCCGGGCGACGGCCCCGGCCCGGCCGCGGGCGAGCACGGCCGCGGCCACGGCGGCGACCAGCGCCAGGACGATCAGCGCGATCTGCGTCATCGAAGTCCTCGGGGGTGCTTGCGGGTTGGATCGGGTGGTTCGGCCGGGCCTGTCGGGAGGGGGCGCGGCGCGGGTGGGGCGCCCGGGCGGGGTCGGTCCCGGGCGGGAGCGGTCCCGGGCGGGAGCGGTCCCGGGCGGGAGCGGTCCCGGGCGGGAGCGGTCCCGGGCGGGGTCAGTTCCGGGCGGTACGCGGGCGCGGGGAGCGGACGTCGTCCTCGGCCAGTTCCCGGGCCACCAGGGCGACCTGGCCCATGGCTTCCAGGACGCCCGGGGCCGCCGAGCCGTCCAGGTGCCGGTATTCGGCCGCGACGGTGAGCACCAGCCGCTCGGGCAGGCCGAGCTCGGGGTAGCGCTGCTCGGCGATCACCCGTCGGGCGGCGTCCAGAGCGGGTATCCCGGCCGCGTGCAGGGCGTGGGCGCGCTCGCGGACGTAGGCGAGGTAGCCGATGTGCTCCCGGACGCCGTCGCGGTCGAGCACCGGGCCGTGGCCGGGCACGAAGATCTCCGCGCCGGTGGCCAGGGCCTGTTCGCAGGCGCCGATGATGTTCTCCAGCGGTCCGGCCCAGTGCGAGGGGTGGTCGCCGGGCTGCTCGGGCGTCGAGGAGAAGATCACGTCGCCGGTGAACACCGCGCGCTGGTGCGGGAGGTGGACCATCAGGTCGCCGCCGGTGTGGGCGGCGGGCAGGCTGGTGATCCGCACCGGGTAGCGGCCGACGGTCAGCTCCAGCTCGCCGGTGAAGACGGTGTCGGGGCGCACCGGCTCGGTGTCCGACCAGTCGAACCGCCCGAAGTGCTCCTTCAGGTAGCCGCCGAGCACCGAGTCCGGGTCGCTGTTGACGACCAGCGCGTGCTGCTGCTGCGGGCTGGGCTCCCAGTGGATGTGCTCCAGTGCCTCGCGGGTGGCGATCACCTCGGCGTCCGGCAGCACCCCGGCGCCCCACAGGTGGTCCCCGTTGGCGTGGGTGACGACCACCCGGTCGATCCCGACCCCGTCCGGCAGCAGCCGCCGGCTCGCGGCGAGGAACTCCCCGGCCATCGAGGGGTCGTACGGCGTGTCGATCCAGAGCGCGGTGGTCTCCGAGGCCAGCAGCCCGCAGTTGGCCAGGCCCCACCCCCGCTTCGGCGGGAGCCATACGTACAGGTCCTCGGCAATCGCGCTCACGTTCGCACGGCTGATCGTCATGTGCGCGATTATGCCCATGCTGTGTCAGAAGTGGAGCAAGACCATGTCGGTTCAAGCCACTTCGCGTCCGGAGCAACCCGGGCTGTCCCGATTCGTCCCGCATGGTCTGGACCACATCTGGCCGAAGTAGCCCGGCCCGGAACCCCGCGGAAGCACCCGCTCCACCCCTCGGACCAGCACCGGCCCCTCGGCGACGGCATCGATCGCACACGCACCCGCCGCCGGCCGGACCGCGGCGTCAGAGCACGCGCGCCGAGGGCTGCTTCAGCTGCTTGATCCCCTTGCGCTCCCCCGCGCAGCGCTCGTAGCCCAGCCATGCGTTGATCGCCAGCATCGGCCCGTTGGTCGTGTCGTTGCTGGTGTACGCGTGCCGGTGGCCCGCCGCCGCGGCGAGCCGCAGCGACTCCAGCTTGGCCGACTTGGTCAGCCCCCGGCCGCGGACCTCCCGGCGGCAGGCGGTGAACGCGGACCAGTAGCGGTCCACCCCGTCGGTCTGCGCCATGCTGAACGCGGCCGGCCGGCCGTCCACCACGGCGACGACGCTCAGCGCCAGGTCCCGGTCCGGCCGGGCCCAGTCGTCGCGCAGCCAGTCCTCGTACTTCAGGGCGTCCATCGGCACTTCGCCGGGCTCGTCCGGGATGGCGTCCGCCTCGACCAGGAACACCGGGTTCGGGTCGGCCGCCCAGTCGGCGGCCGGGCGCAGTTCGACCCCGGCCGGCAGTACGGGCGCGGGCGGCAGCGGCAGCGTCAGGTCCCGTCCGGCGAACTGCATGGTGCGCCCGAGCCGGTAGTCCTGGGCGGCGCCGAAGGCCAGCGAGGCGGGCTCGTCGTCCAGCCAGGTGTGCACCTCGGTCACCCCGTGCCCGGCCAGGTGCCGTTCGGCCGCGGCCAGCAGCGCGGTGGCCGCGCCGCGCCGCCGGAACCCGGGCAGCACACTGCCGTTGGCGTAGCCGACGCCCGTGGTCGTCGTCCCGAGCACCACCCCGCAGCGCACCGCGCCGACCACCCGGCCGTCCAGCTCGGCGACGAAGGTGCGGAAGTGCTCCTCGGAGCTGAGCTGGGCGTTCAGCCAGACCAGGGTCTCGGCGGAGAGCACCAGGTGCTCGCGCCCGGCCCGGTGGGCCGCGGCCACGGCCACGGCGTCCTCCGGGCGGAAGTCACGGATCGTCAAGGAGGAGGAAGGCGAAGAAGTCATGGATGCCCACGCTAGCCTCGCCCGCCCGCCCGACGCCTCCGATTTTCCCGCCGCAAGGTCACCCCGCCTGCGGGGACGGCCCGGGGTCGGGACCGGGGTCCCTCACCACCGGAAGAACATGCTCAAATAATGCTCTGAGAAGACCGGGTGAGGCTTGGCAGCCACCCCGCCCGGGGACATTCTCAGCAGCACGGCCGCACGGTTCCGGCGACGACGCCCGCACCGGTCGACGGCCCTCCCACCCGGCCCTCCGAAGGGGGCGAACCGATGACTTCCCCTGCCCTGGACACCGCGCCCCGAGAAACCGCCGACCGTTCAGCCGCGCCCCGCCTGGGCGTCGGCCTCGGCTGGCGCAGCGAGATCGACACCGTCGTCGAGCGCCAGCCCGGCCTGGACTGGGTCGAGGTGGTCGCCGAGAACATCTGCGCCGACCACCTGCCCGACTCCCTGACCGTGCTGCGCGAACGCGGGGTCACCGTCGTCCCGCACGGCGTCGGCCTCGGCCTCGGCGGCGCCGACCTGCCCGACCCCGACCGCCTCGCCCGGCTCGCCGAGGCCGCGCTGGCGCTCGGCTCCCCGCTGGTCACCGAGCACCTGGCGTTCGTCCGGGCCGGCGGCCTGGAGGCCGGCCACCTGCTGCCCGTCCCCCGCACCCGGGACTCGCTGCGGGTGATCGCCGAGAACGTCCGGATCGCCCAGGACCAGCTGCCGGTGCCGCTCGCCCTGGAGAACATCGCCACCCAACTCGCCTGGCCGGACGACGAGTTCACCGAAGGGCAGTTCCTCGCCGAGCTGGTCGGCCGCACCGGCGTCCGACTGCTGGTCGACGTCGCCAACCTGCACACCAACCGGGTCAACCTCGGCATCGACCCGGCCGCCGAGCTCGACCGCCTGCCGCTGGAGGCGCTCGCCTACGTCCACGTCGCGGGCGGCACCCTGGTCGACGGCGTCTGGCACGACACCCACGCCCACCCCGTCACCGAACCGGTGCTGGAAGTGCTGGCCGAACTGTGCGCGCGGGTCGCCCCGCCCGGGGTCCTGCTGGAGCGGGACGCCGACTTCCCGCCGCCCAGCGAGCTGGCCGGCGAACTGGACGCCATCCGCCGGGTGCTGGAGGGGAGCACCCGGCGATGACCGACCTGACGAAGACCGCGCCACAGAACGCCGATGCCACCGACCAGGACCTCGCCGCCGCCCGGCAGCGCCTGGCCCGGCGTCAGGAAGAGCTGCTGACCGCCCTGGTGGCCGGCGGCCCCGTCCCGCCCGGCTTCGACGAGCGCCAGGTCCGCGCCCAGTCCACCGGCCTGGCCGCCAAGCGGCGGGACACCACCGCCAAGGTGGCCCCGAACCTGCCCCGCATCCTCGGGGAGCGGTACCGGCCGCTCTTCCTCGGCTACGCCCGCTCCCACCCGCAGACCGGCGGCTACCGCGCCGACGCCCGGGCCTTCGCGCAGTGGGTGCTCACCGACGGCGGCCCGCTCGCCGCCGACCACCGCCGGGCCCTGGAGCAGTGGCTCCACCCGGCCCCCGTACGGCCGCCCGGCCCGCTCGCGCGCCTGCGCCGGGCCCTGCGCCGCCGGCCGCCGACGCCCACCGCAGGGCCCTGACGCACCATCACCACCCGGGGGAACCGCCCATGTGGCACAACAGCTACTTCATCGTCCCGGCCGTCCTGTTGGCGGCCGCCGCCCTGTACGCCGGCCAGACCCGGCAGCGCATCGGCCAGGTCCGGTACGCCAAGGGCCTGCCCGGCCGCGGCCTGCCGCTGCTCGACACCGCGTTCCTGTCCGGCGGGCCGGGGCGGGTGTTCGACACCGCCCTGGTCCGGATGCACCTGACCGAGCGGGCCGTGGTCAGCCGCTCCGGCCTGGTCACGCTCACCGGCGCCAAGCCGTACGACGCCGTCGACCAGGCGGTCCAGGACGCCGTCGGCCCGGCCGGGAGCCGCGAGATCGGCCCGCTGCGCCATGCGGTGATGCGTTCCGCCGCCGTCCAGGAGATCGGCGACCGGCTCGCCGACCGGGGCCTGATGCGCCGCCCCGAGCGGTTGCGACGGGCCCGCACCGCCCGTCGGCTGCTCTGGCTCGCGCTGCTCCTCGTGGCGGCCTCGGCCGTGGCCGCCAAGCTGCTGGACGACGGCGTCGCCGGCCGCGAGCGCCCGAACCTCTGGGTGCCGGGCACCCTGCTCCTCGTCGGCTTCGTCACGCTGCTCGCCACCCCGCCGGTCAGGAGCCGGATCACCCCGGCCGGGCAGCGCCAACTCTCCCTGATGCAGGGCCGGCCGTGGACGCCCAACGCCGGGATGCCGCCCCGGCTGGCCGGTGGCGCGCTGCTGGGCGCGCTCGCGCTCGGCGGGCTGGCGGCGGCGGGGATGGAGGACCAGGAGCTGCAGGCCGCGATGCTGGCCGCGTCGGCCGAGGACGAGGTCGTCCGGCAGGCCGCCGCGTCCCCGCTGTCCTCTTCGTCCTCGTCCTCGTCCTCGTCGTCCTCGCCGTCCTCCTCCTGCTCCTCCGGTTCGGACGGCGGCTCCGCCGCTTGGTGCGGGTCGTCCTCGTCCGGCTGCGGCTCCTCGTCCTCCTCCAGCTGCGGGTCGTCCTCGTCCAGCTGCGGCTCCTCGTCCTCCTCCTGCGGCTCGTCCTCCTCCAGCTGCGGCTCCTCGTCCTCCTCCTGCGGCTCGTCCTCCTCCAGCTGCGGCGGCGGGAGCAGCTGCGGCTCCTGAGGCTCCCCGGCCGGCTCGCGCGCCCGCACCGGGCCCTGCGCCGCCCGCCGCCGACTCGCCCTGACGCCCCACCACCACTCCGGAGGGAACCGCCCATGTGGCACGACAGCTACTTCATCGTCCCGGCCGTCCCGCTGGCGGCCGCCGCCCTGTACGCCGTCTGGACCCGCCACCACATCGGCCGGTTCCGTTTCGCCAAGAGCCTGCCCGGCCGCGGCCTGCCGCTGCTCGACGCCGCGTTCCTGGCCGGCGGGGAGGGCCGGGTGTTCGACACCGCCCTGCTCCGGATGCACCTGACCGAGCGGGCCGTGGTCAGCCGCTCCGGCCTGGTCACGCTCACCGGCGCCAAGCCGTACGACGCCGTCGACCGGGCGATCCGGGACGCCGTCGGCCCGACCGGGAGCCGCGAGATCGCCCCGCTGCGCTACGCGGTGAAGCGCTCCGCCGCCGTCCTGGACATCAGCCACCGACTCGAGGCGCAGGCCCTGGTGTATCCCTTCGCGTGGCGGTGGCGGGTCTCCGTCGCACGTCGGCGGCTCCTGCTCGCGCTGCTCCTCGTGGCGGCCTCCGCCGTGGCCGCCGAACTGCTCGATGACGGCGCCGCCGGTCACGACCGCCCGAACCTCTGGGTCCCGGGCCTGCTGGCGGCCGGGGGCTTGGTCACGATGCTCGCCGCCTGGCCGTCGAAGAAGCGGATCACGCCGGCCGGACGGCGCCAGCTCTCCCTGCTGCGGAACACGCCGTGGACGCCCGAGCACGGCGTACCGCCCCAGTCGGCCGGTGGGGCGCTGCTCGGCGCGCTCGCGCTCGCCGGTCCGGCCGCCGCCGGGCTGGAGAACCCGGAACTGGAGGCCGCGATGCTGGCCGCGGCGGCCCAGGAGGCGACCGTCCGGCACGCGACCGCCGCCGGAACCGCCGCGTCGTCCGCGTCCGGGTCGCCGTCCTCGTCGCCGTCCTCGTCGTCCTCCTCCTCGTCCTCGTCGTGTTCCTCCGGCTCCTCCGGCTTCTCCGGCTGCGGTTCGTCCAGCTGCGGCTCCTCACACTCCTCCGGCTGTGGCTCGTCGCACTCCTCCGGCTGCGGATCCAGCTGCGGATCGGGCTGCGGCGGCGGATCCTGACTCCGGCGGCACCCGCCGGACGTCACAGTTCGGTATCGCGGACCGGGAAGACGTCCCGCGCGCCGTCGACACAGGCATACAACAAGCCCATGTGGTTGCTGTTCCTCGTACCGGCATGCGTCGCGGCGGTCCTGTCCTGCCTCCGGCTGGTCCGGATGACCGCCACCGCCGACGCCCTGGCCGACCAGAACGGCCTGCGGCCCCCCGAAGCCGTCGGCATCGGCCTGTACGAGACCGCCTATCTGGCCGGGGGCCCGGACCGGGTGGTCGAACTCGCCCTCGTCCTGATGGCCGGCCGCGGACGGCTGCACCTGGCGCACACCGGCTGGACCACCGTCGTCGACCCCAAGGGCCGCAGCCGTCTGGAGCGGGCCGTCATCGCCACGGTCGGTCCCGAGGGCCAGTGCCGGACGGACGAGCTGCGCCGGGCGATGGCCGAGCACCCCACCGTGCTGGAGATCGGCGCCCGGCTCACCCTGGCGGGCCTGGCCACCCCGGCCCTGGTACAGCGCAACACCGTGGTGGTGATCCGGCAGGTCCGGCACGCGCTGCTGCTGTCGCTGGTCCTGCTGGCCGCCTCGCTGTCCCTCAGCGGCTTCACCGGCGGTGACACCGTCGCCCCGATCGCCTGGTTCTCGCTGCCGCTGGTGCTCACCTCGGGCACCCTGCTGATGGCCCGGGTCGACGTCTACCCGTACACCCGCTGGGCCTCGCCGATCGGCCAGGAGGTGCTGCGCGAGGTCCGCCCGGCCCGCCAGCGCGGCCTGACCGACGACGAGGAGCGCGAACTGCTCACCGCCGTCGCCATGAACGGCCCGGCCGTCCTGCCCGACGCCCGGCTCCGCGCCGCGCTGCGCCCGCACCGGAGCTGAGACACCACAGTCGAAAACCGGCTGCGTGCACCCCTGTGACCAGGGCAGACTTCCTTCCATGGACAAACAGGACCACGCCGTACTCGACCGCGCCCAGGCCGAAGGACGGCTGGTCCGGCTGCGCCGCACGATCCCCGGCGCCGACCGGCTGGAGGGCTTCGTCCTCGGCACCGGCCCGGTCTGGACCCTGCTCGCCAACTGCGTCGACCACCGCCTCGACGGCTGGACGGCCGTCCACACCTGCACGCTGCACAAGATCCGCGACCGGGCGGGGAGGAGAGCCTGACGGCACGGTCGCTGCGCGGCCGCGGTCTGTGGCCGGTCCCGCCGCCCCGCACTGAGCTGCCGCTGGACGACCATTCCGGCCTGATCGCCGCCGCCTCCGCGGCGTACGGCCTGATCAACCTGCACACCGAGAGAATCGATCCGGACGTCTGCCGGGTCGGTACGGTCACCGAGCTGCGCCCCCGCTCGCTGCGGCTGCACGAGGTCGACCCGGAGGCCCAGTGGTATCCGAAGCCGACCAGGTGCCGACTCCTCGACGTCACCCGGGTCGACCTCGGCACCCACTACACAGACGTGCTGCGCGAGTTCGCCGGGCCGCGGCCCTAGCAAGCCGGAGGCCGGCTCCCCGTACGCGGGGAACCGGCCTCGGCGAGGTCAGCGGTCGCTCAGACCAGGCCGTTCAGCAGCTCGCTGACCGGCTTGCGGCGGCCGGTGAAGAACGGCACCTCCTCGCGGACGTGCAGCCGGGCCCGGGAGGGGCGCAGGTCGCGCATCAGGTCGACGATCCGGTGCAGCTCGTCCGCCTCGAAGGCGAGCAGCCACTCGTAGTCGCCGAGCGCGAACGAGGCCACCGTGTTGGCCCGCACGTCGGGGTAGCCGCGGGCCATCTGACCGTGCTCGGCGAGCATCGCGCGCCGCTCGGCGTCCGGCAGCAGGTACCACTCGTAGGAGCGGACGAACGGGTACACGCAGACGTAGTCGCGCGGGCGCTCGTCGGCGAGGAAGGCCGGGATGTGCGACTTGTTGAACTCGGCCGGGCGGTGCAGCGCCATGTTCGACCAGACCGGCTCCAGCAGTCGGCCGAGGCCGGTGCGGCGGAAGCGGTTGTACGCCTCCTGGAGGTCGTCCGAGTCGGCGGCGTGCCACCAGACCAGGATGTCGGCGTCGGCGCGCAGACCGGAGACGTCGTACGTGCCGCGCACGGTCACGTCCTTGGCGGCCAGCTGGGCGAACAGCTCGTCCACCTCGGCGGTCAGGGCGGTGCGGTCCTCGGGCAGGGCGCCCTTGAGCTTGAACACCGACCACATGGTGTAGCGGATGACCTGGTTCAGGTCGCGCGCCTTCTTCTTCTCGGGCTGCTGCTCCCGCTCAACACTCTCAGTCATGCGTCCATTGTCCTCTCCGTGGAACCTTCCCCCGTCGCCGGGGTCAACAGTCTGTCGACGGCCGCCGCGGCGGCAGCCGCCGATCCGATGCACGCCGGAATGCCCACCCCGTCGTACGCGGCGCCGCACAGCGCCAGCGCACCCACCCGTGCCGCTGCGGCCCGCACCCGGGCCACCCGGTCCAGGTGCCCCACCGGGTACTGCGGCAGACCGGCCGCGAAGCGGGACACGAAGGTGTCGTACGGCCGGGCGGTCAGCCCGATCGCCTCCTCGAGGTCCGCCAGCGACCGCGCCACCAGCTCCTCGTCCGCCAGCCCCAGCACCTCCTCCTCGCGGTACCGGCCCAGCGAGGTGCGCAGCAGGAACGCGTCCGGCGCAGAGCGCTCCAGCCAGCCCCACTTGTTGGAGGAGAAGGTCGAGGCCTTGATCCGCCGCCCGTCCACCGGCGGCACCAGGAAGCCGCTGCCGCTCGGCAGCCGGGCCAGGTCGGCGCGGCGGAAGGCCAGGGTCACCAGGGCCATGCCCGCGTACTCGACGGCGTCCAGCTCGGTGGCGGCCGCCGGGACGTCCTCGCGCAGCAGCCGGGCCGCGGCGGGGGCCGGGACGGCCAGCACCACGGCGTCCGCGTGCAGTACCTGCCCGCCGGTCACCACCCGCCAGCCGTCGGGGGTACGGCGCAGCTCGTCCACCGGGGCGTCGGTGCGCAGGTCCACCCCCGCCTCGACGCAGGCCTCGGCGACCGCGCCGGGCAGGGTGCCGAGGCCTCCGCGCAGGCCCTGGAACACGGGGGCGCCGGCCACCTTCGGCCGGGAGGCCAGCTCGTGCACGCCCTCGACCAGCGAGCCGCCGCCGCGCGCGATCGACAGCAGCTGCGGTACGGCGGCGCGCAGCGAGATCTCGTCGGCGCGGCCGGCGTAGACGCCGCCGAGCAGCGGCTCGACCAGCCGGTCCACCACCTCCCGGCCGAGCCGGTCGGCGACGTAGCGGCCGATCTCGACGTCCTCGCCGACCTCGGTGGGCTGCTCGTGCCGGGCCCGCTCCAGCCCCTCGGCGGTCAGCACCCCGGAGGCGGCCAGCGCCTCCAGGTCACCGGGGACGCCCATCACCTGCCCGCCGGGCAGCGGCCGCAGCGCGCCGCGGGTCCAGATCGCGGCCTTCGCGGTGGTCGGCGGCTCCAGTTCCTGCGCCAGGCCGACCGCCCGGGCCAGCTCCACCGCCTCCGGCCGCCGGGCCAGCACCGACTCGGCCCCGAGGTCCACCCGGACCCCGCCGACCTCCCCGCCCCACAGCTTCCCGCCGACCCGCCCGGACGCCTCCAGCACCGTCACCCGCGCCCGCGCCGGCCCTCCGGCCGCCCCACTCAGGAAGGCGGCCGCAGCCAGCCCCGCGATCCCACCACCGACGACGACGACCTGTGCATCCGACATGCTCCGCAGTCTCGCAGGTCCTTACGCCGGACCCTCAATCCCCTGCACGCCCGAGGTCGATCGCGATCGGGAACGGCGCCCCGAGACGGCGAGTCCGGGGAGCCGGAGAGCCGCCCCTTAGGGTGTGTGCTGTGGAACCGATCGTGGTGAGTGCGTGTCTGGCCGGAATTCCCTGTCGGTACGACGGGCGGGCGAAGACCTCCGACGACGCCGTGCGGCTGGTCAAGGAGGGGCGGGCCGTGGTGGTGTGCCCGGAGGGGGCCGGCGGGTTGCCGACGCCGCGGCCGCCGGCGGAGATCGTGGGCGGGGACGGCGCGGACGTGCTGGACGGGCGGGCCCGGGTGGTGGACGCGACCGGGGCGGACTGCACCGCGGAGTTCCTGGCCGGCGCCCGCGCGGCGCTCGCCGCCGCCGAGGAGGCGGGGGCGGGTCGGGCGGTGCTGATGGCGCGCAGCCCGTCCTGCGGCTGCGGGCAGGTGTACGACGGGACGTTCACCGGGGAGCTGCGCCCCGGTGACGGGGTGACGGCGGCGCTTCTGCGCCGGGCCGGGATCGAGGTCACGGCCGGATAGCGGGCCCCCGGAGCCGGAGGCCCGCCACCCGGGGGTCAGCGCGCGCTGGCCTCGTGGACGAAGGCGACGAGGCGGCTGAGCGCGTCCGGGTCCATGGACGGCATCACGCCGTGGCCGAGGTTGAAGATGTGGCCGCTGGTGCCGAGCGCCTGGGCCGCGTGCAGCACCTCGCGGGCCTTGGTCTCCACGACCTTGGTGGGTGCGAACAGCACTGCCGGGTCGAGGTTGCCCTGCAGCCCCTTGCCCGGGCCGACCCGCTCGGCGGCGACGTTCAGCGGCACCCGCCAGTCGACCCCGACGATGTCCGCGCCGGCCTGGCCCATCAGGCCGAGCAGCTCGCCGGTGCCGACGCCGAAGTGGATCCGCGGCACGCCGTACCCGGCGACGGCGTCGAAGACCTTGGTGCTGGCCGGCATCACCGAGCGGCGGTAGTCGTCCGGCGCGAGCGCGCCGACCCAGGAGTCGAACAGCTGGATCGCCGAGGCACCGGCCTCGATCTGCACCTTGAGGAAGGCCGAGGTGATGTCCGCGAGCCGGTCCACCAGGGCGGCCCACAGCTCGGGCTGCCCGTACATCATGGCCTTGGTGTTCTCGTGGTTCTTGGACGGCCCGCCCTCGACCAGGTAGCTGGCCAGCGTGTACGGCGCTCCGGCGAAGCCGATCAGCGGGGTCTCGCCGAGCTCGTCCACCAGCAGGCCGACGGCCTCGGTGATGTAGGGGACGTCGTCGGGCTCCAGCGGGCGCAGCCGCTTCAGGTCCTCGACGGTGCGGATCGGGTCGGCGATGACCGGGCCGATGCCGGCCTTGATGTCGACGTCGATGCCGACGGCCTTGAGCGGCACCACGATGTCGCTGAAGAAGATCGCCGCGTCCACCTTGTGCCGGCGCACCGGCTGGAGGGTGATCTCCTTGACCAGCTCGGGCCGCATGCAGGACTCCAGCATGGGGATGCCCTCGCGGACCTTCAGGTACTCGGGCAGCGAGCGGCCGGCCTGACGCATGAACCACACCGGGGTGTGCGGCACGGGCTCGTGCCGGCAGGCGCGCAGGAACGCGGAGTCGTACGCGGCGCCGCGGCGCCCGGGGGTGGTCGGGCCGTCGTGGGTGGCCGCCGTCGTGTCTGCCGTTGTCTCGCTCACGCGTCAAATCTTCGCACGCGTGCCGGGCCCGGTTTCCCGGCCGGTCTCGTCGGTTCCTCCAAGATCTGTCCGGGTTTGCCGTTCCGGCACGCCGCAGGGAGAGAAGTTGCGGCGATAACCCCGTTCTTCGACCTAGTCTTCGGGGCATGGCAGCGGTCGGAGGGCACCCCGCGCAGGGTGGCGGAGCAGGTGGCGGAGCGGGTCGCGAGGGGGCACCGAGCGAGTTCCGGGCGGCCGTGGCGGCCCTGGACGGGGCCCGGCTGCGCCCCGAGGTGGAGCTCTCCCCCGCGCCGGCGCCGCGCCGGCTCGCCCCGTACTCGTTCGCGGTGACCGCCTCGGTCGAGGTGGACGGCGAGGAGCTGGCGGACGGCCGGCTGGTACTGCTGTACGACCCGGCCGGGCAGGAGGCCTGGAACGGGGAGTTCCGGGTGGTCACGATGACCCGGGCCGAGTTGGAGCCGGAGATGGCCGGCGACCCGATGCTCTCCGAGGTCGGCTGGGCCTGGCTGCTGGACGCCCTGCAGGCGCACGGCGCCGGGTACGCCGAGCCGTCCGGCACGGTGACCCTGGCCTCCTCCCAGTACTTCGGCGGTCTGGCGGACCGCCCGTCCTCGACCGAGATCGAGATCCGGGCCTCCTGGACCCCGGCCGACGGCCGCTTCGAGCGGCACCTGGCGGCCTGGGCGGACCTGCTGTGCATCAGCGCCGGTCTGCCGCCGGCCGCCCCGACCCCGCAGGGGCCCTCCGAGGTTTCTTCACTCGGTGGAGTGGTCCCGATGCCGTCCCGGCGACGCCCCCGGTCGCACTGACGGGTGGCATCGGGACCCGACGGCACCCGGGAGCCGGACGCCACCCCCAGGGCTGACGGAGTGTGACTTCGAACTCGCTCTGTGTCAATTCGCCGGTCGATACCGACCGATCGACACCGAATCTGATCGATTTTGTGCGAATACCGGGCATGTCGCGTCAATCATTTGCGCGATTTGTCCGTATTGTTACTCACTAGATCGTGATCTTTCGCTAAAGCCGGGCACGGATGCTGCCGAAGCAGACTGTGACCCTTTCCAAACGCGGAACACTCCGACCGCCCCCATCGGGGTTCCGTCCGCCACTCCCCGCAGGAGGCCTGGTGTCGGTCCTTCTTGAGCACCCCGCAAACGTGGTCGCCTACCGGCCGACCAAGCCCACCGCCATGGTGGTCATCGCCGATCCCCGTGTCCGAAACACCGTCACCCGCCACCTCTGGGCACTCGGCGTCCGGGACGTGATCGAGGTGTCGTCGATCGCCGAGGCCCGCCCACGGGTCTCCACCCCACGTGACATCTGCGTCGCCGACGTGCACCTGCCGGACGGCTCCGGGCTGACCATCCTCGCCGAGACCCGCGCCGCGGGCTGGCCCAACGGCCTGGCCCTGTCCGCCGCCGACGACATCGGCGCGGTCCGCAGCGCGCTGGCCGGCGGTGTCAAGGGATACGTGGTGACCGGCACCCGGACGAACGTCGCGATGCCGGGCCGCCCCGGGATGCCGCTCGGCGCCGCCGGGCTGGCCGGCCGGATGCGCCGCCCCGGGATGCCGGGCATGCCGGGCGCGGCCGGTGCTCCGGGTGCCCCTGGCGCCCCTGGCGCCCCTGGCGCCCCCGGTGCGCCGGGCGCGCAGCAGGCCGCCTACCGCGAGCTGTCCGGCCGCGAGGTCGAGGTGCTGCGACTGGTCGCCGAAGGACAGTCCAATAAGGCGATCGGCGTAGCGATGGGTCTGTCCGCGCTCACCGTCAAGAGCCACCTCGCACGGATCGCCCGCAAGCTGGGCACCGGCGACCGTGCCGGAATGGTCGCGGTCGCGCTGCGCACCGGCATCATCCACTGAGCCGGGCACTTTGGACCGCTGCGGCGGCCGAGGAGGAACGTTTCCTCCTCGGCCGCCGCAGCGCTGTCCCAGGGGCCCGTGACGCGCTCGCCCGGCCCCGGAGACGGGCGGGCGATCAACAGTCTGACCAGTCCGACAACACTCCCGGTCGCGAGGACCGTCGTACCCTTGGGGGGTGACCGACGCCGTAGCAGCCATCCCAGAAGAAGCAGCCCCGGTCCCGCTCCTCGAACCGAAGGAGGGGATCCCGCCCGTGGTGGCGGACGACCGGGCGCTGGCCGCCACCGTCGCCGCCTTCGCCGCGGGCACCGGACCGGTGGCCGTCGACGCCGAACGGGCCTCCGGCTACCGCTACGGGCAGCGCGCCTACCTCATTCAGCTGCGCCGCGCGGGTTCCGGCTCCGCCCTGATCGACCCGATCGCCTGCCCGGACCTCAGTGCGCTCGGCAGGGCCGTCGAGGGCGCCGAATGGGTGGTCCACGCGGCCTCCCAGGATCTGCCCTGTCTGTCCGAGGTCGGCATGAGACCCCGGCAGCTGTTCGACACGGAGCTGGCCGGGCGGATCGCCGGCTTCGCCCGGGTGGGCCTCGGGCCGATGACCGAGAACGTGCTCGGGCTGAGCCTGGCCAAGGAGCACTCGGCGGTCGACTGGTCCACCCGCCCGCTGCCCGAGCCGTGGCTGCGCTACGCCGCTCTGGACGTCGAGGTGCTGGTCGAGCTGCGCAACGCACTCGAACGGGAGCTGGACGCCCAGGGCAAGCTCGGCTGGGCGATGGAGGAGTTCGCCTCGATCGCCGCCGCGCCCCGCCCGGCCCCGCGCACCGACCCGTGGCGCCGCACCTCGCAGCTGCACAAGATCCGCCGCCGCCGTCAGCTGGCCGTGGTGCGCGAGCTCTGGCTGGCCCGCGACCGGATGGCCCAGGACCGCGACGTCTCCCCCGGCCGGGTGCTCTCGGACGCCGCGATCGTCAACGCCGCACTGGCCATGCCGCTGAACATCGCCTCCCTGCAGGCCGTCCAGGGCTTCGGCCCCCGGGTCCACCGGCGCCAGCTGGAGCAGTGGCTGGCGGCCGTGCAGCGCGGCCGGGAGATCCCGGAGAACCTGCTGCCGCCGGCCACCGCGCCGCACGACGGACCGCCGCCGCCGCGGGCCTGGGCCGAGAAGGACCCGGTGGCCGCCGCCCGGCTCGCCGGCGCGCGTAGCGCGGTCAGCGAGCTGGCCGAGCGGTACCGCCTGCCGGCCGAGAACCTGATCACGCCGGACCTGGTCCGGCGGGTCTCCTGGCAGCCGCCCGCCGACCCGGGCCCCGAGAGCGTGGCCGCCGCACTGCGCGGGCTCGGCGCCCGGAAGTGGCAGGTGGAGCTGGTGGCGGCGGCGGTGTCCGCCGCGTTCCTCGCGGCCGCGGCCGCGGGCTGATCACGGCCCGGCCGATCAGGCACCACATGGAAGGGGATGTCGTCCGTACGGGCGACATCCCCTTCGTCGTACCCGGGAACGGCGTTCCTGGTCGGACGGGCCGGGGAACGTGTCGGGGGACACATGGTCGGATCCCTCCGAGGGGCCTGGGCAGGTTGGTTACCGGCGGGTAGCATGGCCGTGATGCGGCGCCGCTCGGGCCTTCGACGGCGGCAGCCTGCCCACCTCGAAATGTTGGTCCCTGGGAGGAGAGCCCCCGTGCCTCGTACCGCGAGGGACGTCGTCTTCGTTGACGGCGTCCGCACCCCGTTCGGCAAGGCCGGCCCGAAGGGCATCTACCACGAGACGCGCGCCGACGACCTGGTCGTCAAGTGCATCCGGGAGCTCGTGCGCCGTAACCCGAACCTGCCCGTCGAGCGCATCGACGAGGTCGCCATCGCGGCCACCACGCAGATCGGCGACCAGGGTCTGACCATCGGGCGCACCGCCGCCCTGCTGTCCGGCCTGCCGAAGTCCGTCCCCGGCTACGCGATCGACCGCATGTGCGCCGGCGCGCTGACCGCCGTGACCACCACCGCCGGCGGCATCGCCTTCGGCGCGTACGACGTGGTCGTGGCCGGCGGCGTCGAGCACATGGGCCGCCACCCGATGGGTGAGGGCGTCGACCCGAACCCGCGGTTCGTCTCCGAGAAGCTGGTCGACGAGTCCGCCCTGTTCATGGGCATGACCGCGGAGAACCTGCACGACCGCTTCCCGCACCTGACCAAGGAGCGCTGCGACGCCTACGCCGTGCGCTCCCAGGAGAAGGCCGCCAAGGCGTACGCCAACGGCGACATCCAGCCCGACCTGGTGCCGATCTCGATCCGCAACACCAACCCCGAGGTCGGCGAGACCGGCTGGGGCCTGGCCACCGTGGACGAGCCGCTGCGCCCGGGCACCACGATGGAGAGCCTGGCGGGTCTCAAGACCCCGTTCCGTCCGCACGGCAACATCACCGCGGGCAACTCGGCCGGTCTGAACGACGGTGCCACCGCCTCGCTGCTGGCCGCCGAGGACGTCGCCGAGGAGCTCGGCCTCCCGGTCAGGATGCGCCTGGTCTCGTACGCCTTCGCGGGCGTCGAGCCCGAGGTCATGGGCATCGGCCCGGTGCCGGCCACCGAGAAGGCGCTGGCCAAGGCCGGTCTGACCATCGACGACATCCAGGCCTTCGAGATCAACGAGGCCTTCGCCGTCCAGGTGCTGTCCTTCCTGGACCACTACGGCATCGCGGACGACGACGAGCGGGTCAACCCGTACGGCGGTGCGATCGCCTTCGGCCACCCGCTGGCCTCCTCCGGCGTGCGCCTGATGAACCAGCTGGCCCGCCGCTTCGAGCAGCGCCCGGACGTCCGCTACGGCCTCACCACGATGTGCATCGGCTTCGGCATGGGCGGCACCGTCATCTGGGAGAACCCGCACTTCGAGGGTGGTAAGTGACCATGACGAGCACCACTGAGCTGCTGACCCGCGGCGCCGAGCTCTTCCCCGGCGAGGTCGTCACGACCGCGCACGTCCGCCACCTCGACCTGCCGCTGCAGGCCGGCAAGCTGGCCCTGATCACCCTGGACAACGGCTTCGACCACACCAAGCCGACCACCTTCGGCCCGGGCTCGCTGCTCAAGCTGAACGAGGCACTGGACCAGGTCGAGGCCGAGGCCACCGAGGGCACGATCGTCGGCGCCGCGATCACCGGCAAGCCGTTCATCTTCGCGGTCGGCGCCGACCTCAAGGGCGTCGAGCTGCTCCAGGAGCGCGCGGACGCGCTGGCCATCGGCAAGGGCGGCCACGACGTCTTCAAGCGGATCGCCGCGCTGCCCGTCCCCACCTTCGCCTTCTACAACGGCGCGGCGATGGGCGGCGGCGTCGAGGTCGGCCTGCACTGCGACTACCGCACGGTGTCGGCGGGCGTCCCGGCCTTCTCGCTGCCCGAGGTCTTCCTCGGCCTCGTCCCCGGCTGGGGCGGCTGCACCATCCTGCCGAACCTGATCGGTGCCGGTAAGGCCGTCAAGGTCGTCATCGAGAACTCGATGAACCAGAACAAGCAGCTCAAGGGCAAGGACGTGTTCGAGCTGGGGATCGCCGACGCGATCTTCGAGCCGGCCGACTTCCTGGAGCAGTCGCTGCTGTGGGCCGCCAAGGTCCTCAAGGGCGACGCCGTCGTCGAGCGCGAGGCGATCGACCGCGGCAAGGCCTGGGACGACGCCGTCGCCTGGGGCCGCCTGGTCGCCGACGGCAAGGTGCACGGTGCCGCTCCGGCCGCCTACAAGGCGCTGGACATCATCGCCGCCGCCAAGGACTTCGACCTCGCGGACAAGGCGAGCCTGCAGGCCGGCTTCGACGCCGAGGACGCGGCCCTGGCCGACCTCATCATGAGCGGTGAGCTGCGCAGCGGCATCTACGCCTTCAACCTGGTGCAGCGCCGGGCCAAGCGCCCCGTCGGCGCGCCGGACAAGTCGCTGGCCCGCTCGGTCACCAAGGTCGGCGTCGTCGGTGCCGGTCTGATGGCCTCGCAGCTGGCGCTGCTGTTCGCCCGCCGTCTGGAGGTGCCGGTGGTCCTCACCGACATCGACCAGGAGCGCGTCGACAAGGGCGTCGGCTACGTCCACGCCGAGATCGACAAGCTGCTCGGCAAGGGCCGGATCGGCCAGGACAAGGCCAACCGCCTCAAGGGCCTGGTCTCCGGCTCGCTGGACAAGGCCGCCGCCTTCGGCGACGCGGACTTCGTCATCGAGGCCGTGTTCGAGGAGATGGGCGTCAAGCAGGCCGTCTTCGCGGACCTGGAGAACGTGGTCTCGCCGACCTGCGTGCTGGCGACCAACACCTCCTCGCTGTCGGTCACCGAGATGGCCTCGAAGCTGAAGCACCCCGAGCGGGTCGTCGGCTTCCACTTCTTCAACCCGGTCGCGATCCTGCCGCTGCTGGAGATCGTCCGCGGCGAGCAGACCGACGACGCCTCGCTGGCCACCGCCTTCGCCGTGTCGAAGAAGCTGAAGAAGACCTCGGTGCTGGTCAAGGACGCCCCGGCGTTCGTGGTGAACCGGATCCTGACCCGCTTCATGGGCGAGATCCAGGACATCATCGACGAGGGCACCCCGATCGCCGACGTCGAGAAGGCCGTCGAGCCGCTCGGCCTGCCGATGTCCCCGATCGTGCTGCTGGAGCTGGTCGGCCCGGCCATCGCCCTGCACGTCTCGGAGACCCTGCACGGCGCCTTCCCGGAGCGGTTCACCGTCTCCGAGAACCTCGCCAAGGTCGTCAAGGCCGGCAAGCGCGGCTTCTACACCTGGACGGACGGCCGGCAGGTCCTCGACCCCGAGGTGCTGGAGCTGCTGTCCTTCGGCGACTCGGTGCTCACCGGGGAGCAGGTCCGCGCCCGCGCCCTGGAGGCCGTGGCGCAGGAGATCGGCCTGATGCTGGAGGAGGGTGTCGTCGCCGAGGCGCAGGACATCGACCTCTGCATGATCACCGGTGCCGGCTGGCCCTTCCACCTGGGCGGGATCACCCCGTACCTGGACCGTGAGGGCGTCTCGGAGCGGGTGAACGGCAAGACCTTCCTCGCCCCCGGCGTGGCCTCGGTGCCCGCGTAAGGCGGAGCCCGTACACGGAGGAGCCCCGGTGACCGAGCGGTCACCGGGGCTCCTCCGTGTGCACGGACGTCATCACGCTGCGTCCGTGTACGGACGTCTCAGTGCTTCAGGCGGTAGACCACGGTGTCGGCGAAGACGCCGACCATCTCGTAGTGGGTGTCCAGCAGGTTCTCGATCCGGGGGACCATGACGGGCTGGTACGGGGCGATGCCGGAGTCGTCGACCACGACCTCGGGCAGGCCGTTGGCCAGCTCCTTGTCGAAGGTCTGCCAGGCGTTGGCGACGCTGAACTGCTCGCCGACGTTCTGGTTGCCGTCCTTGCCGCCGCTGTAGTTGGTGAGGAAGCCGGCGGTCAGGTAGCGGGTGGCGGGCTTGCGGTCGGCCAGCCAGTACAGCTCGGGGTGCATGCCCCAGACCAGCACGGTGTCCTTGGGGGTGGTCTGGTTGGCGACGGCGGTGGCGACCTCGGTGGTGCGGTTGAGCCGCTCCCCCGGCCAGGCCAGCGCCAGGCCCCAGAACACCGTGGCGGCGACCGTGGTGTACACCAGGACGGGCTTCCAGCGGATCGCCGAGGTGGCGACCGCCCCGGTGCCCAGCAGCACCAGCGGCGGCATCAGCTGGAGGTAGTAGTGGCCGAAGAAGTGGAAGCCCACGCTGACCGCGACGACCGAGGAGAGCAGCCAGACCCACAGGTCGGTGGTCGAGCCGTGCTCCTCGCCGGCCACCGGCAGCGGACGGTGGCGGTACTTGAGCCAGAGCCGGCGCCCGACCGGGAGCAGGAAGCCCAGGCCGGCCGCGCCCAGGATGGCCGAGTTGCCGAGCGCCCGGCCGAGCATCTGGAGCCAGGCGCCGCCGAAGGAGGCGTAGTCGCCGCTGCCGGTGACCACCCAGAAGAGGAAGCCCTTGGGCTTGGTGAGGATCACCGCGACCAGCGCTATCGGCAGGATGAAGCCGAACCCGATCTTGAACAGCGCGGGCGGCCAGCGCACCCCGCGCCGGCGGGCGTCCTGGAACAGCATCCAGAGCACCGGCAGCAGCACCGCGCCGCCGGTCTGCTTGGTCAGTGAACACAGGGCGACCGCGATGCCCGCGGCCAGCCAGCGTCGCCGTTCGGCGTACCGGAAGGCGGCCACCATGGCGGGCAGCATGAAGACCTCGAAGGTCGCCGCCTGGGTGTCCTCCGGGGAGAGCCCGATGGAGACCAGCAGGTAGAGCAGTCCGGCCCCGGCCCCGGCCCGGTTGCCCCAGCGGCCGCGGGCGATCGAGGCCAGCAGGATCGCCGTGACCAGGTGGGCCACCACCGCCAGGGTGCGCAGCGGCCAGAGCGAGGCGGAGCCGAAGACCGCGAAGCAGGCCTGGTAGAGCCAGGGCAGCAGCGGCGGCTTGCGGTCCACGACGGTGTCGTACAGCACCCCGCCGTCCGCCAGCATCCGGGCCTGGGTGGCCAGGAAGCCCTCGTCCGGGCTCCAGACGGGCCGGGCGAAGGAGGGGATGTGGGTGAGCAGCGCGACCAGCGCGAGCACCGGCACCAGCCTGGTCCAGTACCCGGTGAGCACACGGGTGCGGACACGCTCGGGCAGGCGCTCGGCCAGTCCGGTGAGGCGGAGGCGGGTGGGGGTCGGCACGGTGGACAACCTACCGGGCGGGATCGGCGCCGGTGGCGCCGGTCCCGCCTTTCAGTGCGATTGTCAGCTTGTTCCGTGACGAACTGTTACGAAGTTACGACGAACAGTCGCCTGCGGAACGGGTGGCCGGTCCGACACGAACAAGGCGTCGGCCCTTCGCGAGGCCCTTTCGTCAGGCCTTGACCGGCGCCGCGTCCAGCTTGGCGACCAGCGCGGTCACCTTCCGGGCGATGTCCTGGGCGTTCAGGCCGATCTCGGCCAGGATCTCGGCCCGGCTGGCGTGGTCCAGGAACTCCTGCGGGATGCCGAAGTCGCGCACCGGCAGGTCCACGTCCGCGTCCCGCAGCGCCTGCGCGACGGCCGCGCCGACACCGCCCACCCGGCCGTTGTCCTCGATCGTGACGACCACCCGGTGCTCGGCGGCCAGGCCCGGCAGGGCCCGGTCCACCGGCTTGACCCAGCGCGGGTCCACCACGGTGGCGGTGATGCCCTGGGCGGCCAGCAGGTCGGCGACCTCCAGGCTGGTGGGGGCCATCGCGCCGACCGAGACGATCAGCACGTCGGCGCGGTGGGCGCCGGAGGGCTCCTCGGCGGCGCGCAGCACGTCCATGCCGCCGATCCGGCCGACCGCGGGGACGGCCGGGCCGACCGTGCCCTTGGAGTAGCGGACCACGGTCGGGGCGTCCTTGACCTCGACGGCCTCGCGCAGCTGGGCGCGGACCTGGTCGGCGTCGCGCGGGGCGGCCAGCCGCAGGGTCGGGATGATCTGCAGCATCGACATGTCCCACATGCCGTTGTGCGAGGCGCCGTCGTCGCCGGTGACGCCGGCCCGGTCCAGGACGAAGGTGACGCCCAGCTTGTGCAGGGCGACGTCCATCAGGACCTGGTCGAAGGCCCGGTTCAGGAAGGTCGCGTAGACCGCGAACACCGGGTGCAGGCCGTTGGTGGCCAGACCGGCGGCGCTGGTGACGGCGTGCTGCTCGGCGATGCCGACGTCGAAGATGCGGTCCGGGAAGGCCTCGGCGAACGGGGCCAGGCCGACCGGGTGGAGCATGGCGGCGGTGATGCCGACGATGTCCTCGCGCTCGTGGCCGAGCGCGACCATCTCCTCGGCGAAGACCGAGGTCCAGCTCCGACCGCCGCCGGTCTTGATCGGCAGACCGGTCTCCGGGTGGATCACGCCGACCGCGTGGAAGCGGTCCTCGTCGTTGTTCTCGGCGGCGTGGTAGCCGCGGCCCTTCTCGGTGAGGCAGTGCACGATCACCGGGCCGCCGAAGCCGCGCGCCTTGGTCAGCGCGGACTCCAGGGCGGTCAGGTCGTGGCCGTCGATCGGGCCGATGTACTTGAGGCCGAGGTCCTCGAACATGCCCTGCGGGGCGATGAAGTCCTTGAGGCCCTTCTTGGCGCCGTGCAGCGTCTCGAACAGCTGCTGGCCGACCACCGGGGTGCGCTGGAGCGCGTCCTTGCCCCAGGACAGGAAGCGCTCGTAGCCCTGGGTGGTGCGCAGGGTGGCGAGGTGGTTGGCCAGGCCGCCGATGGTCGGGGAGTACGAGCGCTCGTTGTCGTTGACGACGATGACGAGCGGGCGGTCCTTGGCGTCGGCGATGTTGTTGAGCGCCTCCCAGGCCATGCCGCCGGTGAGCGCACCGTCGCCGATCACCGCGACGACCGGGTCGTTCTTGCCCAGCAGCTGGTTGGCCTTGGCCAGACCGTCGGCGTACGAGAGCACCGTGGAGGCGTGCGAGTTCTCGATCACGTCGTGCTCGGACTCGGCGCGGGACGGGTAGCCGGACAGGCCGCCCTTCATCCGCAGCCGGGAGAAGTCCTGGCGGCCGGTGAGCAGCTTGTGGACGTAGCTCTGGTGACCGGTGTCGAAGAGGATCCGGTCGCGCGGCGAGTCGAAGACCCGGTGCAGCGCGATGGTCAGCTCCACCACGCCGAGGTTGGGGCCGAGGTGGCCGCCCGTCTTGGAGACCTCGGTCACCAGGAAGGTCCGGATCTCCTGGGCCAGTGCGGCCAGCTGTCCGGGCGTGAGCCGGTCGAGATCGCGCGGTCCCCGAATGCGGGTCAGCAGGGCCACCCGTTCCTCCTCGTTCAGTCTTCGCGGACCACGGACGGTCCGACGGGCGTCGCTGCCCGGCCCGGCGGCAGGCCGACGGTCCCGGCCGGTGGCGACCGGTCGAGTCTAATGTCCGCCTGCCGGACACCGGGCGGCGCGCCCGGTTCCACTGTTCGGTTGCCGCCGTTCCGGGAGGTCGGGCGGGGTAGGCGGGTCACGCCAGGTTGACGCACGGGCGTTCGGGCATGCTTATGCGGTCAGGGCCGACCATTCGGAGTCGACTGTCCGGGATCGGCTATTCGAAGTCAATCATGTGGAGTTGACCGTCCGGGGCCGACCCGGACGGCGCCGCGGCCGCCCGGAGGCGTCACGCGCGGCCCAGCGCGCCGGACTCCCCCATCTCGCTCATCACCAGGGCCAGCGCGCCGAGCACCTCGGCCCGGCCGCCGAGGGTACCGGGGACGACCGAGAGCTGACGGGCGGCGCTCGGGATCGCGTAGCGGGCCACCGAGTCCCGGATCGGGGCGAGCACCAGCTCACCGGCCTCGGCGAGATCCCCGCCGAGGATCACCCGGCGGGGGTTGAGCAGGTTGCACAGGGTGGCGACCCCGGTGCCGATCTGCCGGCCCGCGTCGGCGATCACCCGGCGGCAGCCGAGGTCGCCCTGCTGCGCCAGCTCGACCACCCGGGGCAGGCTGAGGTCCGGGCCGAGGGTGGGGACCAGCAGCGAGAGCAGGTAGCGGGAGCCGACGAAGGTCTCCAGGCAGCCGCGGTTGCCGCAGCGGCAGACCGGCCCGGCCTCGTCCAGGGTGATGTGCCCGATCTCACCGGCGGTGCCGCCCGGCCCGCGGTAGATCTGGCCGTTGACCACCAGCCCGGCGCCGACGCCGCTGGCGACCTTGATGTAGGCAAGGTCACTCAGCCCGCGGCCGGCACCCCAGACCAGCTCGCCGAGCGCGCCCAGGTTGGCGTCGTTGTCCACGTGCACCGGCATGCCGAGCCGCTCGCCCAGCTCCCGGCCCGGGGCGATGCCCGTCCAGCCGGGGAGGATCGCGGTGGAGCCGAGCGCGCCGGTCTCGACGTCGATCGGGCCGGGCACGCCGAGGCCGACGCCGATCACCTTGTCGGGGCGGAACCCGGCCTGCGCCAGCAGCCGCTCGACCATCGCCTCGGCGCGGTCGAAGCCCTGCTGGGCGGAGACGTCGACGTCGATCGGGGCGCTCTCCTCGGCCAGCACCCGGTGGGCCAGGTTGCCGACCGCGACGCGCAGGTGGGTGTGGCCGAAGTCGATGCCGACGACGATGCCGGCGTCCCCGCTGAGCGAGACACTGCGTGCGCGGCGGCCGCCGGAGGAGGTGTCGGCGACCACGACGGTGCCGCTCTCCTTCAACTCCCGCACGATGTTGGACACGGTGGCCGCGGACAGTCCGGTGCCGCGGGCGATCTCGGCCTGGGTCAGCGAGCCGGCCATCCGCACCGCGCGGAGCACCCGTTCCAGGTTCGCCCGGTGCAGCGACGACTGCGAGCCCGGTGTGTCCGTCGACATGATCCACCCTCCCAGGGCGGGGACCCCTCCGCCGGGCGTCCCCTTCAACTCCTGAAGGGTACGGCCCGGGCGCCCGGGCGGGGATCCCGGCCGGGGCGGACGGGCGCACCCGGGGGGCGCGGACGGCGGCCGACCGGCGCGGACCGCGACGCGGGGGCCGCCGGGCGCTCGGCGTGGGGGCGCGGTGATCGGGAGGTGAAGGTGTTGCACGGCCCGGCCTGCGGAGAGGGGGACCAGCGGTCCTGGCCGCGGCCGAAAACCACACACCACTACCATGGTGCCCAATTCTCACCCGTCCCATCGGAGCCGTGGACGGCACCGGCAGGGGGACGCTTCCACACATGACGGGGAATCAGATGGCAGGGGATCACCCTACGCCGGGGGCAGGCGAAACGCCCGGCAGCGGCCCGCAGGACAACCGGGGCGTCTCGTTCGGGCGCCCGCCAGGCGGCGGTGTGGATCCGGCCGCCGTCGCGGACCAGATGACGCAGCTCGACGGCGCGGCCGTCCCGGGCCCGGCCGCGCCCGCAGGCCCGCCGCCGGCCCAGCCGCCGGCACCGCCCGCACAGCCGCCCGCACAGCCGCCCGCACAGCCGCCCGTCGGCAGCCCGGAGTACACGGCCTACGCGCCGACCGCGACCGGATTCCCCACCCAGGCCCCGCCGCCGCCCGGCGGCGCACCGGTCGGCCCGTACGACCCGGTCCCCGGTGCCCCGTACGGCGCCCCGGACGCCGGGCAGGCCTACAACGCCGGCGGCTACAACTACCCGCAGCAGCCCGGGTACAGCTACCCCGGCGCGCCCGTTGCTCCCGTCGCGCCCAAGCAGCGCAACCCCGTGATGCTGTGGGGCGGGATCATCGGCGGTGTGCTGGCGATCTCGATCGTGGTCGCCCTGGTCGTCCTGTTCAAGGGCAACGGCCCCGATCCGGCCCCGGACCCGGTCAGCACCGGCGCCACCGACAACGGCGGGACCAGCAACGGCCCCACCCCCGGCCCCGGTCCCAAGGGCGGCACCTTCACCGTCGCCTGGAGCGTCCCCAAGCCGGCCAACGCGGACAGCGCGAACCAGATGCTCGGCGTCTGGGGCACCGACAAGCTCGCCGTACGCGTCGACAGCTCGGGCATCAAGGGCTACAACCTGGCCGACGGCAAGGAGGCCTGGACCATCCCCGTCCCGGCCGGCAGCAAGGAGCTGTGCACCGCCTCGTACGGTGCCAACTCCAAGGGCGTCGCCGCCGTCTCCTTCAACACCGGTGACAGCGACTGCTCCACCGTCGGCGCCGTCGACCTGGCCCAGGGCAAGCTGCTCTGGACCGTCAAGGTCTCGGCCGACCGGATGTCCTCACCGACCCTCAGCGTCACCGAGAACGTGGTCGCCGTCGGCGGCAACACGGTCGGCGCCCTGAACATCGCCACCGGCCAGCCGGCCTGGCAGTACCAGCCGCGCGACAAGGACTGCATCCTGCGCGGCAAGGCGGCCGGCGTCCAGATCGCGGTCAGCGACCGCTGCTACGGCACCAGCGGCCCGAAGTCCCAGCTGGTCATCGTCAACGCCGAGACCGGCAAGCCGGCCAGCACCCCGGTCACCCTCACCGGCAGCATCGAGCAGGTCGACTCGGTCGTCCAGGACAAGCCGCTGGTGCTGCTGATGTCCAACGGCCCGCAGGGCGACTACATCCTGCCGTTCGACAAGGACAACAAGCCGGGCAACCAGATGTCCGTCAAGGAGCCCGGTTCGGACAGCCTGCGGCTCTCCGGCCAGGACGAGGCCCTCACCCGCAACGTCGTCAGCGGCACCACGCTGTACGTCCAGGTCAGCGGCAGCAAGTCGGGCATCAACGCCTACGACCTGAACACCGGCAAGCGGCTCTGGTCGGCCAACTCCGGCTCGACCAGCAACGACATGCGCCTGGTGGCCGGGACCGACAAGGACGGCAAGGTCCGCGCGATCGTCGACCAGGGCTACAACAAGCCCGCCCGGCTGGTGACGCTCTCGCCGGCCGACGGCTCGATGACCGACCTCGGCACCATGACGATGCCGACCAGCATGGGCATCGGCAGCAGCAGCTCCGAGTACCTGATCTCGGACGACGGCGCCGCCGTCTACGCGTTCCGCCGCTACAGCGCCAGCGACGGTCCGCTGACCAAGTGGAAGAAGTGACCCCGGGGTGACACCGGGGCCGGCGCCGGGGGCGTGACCCCTCGTCGCGAGCCACACGGGCGGGGCGGGTACGGGCTGATCGCCCGGGCCCGCCCCGCCCGTGATTATTCGGCCGCCCCGTCCGTTGGACGTGCGAGGATTCGGACCATCAGTCTGACAAAGGAGTGCAGCGAGTGCCCGGCACAAACCTGACCCGTGAGGAGGCCCGCACCCGGGCCGACCTCCTCCACGTGGACGCGTACGACATCGAGCTCGACCTCGGTTCGGCCCGCGACGGCGGTACCTTCCGGTCCACCACCGTGGTCCGGTTCACCGCCACCACCCCCGGCGCGGAGACCTTCATCGACCTCGTCGCCCCGAGCGTCGAGGAGATCACCCTCAACGGCGTGCGGCTCGACCCGGCGAGCTTCGTCGACAGCCGCATCCCGCTGCCGGGCCTGGCGGCCGAGAACGAGCTGCGGGTCGTCGCGAACTGCGCGTACACCAACACCGGTGAGGGCCTGCACCGGTTCGTCGACCCGGTCGACGGCGAGACCTACCTGTACACCCAGTTCGAGGTACCGGACGCCCGCCGGGTCTTCGCCACCTTCGAACAGCCCGACCTGAAGGCCGCGTTCGCGTTCACCGTGACCGCGCCGAAGGGCTGGGTCGTGGTCTCCAACTCGCCGACCCCCGAGCCGGTCGGCGACGGAGACACCCAGGTCTGGACGTTCGAGCCCACCGGCCGGATCTCCAGCTACATCACCGCGCTCGTCGCCGGCCCGTACGTCGGGGTCTTCGACACCTACGAGAACGGCGAGCAGAAGGTGCCGCTGGGCGTCTACTGCCGGCCCTCGCTGCGCGAGTTCCTGGACCCGGAGGCCGTCTTCGAGGTCACCAAGCAGGGCTTCGACTACTTCCAGGAGAAGTTCGACTTCCCGTACCCGTTCGCCAAGTACGACCAGCTCTTCGTCCCGGAGTTCAACGCCGGCGCGATGGAGAACGCGGGCGCCGTCACCCTGCGCGACCAGTACGTGTTCCGCTCCAAGGTCACCGACGCCGCGTACGAGGCCCGTGCCGCGACGATCCTGCACGAGCTCGCCCACATGTGGTTCGGCGACCTCGTCACCATGGAGTGGTGGAACGACCTCTGGCTCAACGAGTCCTTCGCGACCTTCGCCGAGGCCGTCTGCCAGGCCGAGGCCCCCGGCTCCAAGTGGCCGCACTCCTGGACCACGTTCGCCAACCAGATGAAGACCTGGGCGTACCGGCAGGACCAGCTGCCGTCCACCCACCCGATCATGGCGGACATCAACGACCTGGAGGACGTCCAGGTCAACTTCGACGGCATCACCTACGCCAAGGGCGCCTCGGTGCTCAAGCAGCTGGTGGCGTACGTCGGCCAGGACGCCTTCTTCCAGGGCGTGCAGGCCTACTTCAAGCGCCACGCCTGGGGCAACACCCGGCTCAGCGACCTGCTCGGCGCCCTGGAGGAGGCCAGCGGCCGCGACCTCAAGGCCTGGTCCAAGGCCTGGCTGGAGACCGCCGGCATCAACGTGCTGCGGCCCGCCGTCACCGTCAACACCGACGGCGAGATCGAGTCCTTCACCGTGCTCCAGGAGGCCCCCGCGCTGCCCGCCGGCGCCAAGGGCGAGGCCGTGCTGCGGCCGCACCGCATCGCGATCGGCCTGTACGAGCTGAACGGCGACGCGCTGGTGCGCACCGACCGGATCGAGCTGGACGTGAACGGCCCGCGCACCGAGGTGCCCGAGCTGGTCGGCCGGCACCGCCCGGCCGTCGTGCTGCTGAACGACGACGACCTCTCGTACGCCAAGATCCGGCTGGACGAGGACTCGATGGCCGTCGTCACCGAGCACCTCGGTGGCTTCACCGACTCGCTCCCGCGCGCGCTGTGCTGGGCCTCCGCCTGGGACATGACCCGCGACGGCGAGCTGGCCGCCCGCGACTACCTGTCGCTGGCGCTGTCCGGCATCGGGCGCGAGAGCGACATCGGCGTGGTGCAGTCCGTGCACCGCCAGGTCAAGCTCGCCCTCGACGCCTACGTCGACCCGGCGTGGCGCGAGGAGGGCCTCGACCGCTGGGCCGCCGCCGCGGAGGAACACCTGCGCGCCGCCGAGCCCGGCAGCGACCACCAGCTGGCCTGGGCCCGCGCCCTCGCCGCGGTCGCCCGTACGGACGGTCAGCTGGGCCTGCTCGCCGGGCTGCTGGACGGCTCGGTCGAGATCAAGGGCCTCGCGGTGGACACCGAGCTGCGCTGGACCCTGCTCACCCGGCTCGCCGCCACCGGCCGGGCCGACGAGGCCCTCATCGCCGCCGAGCTGGAGCGGGACAACACCGCGGCCGGCCAGGAGCACGCGGCCACCTGCCGCGCCGCCCGGCCGACCGCCGAGGCCAAGGCTGAGGCCTGGGCGTCGGTGGTGGAGTCCGACAAGCTGACGAACTATGTGCAGGAGGCCGTCATCGCCGGCTTCCAGCAGTCCGACCAGCGCGAGCTGCTCGCACCGTACGCGGCGAAGTACTTCGCGGCGGTGAAGGGCGTCTGGGAGACCCGCAGCCACGAGATCTCGCAGCAGATCATCGTCGGGCTGTACCCGGCCCTGCAGGTGACGCAGGAGACCCTGGACACGACCGACGCGTGGCTGGCCTCGGCCGAGCCGGCGCCGGCGCTGCGGCGCCAGGTCGTCGAGGCGCGGGCAGGCGTCGAGCGCGCGATCAAGGCCCAGGCGGCCGACCGTGCGGCGGGCGCCCGCTGACGGTGCGCGGACAGCCCGAAGGGGCGCCGGATCGTCCGGCGCCCCTTCGGGGTCGTGCGGGTCCTGGTGGACGTGGAACGTCCGGATGGACGTCGTGCGGGCCCGGTCGGGCCCGCCGGTTACTTCTTCTTGCCCTTGCCGTACGGCATACCGGCCAGACCGGCGATGATCGCGAAGGCGACGAGCGGGACCACCACGTACAGGCCGATGGTCTCACCGACACTCAGGCCGGAACCCGGGTCGTCACCGTCGTCCCGGGTGAAGGCCATGGCGGGCGACGACAGCAGCATCATCAGCGTGACCGTTGCGGAGACCGCGCCGGCTCGCAAAGCGTTCCTCTTGTCCACGTTTCCAACTTACCCGCCGCTTACGGGGGCGCGCGCGTCGGGGTCGACCCGACCGGGCGGGGGCGCCTGCGGCGGGCCGGGGAGGGGGCTGGGCGCGCCGGGCTCCCCCGGGTGGGGGTCTGCCTTCCACGGGCCCCCGCCGGTCAGCGGGAGGGGTTCCGGGGGCCGGGCGGGGCGAGGAGGTGGGCGAGCAGGCCTGCGGCGGGGGCGGCGGCGAGGCGTTCGAGGGTGACCGGGTCACCGGCGCCGTCGGCGACCGGGAGGCGCCAGTTCGGGTACTGGTCCCAGGTGCCGGGCAGGTTCTGCGGGCGCGGGTCGCCGACCAGGTCCGGCAGCCACACCCCGACCAGCTCCGCCGGGGTGGCCCGCAGGAAGCGGTACAGCACGGGCATCGACAGCGGCTCGTCCGCGTCGAGCAGCCCCAGCCCCGCCAGCTCGGCCCGCCAGTCCGCCAGCTCCGCCGCCGCCTGCTCCTGCTCCTCCCCGAGCGGACGGGCCAGCAGGCCCAGCCGGTGCCGCAGCTCGACGTGCTCACCGGAGAGCCGGGCGGCGGTGCTGGGCAGGTCGTGGGTGGTGAGGGTGGCCAGGCAGCCCGGCCGCCACCGGTCCGGGCCGAGGATCGCGCCGTCGGCCTGCCAGTCCCGCTCGAACCAGAGCACCGAGGTGCCCAGCACCCCGCGCGCCGCCAGCTCCTCCCGCACGCCCGGCTCCACCGTGCCGAGGTCCTCGCCGATCACCGCCGTCCCGGCCCGGTGCGCCTCCAGCGCCAGCACGCCGAGCATCGCCTCCGCGTCGTAGCGCACGTACACGCCCTCGGTCGGGGCATGCCCCTGCGGGACCCACCAGAGCCGGAACAGGCCCATCACGTGGTCGATCCGCACCGCTCCGGCGTGCCGGGCGGTGGCCCGCAGCAGCTCCGCGTACGGGGCGTAGCCGGCCTCGGCGAGCGCGTCCGGGCGCCAGGGCGGCAGGCCCCAGTCCTGGCCGTGGGCGTTGAAGGCGTCCGGCGGGGCGCCGACCGAGATCCCGCCGGCCAGCACGTCCTGCAGCGCCCAGGCGTCAGCACCGTCCGGGTGGACGCCGACCGCCAGGTCGTGGATCAGGCCGACCGGCATGCCCGCCCCGCGGGCGGCCTGCTGGGCCAGGGCGAGCTGCTGGTCGACCTGCCAGGCGAGCCAGCAGTGGAACTCGACCCGCTCCCCGAGCTCCTTCTCCGCCTGCTCCACCTGTGGGCCGTCCGGGTGACGCAGGCCCTTCGGCCAGTGGTGCCGGTCCGCGCCGTGCACCTCCGCCAGGGCGTTCCACAGCGCGTGCCGGCGCAGCCACTCGCCCTCGCGGCGCCGGTACGCCTCGTACTCGGCCTGGCGGCCGGGGCCGCGCGGCACCGTGTGCAGCAGCTCCAGGGCCTCGCGCTTGAGCCGCCACACGGCGTCCCGGTCGATCAGCGCGTCGTGGACGAGCACCTCGTCGCGCAGCCGGGCCGCACGGCGGGCCAGCTCCTCGACCTGGTCGCGCCGCCCGCCGTCCAGGTACGCGTACTCGGGGACGGCCTCGATCCGCAGGTGCACCGGGTCGGCGAAGCGGCGCGAGGACGGGCGGTACGGGGAGGGGTCGGAGGGGGCGCCGGGAAGGGCCTGGTGCAGCGGATTGATCTGCACGAAGCCCGCCCCGAGGCCGGCCCCCGCCCACCGGGTCAGCTCGCCGAGGTCGCCGAGGTCGCCCATGCCCCAGGAGCGCTCGGACAGCACGGAGTACAGCTGGGCGAGGAACCCCCAGCTGCGGCCGGGGAGTCGGGGCAGCCGCTCGGGGGCGACGATCAGCGCGGCCCTCGCCCTCCTGTCGCCGCACTCCGCCGTGAGCACGTGGCGCCCCAGCGGGAGGTCCCCCGGCACCCAGTGCGAGTGCCCCTGCGGCAGCTCCCAACTCCCCCCGTCCTCCAGCTCCACCCGCAGCCGGGCGTCCGCCGGCACGTCCAGCGCCGTCCGCCTCCCCTGCCGGACCACCACGCACGGCGGCAGCAACCGGGCCTGCTGCTCGGCCCGGTGACGCTCCAGCGCCTCCCCCACCTCCTGCGACGTCCCGGCCGCCACCCCCATCGCCGCCAGCACCGCGACCAGCGTCCGCGCCCCCACCTGCCCGCCCGGCCCCGGATACCGGGTGTCCACCCCGTACGCCTGCGCCAGCGCCACCAGTTCGGCGGGCGGCGGCGGAGCATCCTGCGCCGGCACCTGCTCGGCTCCGTCACTGTCGTGGTAAGCGGCCACTCGCGGCTCCTGCGATGTCTCGGCAACGCCCGGTCGGAACAGCCACAGTCCTACCCGCGTGACACCACGATCACCCAGCGCGACACGGGGCCGGGCGTCCGTGTCGTGCTCCGGCCGACGGGTCCATCGACCCGGCCTTCGCTGAACTCGGCGGTGCCGCCTGCTCCGCCGCACTTCTGAACTCCGGGATCTGAGCAGGCGACAGGACCCGTGCCGCCGATCGACGGCGCGGGCCCGACGCGTGATGGAGGCGGTCCGGGGCAGTCCCACGGGCTGCCCGGGCAGAGCGACAAATAGGGGCAAGGCAGTCATAGCCGTCGGCGACGTTGACACCGGATTGGCCAGCTGGTGGGGTTGCGGACGATGTGGTCGTGGCCTGGCGAGGAGGCTCCTGTGCAAGCCCGAGTGTCCGTTGCGGCCGGGCGGCGGCTGCGGTCGCAGCTGGAGCAGAGTCCGGCGTTGCGGGAGGTGTTGCAGCACCCTGCGGCGGTGGTGGCGCGGCGGGCCACGGCGCGGACGTGCCGTCAGCTGGCGCCGCGGGCGGCGGACCGGCTGATCGCCGACCTCAAGGGGACGGAGCCGCTGTTGGCGTCGGTGCGGGAGGAGCGGACGGACCGGGCCGCGGGGCGGCCGGGGCGGCGGACGATGCAGATCGCGGCCGGGGTCGCGGCCGCGGCGGTGGTCGGCGGGCTGCTGGCCGGCTCGTTGCCGTCGACGGCGCACGCGGCGCCCTCGGCGCCGAACGTGGTGAGCACCGCGCCGCAGACGCCGCTGGGCAGCGTGACGGACCCGAAGGTGTTCCCGAAGCCGCAGGAGCAGACGGTGGCGGGCAGGCCCGTCGCGGTGCCGTCCGCGGTGACCCTGGTGACCGCGCCCAAGGTGGACCTCGGCGCGGTGCGGGCCGTCCGGGAGGTGCTGGAGGTCGCCGGGGCGGGCGAGGTGACGCCGCAGCCGGACGGCGGGACGCCGGCCGCCGGCGCGCTGGTGGTGTACGTCGGCGGGCCCGGCGAGGGTGCGGACGGCCAGACCGGCCGGGTGCTGGGGCAGCTGGCGGCCGCGGCGGGCGGCAAGGAGGGCGCCGCGCCCTCGACCGCGGGGATGCCGGCCGGAGGGTACGTGCTGTCGGCCGGTCAGCTGCCCGCCCAGGGCGGCGGGACGTACGGCGCCGTGGTGCTGGCCGGCGTGGACGCCACCGGCACCTTCTACGCCGCGCAGAGCCTGCGTCAGCTGCTGGCCGCCGTACCGGCCGGGCAGGGCCAGGCGCCGGGTGCGGCCGGGCTCGGCCTGCCCGGGATCACGCTGCGGGACTGGCCGACCGGCGCGCCGGTGCGCGGCACCGCGGAGGCCTTCTACGGCACCCCGTGGACCGCGCAGCAGCGGCTGGAGCAGGTCGACTTCCTGGGCCGCTCCAAGCAGAACTTCTACCTCTACGCCCCCGGTGACGACCCGTACCGGCTCTCCCGCTGGCGCAACGCCTACCCCCAGGCCCAGGCCGAGGAGCTGCGCGAGCTGGGCTTCCGGGCGCGGCAGAACCACGTCACGCTCGGCTACGCGATCGACCCGGGGCAGTCCCTGTGCTTCAGCTCCGGCAAGGACGTGGACGCGCTGGTGAACAAGCTGGACGGGCTGCGCAAGCTCGGCTTCACCGCCTTCCAGCTCCAGTTCCTGGACGTCAGCTACGACGAGTGGCACTGCGGCGACGACCGCGACGAGTACGGCACCGGGCCGGCCGCGGCCGCCAAGGCGCAGGCCGCGCTGGTGAAGAAGGTGCAGGACCGGCTGATCGCGAAGAACCCGGGCCTGGCGCCGCTGTCCGTCGTCCCGACCGAGTACCACCAGCAGGGCTCCACCCCGTACCGCAAGGCGCTGGCGGCGGCACTGCCGGAGGGCGTGCAGGTGGCCTGGAGCGGGGCCGGGGTGATCCCGGAGAAGATCACCGGCGCCCAGGCCTCGGACACCGCCGGGCTGTACGGGCACCCGCTGCTCACCATGGACAACTACCCGGTCAACGACGCCACCCCGGACCGGCTCTTCCTCGGCGCCTACACCGGGCGCGACCCGGAGGTGGCCACCCGCTCGGCGGCGCTGCTGACCGGCGCGATGCAGCAGCCGGTGGCCTCCCGGATAGCCGTCTCGACGGCCGGCGACTTCGCCTGGAACCCGGCCGGGTACCGCCCGGAGGAGTCCTGGCAGGCCGCCGTGCGTTCGCTGGCCGGGCCGACCGGCGCCGCCCCGACGCCCGCCGGGACGGCGCTGTCCGCGGTCACCGCGCTGGCCGGGAACAGCGCCTCCTCGCCGCTGTCCAAGCAGGAGTCCGGCTATCTGACGCCGCTACTGGAGCGCTTCTGGGCGGCCGCCGAGCCCACCTCCGGTGCCGCCCCCGACCTCGCCAAGCTGGTCGAGGCCGCCGCCCCGCTGCGGGACGCCTTCGCCACCATGGCCACCGCCCAGCAGACCCTGGCCGGCACCCCGGCCACCACCCAGCTGGCCGGCGAGGCCGCGCCCTGGCTGGGCCCGCTGCGCGACTACGGGCTGGCCGGGCAGGCCGCCCTCGACATGCTGCTGGCGCAGCGCGGCGGCGACGGCACGGCGGCCTGGAAGGCCCGGGTCGAGCTCAACCGGCTGCGCGAGCAGCTGGACCGGGCCCCGGCCACCGTCGGCGCCGGGGTGCTCGGCCCGTTCCTGGAGCGGGCCGTGCGCGCCGCCGACAACTGGTCGGGCGTGGGCGGCGGCGCGGTCACCCCGACCAGCACCATGGGCACCGCGCAGGACCACCTGCCGGCGCTGATGGCCGACGGTCTGGCCGACACCTTCTACTGGAGCTCCGCTCCCCCGCAGCCCGGCGACGCGGTCGGTCTGGACCTGGGCGCGGGCCGCCCGGTCAGCGGCGTGACGGTGCTGATGGGCGGCTGGGGCAACGGCCCGGACGCCCGGACCGCCGCGGACGACTACATCCGCGACGGCGTGCTGGAGTACTCCACCGGCGAGGGCGGCTGGAAGCAGCTCGCCACCGTCAGGAACCAGAAGACGGTCAGCGCCCAGCTCCCGCCGGGCACCGTGGTGCGGGCGGTGCGGCTTCGGGCCACCGCCGCGCAGAAGACCGCCGTCGCGGTGCGCGAGTTCACCGTCACCGCCCCGGACGACTCCCCGGCCAGCGTCAGCGGCGGTCCCGACGCCGCGCCCGGCTCCTCCGCCGCCGCCGTGCTGGACGGCAACCCGGACACCGCGTACCGGGCCGCCAAGGCGCCGACCGCGCAGGACGAGCCGCTCGTCGTCGAGCTCGGCGCGGCCCGTCCGCTGGACCGGCTCACCGTGCTGACCGACCCGGCCGTGCGCGCCACCGCCACCGTCGCGGTGCGCCGGGCCGACGGCACCTGGGCCGACATCGGCACCGTGCAGCCCGGCTACAACGAGCTGCCGGCCGGCGGGCAGGCCGCCGACGCGTTCCGGCTGACCTGGCGGCCCGGCGGCGACCCGCCGGTGGTCAACCAGGTGATCCCCTGGTACGCGGACGCCCCGGCGGCCCGGCTCAGCCTCTCCGACGCGGCCCTGGACGTGGTCACCGGCGCATCCGCACCGGTCCAGACCCGGGCCACCGTGGAGGCCGGCCGCCCCGAGGGCACCACCGGCGAGCTGCGCACCGAGGTGCCGGCCGCCGCCAAGGGCCTGACCGTGACCCCGGCCGGCCCGGTGAGCGTGCCGCGCGGCGGCCGGGTGGGCGTACCGCTGCTGGTCAGCGCCGCCGCGGAGACGCCGTCCGGGACGTACCGGGTGCCGGTGCAGTTCGTGGCCGGCGGCACCACCGTCCGGCAGGTGCTCCAGGTGCACGTGGTGCCGCCCACCGGCGGTCCGGACCTGGCGGTCGGCGCGAAGGCCACCTCCTCGGGCGACGAGACGGCGGGCTTCCCCGCCTCGGCGGTCACCGACGGCGACCCGAAGACCCGCTGGTCCTCGCCGGCCAAGGACGACGCCTGGGTGCGGCTGGAGCTGCCGCAGGCGACCCGGCTGGGCGCGGCGGTGTTGCACTGGCAGGCCGCGTACGCCGCCTCGTACCGGATCCAGGTCTCGGCGGACGGGAACAGCTGGACCGACGCGGCGACGGTGGACAACGGCAAGGGCGGCGACGAGACGGTGCGCTTCGACGCGCCCGGGGTCCGGTACGTCCGGGTGCAGGGCGTGGCGCGGGCGACCAAGTACGGCTACTCGCTGTGGGGCGTCGAGCTGTACGCCGTGACCACGCCGGCCACGCCGCAGCCCCCGGCCGGCCGGACCGCCCAGCCCGGCGGCGCGCCGGGCACCCAGGCGGCGCCCCCGGCGACGGGCGGGGCCGCGACCAAGCCGTAGCGGCCCGGGAACGCGGCGGGCCGCCGGCTCCCCGGTGCGGGGGGCTCGGCGGCCCATGAGGCGCGTACCGACGGTGTGACGGGCGGGCCCTTGTGGAGCTGGGTCAGGCGGAGAGCGGTTCGGGCTGCTCGCCGCGGCGGACGGGGGCCGGGTGGGCGGGGTGCGCCCGGCCGAGCGGGACGGGGTGGGCCGGCTGCTCGGTGCGGTCGTGGTGCTCGTACTCGCCCCACTGCGGGGCGCGCAGCTGGTCCGCGCCGCCGTAGGGCTCCAGGTAGGGCCGCCACCGCGGGTCCTTGATCCCGGTGCCGATGATGCGCCAGGCCAGGCCGCTGGGCGGCGCGGGTGGTCGCTTCATCCGCCATCCGAGTTCGGTGAGGTGGCGGTCGGCCTTGGTGTGGTTGCAGCGGCGGCAGGCCGCCACCACGTTGTCCCACCGGTGCTGGCCACCGCGGCTGCGCGGGATGACGTGGTCGACGCTGGTGGCGGCGGCCCCGCAGTAGACGCAGCGGCCGTGGTCGCGGGCGAACAGCGCCCGGCGGGTGAGCGGGACGGGCCCGCAGAACGGGACCCGCACGAAGCGGGTCAGTCGGACGACGGACGGCGCCGGAAGGGCGCTGGTGGCGCTGTGCAGAGTGACTTCCGAGTCCTCCAGGCTGACCGCCTTGTGGTTGAGGACCAGGATGAGTGCGCGGCGCATCGGTACGACGCCGAGTGGCTCGTAGGACGCGTTGAGGACCAGGACATGCGGCACGGATGCCTCCTTGGACGCCTGCGGCGCGTGGCTCGCGCCGGGACGAGCGGTTGGATCGCGCCACTCGTGCGCGATCTCCCCCAGTGTCGCCTTACGCCTTTGTACGGCGCCACCACTCCTGTGTAACGGACCTTGCGGGAACTCCGGGTGTGGTCTCGGTCATAGCCGGTATGCCCGGGGGAAGGTCGGGTTGCACCCGGGTGGCGGTGCGGCCCGCCCCGGGAACCCTGCCGGGGGTCCCTCCGGGGGCACGGATCGGCCGTCCGGAGCAGTGCCCCGACTGGCCCGGACGGCCTCGGAGTCCGGGTGCGGGGGGAGCGTACGGGTGCGTTGACGGGGCGTTCGGTACGTTCCGTACGCCCTCGACCACCCTCACGGGAGGTTCCCGGCGCGTCCCGGCGGGCGTCCGGCGGCGGATAGGCTGACGCTCACGGTCCGCGGGCCGCTCCTCGGCGGTGCGGGCCCGCCACGCACGCCAGCCAGGAAGGTCCGCACGTGTTCAGCTCCGGTGCCACCGGTCCGTCCGACGCGTCCTCGACGCTCACCACCCCGACGCCGGCCCCCAGCCCCACCGCGCAGCTGCCCGAGCTCGACCTGCGGATCCCGACCAGCGCGCAGGAGGTCTCGGACACCACCCGGCAGGCCGCCAGCTGGTTCGACACCCACTGGCAGGGCTGGCTGGCCTCCGGGCTGCGGATCGTCTTCATCATCGTGCTGGCCCTGGTGCTGCGGGCCGTGGTGCGCAAGCTCATCACCCAGCTGATCGGGCGGATGGCGCGCACCTCCGAGCACCAGGAGGAGAGCCGGCTGGGCGGGCTGCTGGCCAACACCGGGGTGGTGAACCCGGAGCGGCGCCAGCAGCGCTCGGAGGCGATCGGCTCGGTGCTGCGCAGCGTGGCCTCCTTCTCCATCCTGGGCACGGCGGCGCTGATGGTGCTCTCCGCGCTGGGGGTGAACCTGGCGCCGCTGCTGGCGAGCGCCGGTGTGGCCGGTGTGGCGATCGGTTTCGGCGCCCGCAACCTGGTCACCGACTTCCTCTCCGGGGTCTTCATGATCATGGAGGACCAGTACGGCGTCGGCGACGAGATCGACACCGGGGTGGCCACCGGCACCGTGCTGGAGGTCGGCCTGCGGGTGACCAAGCTGCGCGGCGCGAACGGCGAGATCTGGTACATCCGCAACGGCGAGGTGAAGCGGATCGCCAACATGAGCCAGGGCTGGGCGACCGCCTCGGTGGACGTGCAGGTCGGGTACAAGGAGGACCTGGTCCGGGTCGAGGAGCTGATCCTGGCGACGGCCGAGGAGATGGCCAAGGAGGCCCCGTACGACGAGCTGATCTGGGCCCCGGTGTCGATCCTGGGCGTGGAGTCGGTCGCCTCGGACTCGGTGGTGGTGCGGGTCGAGGCCCGGACGGCCCCGGGCAAGGCGGCCTCCGTCTCCCGGGCGCTGCGCCAGCGGCTGAAGGTGGCCTTCGACCAGGCCGGGATCAAGGTCAAGGAGGAGCTCCCGGCGGCGGCCGGGGCGACCGGCGTGGTGATCGCGCCCTCGCCGGTGCCGGCCGCCGAGCAGACCGCACCGTCCGCGCTGGCCGACCCGGCCTCGCCGCGCTACCGGGCCACCGAGCCGATCCCGGCGAAGGGGGCGGACGACCCGGCGAAGCCGTAGCGGTCCGGCGACCCGGACCCGTCCACGAGGCCCCGCTCCCACCCGAGCACGGTGGGGGCGGGGCTTCGCGCTGTCCGAAGGCCGTAGGTAGGCCGTCGGGGGCGCTGGTCGGTCAGTGGGGAGCGGGACGGGCGTATCAGATCGGCTGAACACACCTCCCCTTCCGAGGAACCGGCGGGAGGTTCGTGAGCATGCGAAGAGCCTGATCACGTGCGCGAAAGCCGAAGCTGATGAGGGTGATGCTCTCTCCGACACTGAGCGGCGTCCGGCCGTGCGGCGTGAGTGCGCCGTCGAATACGACGCAGTCACCCACGCCGAGGTCGCATTCGAGATAGCCGTCGGCGTTGATGAACACGGTGGTGCTAACCGTGGGCACACCGGTGCGGCGAGCGTGCTTGAGGCAGAGGATCAGGTTGGCCTCACCGAAGCCGGACTCGTCAACATGGAAGTCGAGGAACTGCCCTTCCTCGTAGCCGATGTAAACGCCGGTGTGTGGCTGCTCGACTTCCAGACCGGTGGACCGTCCTACGACTGCGGCGAGATCGATCCGTGCGGCGAACCGGTTCGCGGCGTCGCCGACGGGCGCGTTCCACTTGCCGTTGTGCAGGTATCCGCTGGCGGCGACGGCCTTCTCGGCCTCCACTGCCATAGCGGCGATCAGCTCAGCGGGAAACGACTGATCACACAGGTGGCGCGGGTGCACGCGCTGGTGTGCGGCGAGTCCGCGCACAGCGTCCCGGAGAGTAGGGAAGCCCTCTGCCCACCGGGCCGGCGTCTTGGCCGTGGTGTGGGACTGGAGCCATGAGGTCCACTGACCGCTCCACTGACTCGGTGCCACAATGTTCGCTGCTGATCCGGCGACGTCGCCAAGCAGCAGCTCGACCCGGTCGAGTGCGGCCTGCGTGGACTCGACCAGCTCGGTATTCCCCTTGGCGATCCGCAGCCGCATCGCTTCTTGAAGGCAGGCCTGGGCACCCGCGAGGTCGCCACGCTCCATCAGGTGCTTGCCGGTGTGCTGAAGCGCGAAGTCAACGAGTTCCGGGTGCTGGCTTCGCGCGGTGTTCAGCGCGCTGCGGTAGAGCGCGTCCGCAGTCCGCGCGTCACCGGCGTAGCGGTGCGCGTCGCCGAGGTTGAGCCCGGTGGCGACGACGGCCCGGGTGTTGCCGATCGCCGCGGCCAAGTCGAGCGACTGCCGGAGGAACGCGCGGGCCTCCTCGTGGTGGCCCAGGCACATCTGGCCGATGCCGATCCACCTGGTCAGAACCCGAGCACGCGCGGGGTCATCCCCCTCGGGCAGGGCCCGCAGTTCCTCGTGGAGTCGGCCGACCGCAGTGGTCAGTTCGTTCCGGTCGGTGGGGACCATACGCAGGCCCTCGTCCTGGGCGATGAGGTGTTGGAGCACTGGACCTTCCCTCGTTCGGTTCTGCTCAGCGTGGCGCTACAGCTGGTCGGTCTGGTGACGCAGGTCGGCCAGCAGCTCCACCCCATGTGGGGAGAAGTGCTCACGCAGGAGTTCGAGTTCGCGCATGAGGTACCGGACGGCCGGCAGGCCCTCGTCGTAGGCGCTCTGGAAGCTCGCGCGCTCGGTGAGCGTCAGGTCGTCACGGCACAGTTCGGACTGGCGGAACCGCAGCAGCTGGTTGTACACGCAGGTCGCGTGGAAGGCCCTGTCGATCTCCCAGTACTGGTTGCGGCCCTCTCCTTGCCCGGCCCGCCACTTGATCTCGATCTTGGGAGAAGTCTTGGACGAGTACCCGTCGACGAATACCTGGCGCTGGAGGACGTGGAAGCTGATCGACTGGTGCACGCCTTCGTGCAACAGGTTCTCCGCCAGGAAGAGGGGGGACGGCTGCTCGCTGACCGTGTTCGGCGGAATGTGGCGGCACGCCTTGTCAGAGAACGTGATGATGTACGGGAGCGCCGGGTCGCTGGAGCTGGTCAGCGAGGACGTGTGGACGCCCGGCTTGAGGCCCACCCACAGCAGCCCCCGAACGAACCCGCGCACGCGGGCGAACCCCTCGGGGTGGACCAGCGACAGACGGTCCAGGGCCTGAGTCAGCGCCGTGCGGCGCTCGTCGGTGTGCTGGACGATCTCGTAGTCCATCAGGTTGATCTCGTCAGCGATCTCGCCGTGAAGTACGGCATCGAACCAGCCGAAGGTGGCGCCGGCCACGGTCACGGATTCACTGCGAAGAGAACGGGCGTGCTCCGCGTAGGGGGTGCCCGACTTCACCAGGCGCTCCATCAGGGCGAACGGCAAAGCCAGCTCGGCGCCCTCCTCGCGGAGCCGGGTCAGCACCGGATCCTTCCGATCGAGGTCGAAGAAGGAGCCGGCAGGGACGCAGGGGGCGATGACGGTCTTCAATGCGGACTCTCCTTGGTTGGGGTGTGCGACGCCGAGCGGCGGGTCGGCTCGGATGGGTCACCCGCGCCGACCCGCCCATGCCGTCAACTGACCGGCATCAGTCGGGGACTACGGTCAGACCTCGGCACCCACCGGGGCGAAGTCACCGTCGGGGACGGAGTGGTCCAGGCGACGGGTCAGGGACTCAACGCCCACCTCCGGGGCGAAGTCGCCGTCCGGGACCGAGTGGTCCAGGCGACGGGTCAGGGACTCAACGCCCACCTCCGGGGCGAAGTCGCCGTCCGGGACCGAGTGGTCCAGGCGGCGGGTCAGGTTGGTGACCTCCGGGTCCGGCTCGATGGTGACGGTGCTCATGTACCTCTCCAATCGGGTTGGCCTCTGCTCGCCCGCACCCGGGCGAGCAGTCTTGCGGGGTGGTGCGGTCCGGCCCGGAAGAAGGCCCTTTCCGACAGGCCGGGGGCTTGTGGGGCGCCCGAAGGCGCGGGTGTCGGCCAGTAGCGGCCGGAGGCGATCAGCGCTGTTGCCAGCGCTATGAGGACGAGCAGCGAGAGCGTGCAAGCGACAGCGACCGGCCGGGGGCGAGGACCCCGCGAGCCGCTTGTTCGGCAGCCTCCCGGTAAGCATCCCGGCCGTCGTCCACGAGCCGTCGAAGACCGTCAGCCTGCACCAGCCTCACTCGACCCCTCTGCGGGCAACGCAGTTGTGACAGGGGCAAATGGCGCCGCTCCCTCCGTCTCAGGGCATCTGGTGACATGTAGAGACGGTAGGGAGCAGCGGGATGCGCAGTCGACGAACTTGCTTGAGCTTGCTCGCATTCACCCGAGCGCGTTGATGGCTCCAGTGATGAGCGATCTTGCCTCGGCACCGTAGACAGCGATGCTGGCCAGCTCGGAGAATGCCTGGCCGTACTCGGAAATCTCGGCCGGCTGGGTGATGGTGAGGTGGGCGGAGACGAGCTCGACGTTCACCTGCGCATCGTCGTAGATGGTGAAGGACTCAACCGGCCAGCCGGCGCCCCTGGTGGAGCCAAGGGGAATCACCCCAAGACTCACCGACGGGAGGGAGCCGACGGTGATGAGATGGCCGAGCTGACCGACCAGGATGTCCGGAGTGCCGATGACGGTCCGCAGCACCCACTCCTCGATCAGGATGGCGAACCGGTGGTCTCCCATCTGCAACACCTTCTGCCGCTCCATTCGCACGGCAACAGCGGCGTCAACATCGTCGGGAGTGCTGCGCAAGGAAACGATCGTGCTCAGCACTTCGCGCGTGTAGGCCGCTGTCTGGAGCAGACCGGGAATGACCCACGACTGGTACATCCGGAATCGCCGCGTGCGCTCGAAAAGGGGGCGCACGGACTCCTGAGCCCGTTTGAGGCCGGCGCGCTCAAGGCGCCGCCACTCGACGTACATTCCCTCGATGTTCCGGGCCGTCGCGATGAGGTCTGCTGCCTGATCCGGGACCCCGCAGATGGCCGTCCAGGCATGGAGGTCGGCCTCCGATGGCATCACCCGGCCGCTCTGGATCTTGGAGCACTTCGATTCATGCCACCCAGCAGCTTCGGCCAGCGCCCGCGCGCTGAGTCCGGAGTCTCGCCGGATGTCGCGCAGACGCTGGCCGAGGGCCTGCTTGGCTTGCTGAACGCTGGACGACGCGGACACGGTCAGCGCAGCCGGAAGTCCTCGTGCGGGACCGCCCGTTCCCAGACGGCCTCGAAGGCGGAGGCGCAGAGCTTCACGGTCTGCGGATCGGTGGTGACCTCGTCGTCCACGAAGTTGCCGTCACCGCTGAAGTGGTGGACCAGGAGAAGCTGTCCGTCGATCAGCCAGAAGTCGTTGCCCGGAAGCGCCAGGCCAGTCGCCTGCCGACGGGAAAGCCATCTGACCTGCTCACCGGAGGCGACGTTCCGGAACGTGATTTCGTGCTCGAACCGGATGTACTCGCTCACCGGTTCCGAGACGACCCGCGCGCGCCGCACCTCAACCCCGCGGCTCGTGGCTTCCTCGATGAGCTGCAACCAGGGGCTCCACCACGCCGGGCGGTCGGCAGGGTCGTCGCGCTGTCCGCTGAGCCAACGGAGGAACAGCGGGTCGTCCCGCATGTATCCGTCGCGCATCTCCAGGTGGAGAGCTGAGCGGGTGCAGGTCCGCAGCAGATCCTCAAGCGATGGGACTGCTGCCACCGTTCACCTCCGGGAAGAACTGCATCATGCGCTTGGGGAATTCGATCACGGTCTCGTGCCCGGGGATGTCCATCTGCGCGAGACGTTCCGGGTCGAGCACCTTCCAGCCCTGGAGGATGTAGTTGCCCGTCACGTCGTCGAAGTAGACCGTCGGCGACTTGCCCTCGGGGCTGTTGGGGTCTTGTCCGAGCTTGTGCAGTGCCATGGTGGGCCTCCTAAGCGGGTCGGAGTCGATCGCCTTGAACGATCTTGCCGTACAAGTCGCCACTCGCACCATGAACTTGCTCGAACTTGCTCTGGCCTTCCGCTACGACGACCACTTGGCCGTCAACCCACTGCCCTACCCCAGGTGAGTGAACGCCAGCAGCTGGTTCTACAACTACGCTCACAGCTTCGGATCCATGTCGGTCTTGCGGTCCAGACTCATTCGAGGGGCCTGCATAGTCTGCGAAGCCTTGGGTGTGTGCCCAGCGGCCTTGCAGCGGCGCGGCAAGCTCGCTTGCTCGCTGTCATCCGTTCCGGCCCAGAAGTTCGGCAGTTCCCCCATCGCTTCTCGGTCCGCACAGGCGGGCCGCTCAAGGAGGAACTACCTTGTCAGGTGGTCGAACTCACCTTCCTTGATGCCGCATAGGAGGGCGCGGAGTCCGCCGGGCGTTGTGGTGATGACGACGTCGGGCTCATCGCTTTCGCGGAGTTTGATGCTGCGGTCGGGGCCTGCGGCAAGGTAGAGACAGTTGGCCGACTCGGAACTGTAGCTGGACTTCTGCCAGTTGAGATCTGACATGGCGCTTCCTCTCAGGTTTCCTTTTCGATACGGGCAATGAGATCACGCGACTTCGCCGGGCTGATGGCACAGGCCTCCATGAGATCCAGAACCTTCTGGTACTTCACCAGTTGCGCATGGGCGTCAAGGAACTCGGAGCCGTGGTATGTATCGAGCTGCACGGTGTCGAGCTGGGGCACGACCTCGGAGCAGTAGACGATGGACTGCCCGGAGCCGGGGAACGTTCCCGCACCGAAGGGAATCACGAGGACGGATACGTTCTCACGGGTGCTCGCCTCAATGAGGTGCCTGTGCTGGGCGCGGGCCACGGCCGGCCCGCCGAACCCCATCCGCAGGGCTGCCTCATGGACGATCGCTGTGAGCGGGATCGCCCGCTGGCCGTAGACGACGGCCTGCCGCTTGATCCGGTACGACACCCGGTGCTCCACGTCGGGTGGCGTCAGAGGCGGTACGACATTGCTGGCGAGCACACGTGCGTGGTCGGCGGTCTGAAGCAGGCCGGGGATGTGGATCACCGAGGCGATGCGCATCGCCGTGGCGTGGTGTTCCGTTTCAGCAAGATCGAGCATGTTCGGCGGCAGGATGTCGCGATACTCCTCCCACCACCCCCGAGTCCGCCTGCCTGTCATACCGGCGAGAGCGTCGATCAGGCTCTGATCCGTGCATGCGTACGCCCGAGCGAACGCGCGGACGCGCTCCGCGCTCACCGCGTAGCGGCCCGCTTCGATTCGGCTCATATGGCCCTGGTTCACACCGACGAGAGCTGCGGCGGCAGTTGAGCTGAGCCCGGCGTTCTCGCGAAGTTTGCGCAGCTCAAACCCAAGGCGCTGCTGCCGCAACGTCGTGGCGCCACTCGATGCCATCGCGATCCTCTCATTCACTGCCAAGAGTGATATGGCAAGTCTTCAATGGACTACATGGAAACTATGCCACGTCGGCGCTACCGTACGACATGGATCAGCTACTGAAGGTGCTGGCCGTTGGCTCAACCATGCCTTGAGGCAGGAGACTTCCATGCCAACCGGGTGCCGCCGAGTTGGACCGGGCCGAAGCTGCCTGACCTCCAGCCTACGGACGCGCCTGTCGACGCAGGAGCAGGCGTGAGGGGATCGCAAGGGAAGGGATACGGCAGGCCAGGACCTTGGGCCCGAGCCCGCCCGATTTGCGTTGGCCACTTGCTTTCCCCTGGTTTCGGGCGGCCCGGCCGTTGTCGGCCGGGCCGCCCACCGATCGCCGTAATTGCAGGTCGGGCCAGATGGGGGCGCTCCGTTCGCGGCAGGGTGGGTGGGTGGGTGGATGAGGCGCCCAACGTCTGGGCGGGCCCGCGTCCAACGACGCGGGCCCGCCCTTCTCATCCGTTCCTTGCTCACCTGCATTGCGCTCCGTTCCGCCGCGATCACGATCGCGGCGGAACGGCGAAAGAAACTGTGATTGCCCCACAGTCTTCCCACCCTCTGTGCAGGAAGTCGGTCTGGCCGACTTCCTGCACAGAGCGGCCGGACACTGCCGTCGCCGCACCCCAGGGCCTCTCTTGAGTATTCTTCAGAGGGGATTTCATCCCTGATTCATGCGCTCTCGTCCCACTTCGCCCATGCCTGAGGTTTCTTTGGCTGTCGCTCGTCAGTGCCGAGGAGCGACAGCCAATTCCTGCATAGGCTGGGAGCCCTGATCGGGGGAGGTGAACTGTTGTCAACCGGCCTATCTGCTGCTTTCCGACGCCGGCTTCCTCGCTGGAGGAGGCCGGCGCCCTTCTTCTCTCCCTTTACTCCCCCCCTGCGATCGCCCACCTTGCAACCTGGGCGAGGCGGGCGATCGAGTTCCTGCGGCCCTCCTCTACTAGCCTCGGGTCATTCAATCGGTTTTTGGTGGCGACTCCCCTCGACCCACCGAGGATTGATGTCGCCCCTCGGCGCACCGAGGGGCGACATCACAATTCCCACCTTCATAATTTCACTCATAAGTGTATCGCCCCTCCTTGCCGAGGAGGGCGACACGCTTTTTTAAGTTTCTTTTTGAACGCTGGGCAAGGGCGAGCCCCGCCACCGCGGGGGCGGGGCTTCGCGCTGTCCGGTAACGCTTCGGCATCCTCCGCTCCACCCACCATTGACACCCCGCCGACACGGCCCTTACGGTCCTTCCCAAGCGACTGGAAAGTTTCCTAACAGTTCGCCCGAAGCCAGCCCGCTCCCCACGCCGGCGCCACCCGCGGGCCATCCCGAACAGCCGAAAGAGGAGGATTCCGGGCATGACCAAGAGCACCGCCAAGGCCCCCCTCGCCGGCACCCCCAGCCTGCTGCGCGCCATCAACGACCGGGCCGCCCTCGAACTGCTGCTGGAGAACGGGCCGCTCTCGCGCACCCAGATCGGCGCCCTCACCGGGCTGTCCAAGCCCACCGCCTCCCAGCTGCTGGCCCGGCTGGAGGCGGCCGGGCTGGTCCTGCCGGTCGGCACCACGGCGGGCGGCCCCGGCCCCAACGCCCAGCTGTACCAGGTGAATCCGGCCGCCGGGTACGTCGCCGGACTGGACGTCACCAACAGCGAGATCCGGGTCGCCGTCGCCGACATCACCGGCACCACGCTGGCCGGGCACACCGTGCCGACCAAGGGCGTCCCGGCCGCCGGGACAGTCCCGACCGTCGCCGCCGCGGTGGCCGAGGCGGCGCGGGCCGCCGGAATCCCCGAGGGCGGTCTGCGCACCGCCGCGATCGGCGTCGGCGGCGCCCCCGACCCCGTCACCGGCAAGCTGCGCTACGCCTCCCACCTGCCGGGCTGGCACTCGCCGCGACTGGTCGAGGAACTGACCGGGGCGATCGGCGCGCCGGTGTCGATCGAGAACGACGTGAACCTGGCCGCCGTCGCCGAACGGTCCTCGGGTGCGGCGGCCGGCTTCGAGGACTTCGTCCTGCTCTGGGCCGGGGCGGGGGTCGGCGCGGCGATCGTGATCGGCGGGCGGCTGCACCGCGGCTTCACCGGCGGAGCCGGGGAGGTCGGCTACATGCCGCTGCCCGACTCGCCGGTCGAGTGGGACGCCCGCCGCCGCAAGTTCGGCGGGTTCCAGGCCCTGGTCGGCGCACCCGCCGTCCGGGCCCTGGCCCGTGAGCACGGGCTCGGCGCGGCCACCGCGCAGGAGTCCATCGCCAAGGCGCTGGCCACCCCGGGCGCCGGCGACGCCTTCCTCGCCGAGCTGGCCGGGCGGCTCGCCGTCGGGCTGGCGGTGATCGTCGCCGTCGTCGACCCCCAGCTGGTGGTCCTCTCCGGCGTGGTGCCGAGCGCGGGCGGCGAGCGCCTGCGCGCACTGGTCGAGGACGAACTGGCGCGGATCTCCATCGCCCGTCCGGAGGTCCGCAGCAGCGCCCTGCCCGGCTCACCGGTCCTGCTCGGCGCCCTGCAACGTGCCCTGTCCGACGCCCGCGAGGCGGTCTTCTCCACCCACTGACGCTCCCCCTGTCACCTCGCTCCCTGCACCCACCTCTCCCCTACCCCCGAACGCGGGACCCGAGGCAACGAGGCCTGCCCGCGCACCCCCAGGAGGATCCCGAAGTGCACGCCACCACCTCCCGCAGAGGCCGTCGCACCATCGCCGCCGTCGCCAGCAGCGCCGTCCTGGCCCTGCTCGCCTCCGCCTGCACCGGTTCCAGCGACTCGGGCGGCAGCGACGACTCGGCCAGCGGCAAGGACGTCACCATCACCTTCTGGCACGGCTGGAGCCAGGAGAACGAGATCAAGGCGATCAACGACAACATCGCCGCCTTCGAGAAAGCCCACCCCAACATCCACGTCAAGGCCGTGGACAGCCTCGCGGACGACAAGGTCAACCAGGCCCTGCGGGCCGGCGGCGCCGACGCGCCGGACGTGGTCTCCTCCTTCACCACCAACAACGTCGGCATGTTCTGCTCGACCAAGGCCTTCGTCGACCTCAAGCCGATGCTCCAGAAGAGCGGCATCGACCCGGCCAAGACCTTCCCGGCCACGATGCTCGACTACACGCAGTTCCAGGGCAACCAGTGCTCGCTGCCGCTGCTCGGCGACGCCTACGGCCTGTACTACAACAAGAAGGCCTTCGCCGCCGCCGGCATCGCCCACCCGCCGAAGACCTTCAGCGAGTTCGCCGAGGACGCCGCCAAGCTGACCGTCGCCGACGGCGACTCGTACAAGCAGCTCGGCTTCATGCCGCTGTACCACGGCTACGAGAACACCACCGAGCACTTCCTCGGCCAGTACGGCCCCACCTACTTCGGCTCCGACGGCAAGTCGAACATCGCCACCGACCCGAAGGTCGCCGCGATGTTCAGGTGGCAGAAGGGCCTGGTCGACCAGCTCGGCGGCTACGACAAGCTGGAGAAGTACCGCGCCACCTTCGGCGAGGAGTTCAGCGCCAAGAACCCCTTCCACACCGGCCAGGTCGCGATGATCCTCGACGGCGAGTGGCGCACCGCCTCGCTCGCCAAGGACAAGCCCGACTTCGAGTGGGCCACCGCCGCCTTCCCCGTCCCGGACGACCAGGCCGGCACCTACGGCCGCGGCTACCAGACCGGCACCATCGTCGGCATCGCCAGCACCAGCAAGAAGCAGGCCGCCGCCTGGGAGTTCGTCAAGTACCTGACCACGGACACCGACGCGGTGGTCGGCTTCGCCAACGCGATCCACAACGTGCCGAGCACCTTCGAGGCGCTCAACTCGCCGAAGCTGGTCAGCGACGAGAACGTCAAGACCTTCCTGGACGTCGCCAGGAACGCCGACTCCACCACCACCCCGCCGGCCGTCAACGGCGGCAGCTACATCATCACCCTGCAGAACCTCGGCTACGACTACGAGTCCGGCAAGCAGACCGACCTCCAGGCCGGCCTGGCCGCCACGGCCAAGCAGATCGACACCGACATCGCCCAGGCCAAGTAGGCCCGGAACGGTCCACGGAGCTCCCATGTCACTCGCGTTCGGCACCCGCAAGGGAAACGACGAGGCCGACGCGGGACCGACCGGCCCGGCGGCGCCCTCCACGCAGCACCTGCTGCGCCGGAAGCGCCGCCGGGAGGCGGCCCGCACCCTCGCCTTCCTCTCCCCCTGGCTGATCGGGTTCAGCGTCTTCTTCGTCTACCCGCTGGTCTCCACCGCCTACTTCTCCTTCACCTCCTACAACGGCTTCGGCTCCCCGACCTTCAGCGGCCTGAAGAACTGGGACTACGTCTTCAACCAGCTGCCGACCTTCTGGCAGGGCCTGCGCAACACCCTGTGGCTGGTCGTCGTCATGGTGACCCTGCGGGTCGCCTTCGGCCTGGGCATCGGGATGCTCATCACCAAGGTCAAGACCGGCGCCGGCTTCTTCCGCACCGCCTTCTACCTGCCGTACCTGGCCCCGCCGGTGGCCGCGACCGTCGCCTTCGCCTTCCTGTTCAACCCCGGCACCGGCCCGGTCAACCACCTGCTCGGCGAGCTCGGCCTGCCGCAGCCCGGCTGGTTCGCCTCCGAGGACTGGTCCAAGCCCGCGCTCACCCTGCTCGCCATGTGGGGCATCGGCGACCTGATGGTCATCTTCATGGCCTCGCTGCTGGACGTCCCCAGGGAGCAGTACGAGGCGGCCGAACTGGACGGCGCCGGCCCGTTCCAGCGGTTCCGGTACGTCACCCTGCCGAACATCTCGCCGATCATCATGTTCGCGGTGGTCACCGGGGTGATCCAGACCATGCAGTACTACACCCAGGCGATCGTCGCCGGGAAGGTCGCCAGCGGCATCGCGGGTGGCTCCGGCCAGCCGTTCGAGCCCGGCTACCCGGGCGGCTCCACCTGGACCCTGCCGCAGATGGTCTACAACCTCGGTTTCCAGCGCTTCAACTACGGCGCGGCCTGTGTCGTCGCCCTGGTGCTGTTCGCCATCTCGATGGCTGTCACCTCGATCCTGCTCCGCCGCCGCTCCGGCTTCATGGCGAGCGACGACTAGCGGGCCTGTGAGGACCTGATCATGACTCTTGGCACCACGCTCACCAAGGCGCCGGCCACGGCCGGCCCCTCCCGTCACGGCGGCCCCGCGGCCCGGGCCGCCCGGCGCCGCGCGGCGCTCAACTGGGTGGCCGTGCACGCGCTGGCCATCGCCGCCGCGCTGTTCTTCCTGCTGCCCTTCGTCTTCGTCTTCCTCACCTCGGTGATGTCGGACCGGCAGGCGCTCACCACCGACTACTGGCCGACCAGCTGGAACTGGGGCAACTACGGCAAGGTCTGGGACACCCCCGGCTTCCTCACCTGGTGGCGCAACACCCTGCTGTACGCCGCGCTCGGCACCCTGCTGACCGTGGTCTCCAGCCTCCCGGTGGCCTACGCGCTCGCCAAGTTCCGCTTCCGGGGCCGCAACCTGGCCCTGATGGCGGTCATCGCGATGATGATGCTGCCGCCGCAGGTCACCGTCATCCCGATGTACCTGTTCTGGGCCAAGCAGATGGGCATGAGCGGCTCGCTCTGGCCGCTGATCATCCCGATGGCCTTCGGCGACGCGTTCTCCATCTTCCTGCTGCGCCAGTTCCTGATGACCATCCCCAAGGAGTACATCGAGGCCGCCCGGATGGACGGCTGCGGCGACCTGCGCACCCTGCTGCGGGTGGTCCTGCCGATGGCCAAGCCGGCCATCGCCGCGGTCGCGCTGTTCCAGTTCTTCTACTGCTGGAACGACTACTTCGGCCCGCAGATCTACGCCAGCAACAACCACGAGGCCTGGACCCTCAGTTACGGGCTGGAGTCCTTCAAGGCCGCCCACCACACCAACTGGAACCTCACCATGGCCGCCACCGTGCTGGTGATGGCGCCGGTGATCGTCCTCTTCTTCTTCGCTCAGAAGGCCTTCATCGAAGGCGTGACACTGACAGGGGTCAAGGGCTGATGTCCGCACTCAAGTTGGCAATCGTCGGCGGCGGTTCGACGTACACCCCGGAGCTGGTCGACGGCTTCGCCCGGCTGCGCGACACCCTGCCGATCGGCGAGCTGGTGCTGATCGACCCGGCCGCCGAGCGCCTGGAGCTGATCGGCGGCCTCGCCCGGCGGATCTTCGCCAGGCAGGGCCACTGCGCGGTCGTCACGGTCACCACCGACCTGGCGGCGGGCGTCGCCGGCGCCGACGCCGTACTGCTCCAGCTGCGCGTCGGCGGGCAGGCGGCGCGCAACCAGGACGAGACCTGGCCGCTGGAGTGCGGCTGCGTCGGGCAGGAGACCACCGGCGCCGGCGGGCTCGCCAAGGCGCTGCGCACCGTCCCGGTGGTGCTGGACATCGCCGAGCAGGTGCGCCGGACCAACCCGGACGCCTGGATCGTGGACTTCACCAACCCGGTCGGCATCGTCACCCGGGCCCTGCAGAGCGCCGGCCACAAGGCCGTGGGGCTGTGCAACGTCGCGATCGGCTTCCAGCGCAAGTTCGCGGCGCACCTGGGCGTGGACCCGGAGCTGGTCCGTCTCGACCACGTCGGGCTCAACCACCTGACCTGGGAGCGCGGGGTGACCCTGCTGGACGCCCCGGGCGCCGCGGCCGGGCGCGAGGTGCTCCCGGAGCTGCTGTCCTCGCACGGCAAGGAGATCGCCGAGGACCTGCACCTTCCGCAGGAGGTCATCGAGCGGCTCGGCGTGGTGCCGTCCTACTATCTGCGGTACTTCTACCAGCACGACGCGGTGGTGGCGGAGCTGAAGGAGCAGGGCTCGCGGGCCGCGCAGGTGGCCGAGATCGAGCGGCAGCTGCTGGAGCTGTACGCCGACCCGACCCTGGACACCAAGCCCGAGCTGCTCGGCAAGCGCGGCGGCGCGTTCTACTCGGAGGCCGCCGTCCAGCTGATCGCCGCACTGCTCGGCACCGGCGGCGGGACCTCCGTGCAGGTGGTGAACACCCGCAACGACGGCGTGCTGCCCTTCCTGCCGGACGACGCCGTCATCGAGGTGCCGGCCGAGGTGGATGCGCGGGGCGTGCGCCCGCTGCCGCAGCGGCCCGTCGAGCCGCTGTACGCCGGCCTGATCGCCGCCGTCACCTCGTACGAGCACCTCGCTCTCGACGCCGCCCTGCGCGGCGGACGCGACCGGGTCTTCGACGCCCTGCTCGCCCACCCGCTGGTCGGCCAGATCGAGCTCGCCGACCAGCTCACGGACCGGCTGCTCGCCCACAACCGCGAGCACCTCGCCTGGGCCTGACCCGGCCCGTCGTGCCCGCCCGGCGACCTCCTCCGGTCGCCGGGCGGGCACGGCGAGGAGACCGTCCACCCCGGCCGGGGACCCTTCGGCCGGGCACCCGGCCGACGACCACGGCCCGGGCCACGTACGAGCGCGGGGACCTGATGACCCACCAGCCAGAACCACTCCTGCCCGGCGTCCTCGCCATCGACGCGGGAAACTCCAAGACCGACGTCGCCCTGATCGGCACCGACGGCAGCATCCTCGGCACCGCCCGCGGCGGCGGCTTCGAGCCGCACAGGATCGGCGGCGCGGCGGCCGTCGCCGGCCTCGCCCCGCTGGTCGAGCAGGCCGCCGCGGCGGCCGGCCACCCGTCCTGGAGCGGCGTGCTCACCAGCCACGTCAGCGCCTGTCTGGCCAACGCCGACCTGCCGGTCGAGGAGGAGGCGCTGCGCGAGGCGCTGGAGTCCCACCCCTGGGGGGCCGGCACCACCGTCGCCAACGACACCTTCGGCCTGCTGCGGGCCGGCACCGACGGCCCGCGCGGGGTCGCGGTGGTCTGCGGCGCCGGGATCAACTGCGTCGGCCTGCTGCCGGACGGCCGCACCGCCCGCTTCCCCGCCCTCGGCGAGCTCACCGGAGACTGGGGCGGCGGCTCGGGGCTCGCCATCGCCAGCATGTGGCACGCCGTCCGCGCGGAGGACGGGCGCGGCGGTCCGACCGGGCTCGCCCGGGCCATCGCCGAGCACTTCGGCCTGCCCAGCGCCGGCGCCGTCGCCGAGGCCGTCCACCTGGGGCACCTGCCGAACGCGCGGCTGCACGAGATCGCCCGGGTGCTGTTCGCGGTCGCCGCCGAGGGCGACGCGGTGGCGCTGGAACTGATCGACCGCCAGGCCGACGAGATCGTCCGGCTCGCGGTGGTCGCGCTCGGTCGCCTGGAGCTGCTGGACACCCCCACCCCGGTGGTGCTGGGCGGCGGCGTGCTCGCCTCCCGGCAGCCGCTGCTGCTGGACAACCTGACCGCCCGGCTCGCCGAGGCCGCGCCGCTGGCCGAGCCGCGGGTCGTCGTCGCGCCGCCGGTGCTGGGCGCGGCGCTGCTCGGCCTCGACCACCTGGCGGCGGGCGCCCAGGCGCAGGCCCGGCTGCGCGAGGCGTACGAGGCGGGCCTGCCGGTGGCGGCCTGACGCCCGCTCGACGAACCCCCTCCCCCGCCGGATCCGCACGTCCGCCGGGGGAGGGAACCGGCGCACGCCGGGGGAGGGAACCGCGGGCCGGGCCCCGGTCGTGTTAGGCAGGTACCGACAACCGCCGCCGCCCGGGGAGACTTGTGCCATGGCCACGCCCCGCATCCTCCTCGCCGCCGTCCTGCTGGCCTGCGGCACCGCCGCGCTCACCGGCTGCACGCCCGCCGACTCCCGCTCCACGGTGGCCGCCGCCTCCGCCGCCGCCGGCGAGGGCGCGGACGACCTGCTGGACGACGATGACGACCTCTTCTACGAGGACGAGGAGCCCTACTCCTCCGTGGTCGACCCGTCCGCCGACCCGTCCGCCGGGCCGGAGTGCGCCACCCCCACCGGACGCCCCGGCCACGAGGTCCTCCTCGTCGTCTCCGCCGGCCCGGCCTCACTCACCGCCCAGCCCGCCCGCTTCAGCTGCGGCACCGGCCGCTACGAGCCCGCCGGCAGCCCGGTCCACTACGGCTTCGCGGGGGCGGGCGTGACGGCGACCCTGGTCGACGCCCCGCACGACGACCCGTCCAGGACCGTCCCCCTCGACGAGCTGATCACCCACCTCGACGACTGCCTGGCCGAGCGCGACCCGGCCGACCCGTACGGCTGCCACGGCAACGCCTACGACGTGGTGCTGGACTCCCACGGCCGGATCATGCGCATCGGCGAGGTCGAGGGCCCCTGACCGCGGTCCGCCGGTGAATACGGTGTAGAAGCGCCTCTCAACTGTTGGCATTCGGCCGCGCTACGCGCATCGACCACCCGTCAGCTGGGGGTTTTTGACGTTCTATACGTCCGCTGGGTCCTTCCTTGGGGCGGGTCTTACCTTTTCCGTCGTTGACCCTGTTTCGACAACTCTGCTTTGCTTCCGGCCGTCGGCGGTAACCGGCTCCCCATCCCCACGGCACTGACCGTTCACCACGGGCTGTCAGTTCCTCCGCGCTGCCGTCGTCGCACTTCCCCCTTCGTCCCCCACCGTGCCGCCCGTTCCCGTACCCGGGTTCGGCGGCATCAGAGAGGAACCCTCACGATGGGCATCTCCCCCACCTCCCGTCGGATGCGGCTGCGCGCCCTGACCGGGCTCAGCGCCCTGGCCCTGGCCGCCACCGGCTTCGCCGCCGCCCCGGCCGCCCAGGCCGTCCAGGACAACCGGCCGGCCGGCGAGTTCGCCGGGCAGCCCCACCCGTACCGGCACGGCGTGCACCCGACCAAGGAGAACGCCGGCCAGTCGGCCAAGGGCGCGAGCAACAACCTGAGGTACGGCGGCGGCGTGGACGGCATCGGCGTCACCACCGGCGCGCCGAAGGTCTACCTGATCTTCTGGGGCACCCAGTGGGGCACCCAGGGCACCAACTCCGCCGGCTACACCACACTCTCCGGCGACCCGAAGGGCGAGGCCGTCCGGGCGCAGCAGCTGTTCAAGGGCCTCGGCACCAACAACGAGACCTGGTCCGGCGTCATGACCCAGTACTGCGAGGGCGTCGCCACCGGCGCGACCAGCTGCCCGAGCGGCTCCGCGCACGTCGGCTACCCGACCGGCGGCGCGCTGGCCGGCGTCTGGGTCGACGAGTCCGCCGCCGCTCCGAACCAGGCCAGCGGCAACCAGCTGGCCGCCGAGGCCGTCAAGGCCGCCGGGCACTTCGGCAACACCACCGCCGCGTCCAACCGCAACGTGCAGTACGTGGTGCTGTCGCCGACCGGCACCCACCCGGACGGCTTCAACACCCCCAACGGCGGCTTCTGCGCCTGGCACGACTGGAACGGCGACACCACCCTGACCGGCGGCGCCGCCCCCTCCCCGTACGGTGACGTGGCGTTCACCAACGACCCGTACGTGACCGACATGGGCACCTCCTGCGGCCAGAACTACGTCAACAGCGGCAGCGCGGGCACCCTGGACGGCGTGACCATGGTGTACGGCCACGAGTACTCGGAGACCATCACCGACCAGAACCCTGCGGGCGGCTGGACCGACTCCACCGGGTACGAGAACGCCGACAAGTGCTCCTGGAACGGCGTCGGCGGGACGGGCGGCTCGCAGAACGTGGCGTTCGCGACGGGCACCTTCGCCATGCAGGGCACCTGGTCCAACGGTGTCAGCGGGTGCCAGATCTCGCACGCGATCGTCCACTGACGATCTGATCGCCGGAGCGCCGGGGTGGACCGTGGGGGCCCGCCTCGGCGCTTCGCCATGTGCTCCTACGGCGCGTGCTCCTACGGCACGACCAGCCCGAACTCGTAGGCCTGGATGACCAGGTGGACCCGGTCGCGGGCGTCGAGCTTGGTGAACAGCCGGGCGACGTGGGCCTTGGCGGTGGCCACGCTGATGGTGAGCTCCACGGCGATCTCGGCGTTGGACAGGCCCCGGCCGACCAGGGTGAGAACCTCGCGCTCGCGCTCGGTGACGGCCTCGGCGACGGGCCTGCGGGGCTGGGCGGGCCGGGCCGTTCCCTGCGGGCGGGCGGCGAACTCGCCGATCAGCCGGCGGGTGATGCCGGGGGCCAGCAGGGCGTCCCCGGCGGCGACCACCCGGATGCCGTCCAGGATGGTCTCCAGGGCGAGGTCCTTGACCAGGAAGCCGCTCGCCCCGGCCCGCAGCGCGCCGTACACGTAGTCGTCGTCGTCGAAGGTGGTGAGGACGAGGACGTGGGTGGGCAGGTCCGGGTCCGCGGTGATCCGGCGGGTGGCCTCGATGCCGTCCGTGACTGGGGGCACCTCCCAGCCGCCAGGCTGGGGGCGCATCCGGATGTCCATCACGGCGACGTCGGGGCGCAGCCGGGTGACCAGCTCGACGGCCTCGGCGCCGTCGCCGGCCTCGCCGACCACCTCCAGGTCGGGGGCGTCGGCGATCAGTACGCGCAGGCCGGTGCGGATGAGCGGCTGGTCGTCGACCAGGACGACGCGGATCACGGTCCCACCTCCAGGGGGAGCTCGACGGGGGTCTGCTCGGGGAGCGGCAGGCGGGCGGCGACCAGGAAGCCGCCCCCGGAGCGCGGTCCGGCGCTGAACTCGCCGTTCAGCAGGGCGACCCGCTCGCGCATGCCGGCCAGCCCGTAGCCGGTGCCGGGGGTGCCGGTCGCCGCTCCCGCGCCCAGGTCGACCACCGTGACGTCGAGCTCGTGCGGGCCGTACTCGACGGTGACGTGGCAGTCGCGGGTGCCGGAGTGCTTGACGACGTTGGTGACCGCTTCCTGGACGATCCGGTAGGCGGCCAGGTCCACCTCGGGCGGCAGGGGACGGGCTTCGCCGCGGCGGGTGAGCGCGACCCGCACCCCGGCGCCCGCCGCCTTCTTCACCAGCCGGTCCAACTCGCCCAGCCCCGGCACCGCTTCGAGCGGAGCGGACTCCCCCTCGCCCTGCCGCAGCGCGCCGAGCATCCGGCGCAGGCCGGCCAGGGTCTCCCGGCTGGTGGCCTCGATCGCCTCCAGGGCGCGGCGGGTCTCGGCGGGCTGGGTGTCCATGACCCGGCTGCCCATGCCGGCCTGGATCGCGATGATGCCGATGTTGTGGGCCACCATGTCGTGCAACTCGCGGGCGATCCTTAGCCGTTCGGCGGTGATGGCCTGTTCGGAGGCCCGGCCGCGCAGCGCATCGGCGTGGGCGCGGCCCTGGTGGACGGTGTTGCCGACCAGCCAGGCGATCAGCACGGTCGCGGCGAAGCCGGCGTAGGCGAGCGGGTTGACGGGGTAGTCGTTGACGGCGCCCCAGAGCAGCAGCCCGGCGAGGGTGGCGAGCGGCAGCGCCAGGGCGCTCAGCGAGACCCGGCGGGAGCGGGTGGCCGCGCAGTAGCCGACCACCGCGTCGGCGATCAGGAACTGGAGCGGCGCGGCCTCCGGGACGCCCCACATCCCGAGCGCGAAGATGGCACCCGCGAGCGCCACCACGATGGCCAGCAGCGGCAGCCGGACCAGCAGCGACGCGACCAGGGTGGTGACCACCGCGGTGACCACCATCGGCATGTCCTCGGGGTTGCCGTGGTACTTGAACAGGTGCTGCAGCTCGTTCTCGCGCGTGAAGAAGCGGAACATCACCAGGGCCGTCCAGAGCGCCCCCACCCACACGCCCGCGGGCAGGCGCCTGAGCAGCGGCGGGCGGGGTTCGGCAGTGATCATGACGCGATGGTAGCCGCGGCCCGGACGGCGGCACATTGGCCCGGGGGCGTAATCCCCGGGGCCAGTGCGGTGGCCCGCGGTTGTGGCCCGCGGCCCGATGCCCGGGCCGGGCTCCGACCGGCAGCGTTGTCCCCGTGATCGAGATCGAACGACTGACCAAGCGGTACGGCGCCACCACGGCCGTCGACCGGCTGACCTTCACCGTCCGGCCGGGCGCCGTGACCGGCTTCCTCGGCCCCAACGGTGCCGGCAAGTCCACCACCCTGCGGATGATCCTGGGCCTCAACACCCCCACCGAAGGCACCGTCACCGTGGCCGGGGCGCCCTTCGCCGGCCGGCCGCGCGGCCTGCGGCACGTCGGCGCCCTGCTGGACGCCGGCGACGTGCACGGCGGGCGCAGCGCCCGGGCGCACCTGTCGGCGCTGGCCCGCAGCAACCGCATCCCGCTCGGGCGGGTGGACGAGGTGCTGGCGGAGGTCGGCCTCGGCAAGGCCGGCGGGCGGCGGATCGGCGGCTACTCGCTGGGCATGAAGCAGCGCCTGGGCATCGCCGGCGCGCTGCTCGGCGACCCGCCGGTGCTGCTCTTCGACGAGCCGCTGAACGGGCTGGACCCGGAGGGCGTGCTCTGGGTGCGCGGGCTGTTCCGGCGGCTCGCGGACGAGGGACGGACGGTGTTCGTCTCCAGCCACATGATGGCCGAGATGGAACACACCGCCGACCACCTGGTGGTGATCGGACGCGGCCGGCTGATCGCCGACCAGAGCCTCGCGGAGTTCTCGGCCCGCAACGCGGTCTCCTCGGTGGCCGTACGGGCGCCCGAACTCGCCACGCTGGTCGAGGTCCTGCGCACCGAAGGAGCCGAGGTGCGGCTGACGGAACCGCGGGTCGGGATCGTCACGGGTATGCCGGCCGAGCGGATCGGCGAACTCGCGCTGCGGCACGGCCTGGTGCTGCACGAGCTGGCCGCCCGGACGTCGTCGCTGGAGTCGGCGTTCATGTCCCTGACCGCCGACAGTGTCGAGTACCTGGCTGGAGAGGCCCGATGAGCACCGCGACCCATGCTTGCGCCGAACCCGCCCCCCGGTTCGTCGACCTGCTCGCCGCCGAGTGGATCAAACTGCGCTCGCTGCGCTCCACCTACTGGGTGCTGGCGCTGGCCTCGCTGGTGGCGATCGCGGTCAACGTGAACGCCGTCCACACCGACCTGCCCTACATCGACCACCCGCGGCCGCGGATGCCCGGCCAGCCTCCGTACAGCTACGACCCGCTGTTCCACGGCCTCGGCAACATCGCGAGCGACCTCATGGCTGTCGCGGCCGGCAGCCTCGGGGCGATCACCGTGTTCGGCGAGTACACCACCGGCCTGATCCGCACCACCTTCGCCGCCGTACCGGACCGGCGGGGCGTGATCACGGCCAAGGTGCTGCTGATCGGCGGGATCACCGCGCTCGCCGGGCTCGTGGTCTCGGCGGTCTCCTTCTTCACCATCAACGCGATGCTGGCCTCCCGGCACGTCGGGCTCTCCGTCACCGACGAGGGCTGCCTGCGGGCCGTGCTCGGCTATGCGGCGATCGTGCCGGTCTGCGCGCTGATCGGGATGGCGCTGGGCGCGCTGCTGCGGCACGCCACCGCCTCCATCGTGTCGCTGGTGATGGTGATGTTCATCCTGCCGATGATGTTCGGCGGGGACCGCTACCGGTGGCTGAAGGAGATCGGCACCCACCTGCCGCTGGCCACCGTGCAGCGGCTCACCATCACCCCGAACTCCACGGCCACGATGGGGAAGTACGCGCCGAGCGTGCTGGACTCGTGGATCACCATGGGCGTGTGGGGCGTGGCCGCGGTGGTGGTGACGGTGGTCGTGGTACGGCGGCGGGACGTGTGACCCGCCTCCTCGGCTCAGGCCACGGCCGCCTTGGCGCGGAAGGCGCCGAGGGTCGCCGCCGGGACACCACAGCCGGGGAGGAAGGAGGCCGCGCCGCCGTGGTGGGTGTGGACGCGGTCGAGGAAGACCGACATGGCCTCGGCCGGGGCCTCCAGGAGGGGCGCCGGGATGGTGAGGTCGCGGCCCCGGGAGTCGGTGACGCGGGAGGTGGTGCGGTCGTTGAGGGCGGTGCGGTGGCGCTCGGCGAGGCCGGCGAAGATCTGCGGGAGGGCGTCGGCGGTGCGGGTGTAGTCGGCGACGATGCGCTCGGCGGGGACGCCGAGGAGGTCCAGCAGGAGGGCGATCAGCAGGCCGGTGCGGTCCTTGCCGGCGGCGCAGTGCAGCAGGACGGCGCCGGGGCGGACGGCGGCCTCGACGGCGGCGGCCACCGCCGCGGGAGCGGACTCGGCCAGCAGGACGTAGAAGTCGCCCAGGTCGGCGGCCGTGGCCATGGTGCTCATCCGGGCGGTGAGGGCGTCGGTGGCGGGGTTCACCGGGGCGGCGACGACAGCTGTCCCGGCGGCTTCGACGGCGGCCCAGTCGGCGGGGTCGGTCTCACGCGGGTCGCGCAGGTCCACGACGGTGCGGATGTCGCAGCCGCGCAGCTGGGCGACGGTGGCCTCGTCGGCGGCCGGGAACGGCTGGGCGGAGCGGTACAGCACACCGGGGCGGATCCGCCGGCCCTCGGGGTCGCCGAGGGCGGCGGCGTCGCGGAAGTTGACCAGGGACATGCGGGAGGCCTTTCGGTGGAGCCGCACCCGGGACGAGACGGGGACATCCGCAGGCGCGCGGAGAGACGTCTAGATGTGTAACCCCTCCGGGGGCCGCCGGGCAAGCCTCGATCGGTGCACGCCCTGGCCGGTGCAGGCCTCGATCGGTGCATCCCTGCGACCCACTCCCGTCGCCCGGCCGCGGCGCCCGGAGGGCACGGCGACGGCGCGCCGGCGCTGTCCGTGCGGCGACGGATCGACGGCAGCGGCGCACGCTCCGTCCCGCACGTCCGCGACCGGTGGCGCGGGGGGCCGCCGCGGCGGTCCCCCGCCGGGGGCGGCCCTGATAAATTCAGCGCCGAACGACCAGGCCGCACGGGGGTTGGCAGGACACGGTGACCGAGGAGATCGAGTACGACATACCCGCCGAGCTGGCCGAGGTCTACCTCGTGCTGCTCGCCGACGTCTCCCGTACCGGCCGGCTGCTGCGCCGCGACGAGCTGGAGCGTCTGCGCACACTCGGCGAGCACTGCGCCGAGGCCGGCTACGGGCTGCGCGAGGTGGTGTCGCACTGTCTGGCCGCGGCCCGGCGGGCCTGGCAGACCCTGCCCGGGACGACGGCCGCGAGCAGCGTCACCGAGCTGCGCGGGATGGGCGACGCGGTGCTGGCCACCACCCACGCCGCACTGGCCGCGCTGGGCGAGGGCCACGAGCGGGCGCAGCGCCTCGCCGTCCGCCAGGAGGAGGCGGCCCGGCGGGAGTTCATCGACGACCTGCTGTTCGGCCGCAGCGACCTCGGGCTGCTCGCCGAGCGCGCGGAGCGGTTCGGGCTGCGGCTGGCGGGCTCGTACACGGTGGCGGTCGCGGTGGGCGACGAACCGTTCGCGGACGTGCATCCGCTGGTGCACCGGGTGGAGCGGGAACTGGCCGGACGGTTCGGCGAGCGGGACGTGCTGCTGGCCAGCAAGGACGGCCGGCTGGTGTGCATCGCCCCGGACTCCGAGCGGGCCGTGCTGGAGGCCTTCGCCGAGCTGACGCTGCGCCCCGGCCCCGGCTACCGCCCGGTGCGGCGGGTGGCCACCGGCCGCCGGCACTCGGGGCCGAGCGGAGTGCCGCGCAGCTACGAGGAGGCGCTGGGCGCGCTGGACTACGCGCACCGGCTGGACCTGCCGGCCCAGCAGCTGCGGGCCGAGGAGCTGCTGGTCTTCCCGGTGCTGATGCGTGACCGGGCGGCCATGGCCGACCTGGTGCGCAGCGTGCTCGGCCCGCTGACCGAGGCACGCGGAGGCGCCCGTCCGCTGCTGGACACCATCGCCGTGCAGGCGGAGGCCGCGTACGTGAACGCGGAGGCGGCGCGCCGGCTGGGCCTGAGCGTGCGCACCCTGAGCTACCGACTGGAGCGGATCAAGGCGCTCACCGGGTACGACCCGGCGGACGCGCTCCACCGCTTCACGCTGGAGACGGCAGCCATGGGGGCACGGCTGCTGAACTGGCCGGAGCAACCGCTGTAGTCCCGCCGCGCCAAACCTGCGGGGCACCGCTGCGACCGTCCGGCGGCCGTCCTGTTGCCGAGCTGTTGCAGTGTCACGCGGGCCGCACGTACCAGGGTGTCAAGAGGGCGTAAAGATTGCCGGATCCTGGCAATGTGCCGCGGGCCCCGGCGCTGCCATGATCTCCTCGGCGCCGAAGCGCGGCGCCGGCGGAAAGACGGGGGAGCGTGGCCGGGATGGGGGGATTCTTCGCGGCCGCGCTGGCCTTTCCGACGGCGCTGTTCAGCTTCGCGCTGGTGGTGGTGGTCGGGTACTGGTTGCTGATGCTGTTCGGCGGCCTGGTGCCCGGCGCCGTGCACGGGGGGCACGGCGGCGGGCACCACGTGGACGTCGGGCACGCGGGGCACCACCTGGGTGCCGGGCACGGGGGGCACGCCGGAGATCCGGGGCACGGTGCCGGGGGGCACGGCGGCGACGGGGGATCCGACCGGCACGGCGCCGGCCACCACACGGGCGTGCTGGACGCGCTGGGGCTGGGCGGGGTGCCCGTGACGGTGGCGGTGTCGCTGCTGGTCGCGCTCGCCTGGTTCGTCAGCCTGGCCGGCACCGTCCTCACCTCGGGGGCACCGGCGCGCGGCGGCGTGTTCGCCGTCGCGCTGGTCGCCTCCTGGGCGGGCACCCGGGTGCTCGTCCGGCCGCTGTCGCGGCTGTTCCCGCAGGACCGGCCGGCCACCCGGGGGGACTTCGTCGGCCGGGTCTGCGTGATCCGGACCGGCCGGGTGACGGCCGACTTCGGGCAGGCCGAGGTCACCGCGGAGGACGGCTCCACCGCGACCGTCCAGGTCCGCACGGCGGAGCCCGAACCGGGCCTGACGGCCGGACGGACCGCCCTGATCTTCGACTACGACGCCGAGGGCGAGCACTTCCTGGTGGCGCCCTTCGATCCGCCGTCCGAACTGACCTGACGATCCGTCACCTTTCTCGACTTCCTTCACCGCACTCCTCTATCGCACCAACTCGCCATCTCGTCAAAGGACTCCGTGATGGACACCATCGCCGTGGGTTTCGGCGTGCTCGTCGCCGTCGTGCTGCTCATCCTGCTCGCCATGCTGCTGTTCGTGGGCCGCCTGTTCCAGAAGGTCGAGCAGGGCAAGGCACTGATCGTCTCCCGGACGAAGAAGGTGGACGTGACCTTCACCGGCGCGATCGTCCTCCCGGTGCTCCACAAGGCCGAGTTGATGGACATCACCGCGAAGACGGTGGAGATCCACCGGGCCGGCCGGGACGGTCTGATCTGCCGGGACAACATCCGCGCGGACATCCGGATCTCGTTCTTCGTCCGGGTGAACAAGACCGTCGAGGACGTCATCAAGGTCGCGCAGTCGATCGGCACCGCCCGGGCCAGCGACCCGCAGGCGATCCAGGAGTTCTTCGCCGTCAAGTTCGCCGAGGCGCTCAAGACCGTCGGCAAGCAGCTGGACTTCACCGACCTGTACACCCACCGGCACGAGTTCCGGGACCAGATCATCGCGGTCATCGGCACCGACCTCAACGGCTACACCCTTGAGGACGCGGCCATCGACCACCTGGAACAGACCCCGATGAACCAGCTGGACGCCGACAACATCCTGGACGCCCAGGGCATCCGCAAGATCACCGAGCTGACCGCGATCGAGCACGTGCGCACCAACGAGTACCAGCGCACCGAGCAGAAGGAGATCACCCGGCAGAACGTGGACGCCCGGGAGGCCGTCCTGGAGCTGGAGCGCCGGCAGGCCGACGCCGAGATCCGCCAGCGCCGCGAGATCGAGACCCTGCGCGCCAAGGAGGACGCGGTGATCGCCCGGGTGCAGGAGGAGGAGCGGCTGAACGCCCAGACCGCCTTCCTGCGCACCGAGGAGCTGCTCGGGGTGCAGCGGGAGAACCAGGCCCGCGAGGTCGCGGTGGCGCAGAAGAACCGCGAACGGGTGATCGCGGTGGAGAACGAGCGGATCGAGAAGGACCGCCTGCTGGAGGTCGTCGGCCGCGAGCGGGAGACCGAGCTCGCCGCGATCGCCAAGGAGAAGGAGGTCGAGTCCGCCAGGCGCGAGGTCGCCGACGTGGTCCGCGAGCGCGTCGCGGTGGACCGCACCGTCGCCGAGCAGGAGGAGGCCGTCAAGACGCTGCGCGCCACCGAGGAGGCCGAGCGGGTGCGCAAGGCCGTCGTGATCCAGGCCGAGGCCGAGGCGCAGGAGAAGCTGGTCAAGGACATCAAGGCCGCCGAGGCCGCCGAGCAGGCCGCCGCGCACAAGGCCCGCGAGGCGCTGGTGCTGGCCGAGGCCCGTCAGCAGGCCGCCGAGCTGGACGCGACCGCCAAGATCCGGATGGCCGAGGGCATCCGTGCGGAGGCCGCCGCCGAGGGCCTGGCCAGGGTCCAGGTCCGCGAGCAGGAGGCCGCGGCGGTGGAGAAGGTCGGCCGCGCCGAGGCCGCCGTCCAGGCCGAGAAGGCCAAGGCCGCCGCGCTGGAGGTCGGCGCCAAGCTGAAGGCCGAGGCCGAGGGCCTGACCGAGAAGGCCGCGGCGATGGCCAAGCTGGACGAGGCCTCGCGCGGGCACGAGGAGTACCGCCTGCGGCTGGCCGCAGAGAAGGACGTCCGGCTGGCCGGGCTGGACGCCCAGCGGCAGATCGCGGAGGCCCAGGCGGCGCTGGTCGCGGCCGGGCTGGAGAAGGCGAAGATCGACATCGTCGGCGGGGACTCGGTGTTCTTCGACAGGCTGGTGCAGTCGGTGTCGGCCGGCAAGAGCGTGGACGCCTTCGTCGGCCACTCGCAGACCGCGCAGACCCTGGCCGGGCCCTGGCTGGACGGGCGGGCCAGCTTCACCGAGGACCTCACCAGGGTGCTCTCCTCGGTCTCCACGGCCGACGTGCAGAACCTGACGGTGTCCGCCCTGCTGATGAAGCTGATCGGCTCGGGGGCGGGTGACCAGGCCGGCCAGCTGCGCCAACTGCTGGATTCGGCGCGGCAGCTGGGCGTCGCGGAGACCCCGATCGGGGCGCTGGCCGGTGGCCTCGCCTCCGTGAACGGCTCCAAGTGACCTGCTGCCCGCCGGGCAACCGAGTCGACCGATTCAACTGAGTCAACTGAGGAACGTGACCGTGACCGTGGACGCCCTCGACGCCCGGCTCGACGCCGGAACCTACGAGGTCCTGCGCGACCGGCTCGCCCGAGCCGCCGCCGAACTCGCCGACCGGGCCCAGGCGTTGAACGCCCGCCGGGTCGCCGAGTTCGGCGGCGGGGAGCTGCGGCTGGCCGGCACCGGGCGGCTCACCACCGCCCGGGCCTGCCTGCCCCAGGACCTCACCGCCGCCGGCGGGCTGCTGCTGCTCGGCACCCGCGCGGCCGAACTCACCGACGGCGAAGGGGACTTCACCGACGTCCTCGGCCTGCACCACCCCGACCTCTCCCCCGCGCCCGCCGAGGGCACCCTGCTGGACGACCCGCGGCTGCACCAGGACCTCGCCGACCTGCGGCGCTACTTCCGCGACGCCCGGCTGGAGCGGCTGCGCCCGGTGGACGGCCGGCTGCTCGCCGTCTTCCGCACCGGCCCGGCCGCCGCCGACGTCCGGGTGCTGCGCTGGCGCCTGGACGGCGACGCCCGGCCCGGCTACCTGGACGGGCGCGGCGAGCGCGACCACACCCCCGCCGACGGCCGGCAGCTGCCCTGGACCACCCTCACCCGGGACGACCAGCTGCCCGCCGGCCCCGGCCGCCCGCCCCGCGCCGACCTGGCCGGCGAGCTGCTGGTCGGCGTCGACGGCGGCCGGCTGACCATCGCCGCCCCGGACGGCCGGGAGCTGCACCGGGAACCGCTGGTCGAGGCCCTCCAGACCCTCGCCGACGCCCGGATCGCCCACGCCCGGCTCGGCACCCTGCTGCTGGTGCGCGTGCGCCCGTACCAGGAGGAGACCGAGCGGCACCTGGTGGTCCACCTGCCCACCGGCACGGTCACCCGGATCGACGCGCTCGGCCAGGCCTGCCTGCGGCTGCCCGCCGACCAGGGCGTGGCGTTCCCCGGCGGCTGCCACCTGGTGGACGGCACCGTGCGCACCTTCGACCAGCCGGTCGACGGCCTGGTGTACGAGCGCACCGTCCTCTCGCCCAACGGCGAGGACGTGCTGTACGAGTTCCGCTCGTCCACCGACGGCCGCGCCCTGCTCCAGCCATACAACAGCGTCCGCCAGGAGGCCTCCGCCCCGCTGCCCTGCCAGGGCTACGCGCTGCTCGCCGACGGCACCCTCGTCGCCCTGCGCCCGGCCGAGGACGGGCCCACCCGACTGCACCCCGTCCAGCTCTGGCGGACCCCGTTCACCAGCGAACGCTTCGCTGCCGAACAGCCGCCCGGCAGCGGGCCGTTGGCCCGGATCGGCAACGCCGACCTGGTCCGCGGCCTGGCCGACTGCCTGGCCCTGGCCCGGCTGGCCGCGGCCGGCGCCGACACCCCGGCCGGCCACCAGGCCGTCCTCGCCGCCTGCACCCGCACCGCCGACCGGCACCACTGGCTCGGCCAGAGCGGCCTCGGCGACCTCGCCGCGCCGCTCGCCGAGATCCGCGACACCGCCCGGCAGGTCATCGCCGAGTACGAGGCCGTCGCCCAGCTCACCGCGCACGCCGCCCGGCAGACCGACGAGGCCGCCGAGCACGTCGAGGGCCTGCTGCGCACCGCCCGCGGCGAGACCCTGGCCGACGCCACCGAGTGGGTCGACCGGCTGGCCGGGCTGCGCCGCGCCCAGGGCCGCGTCGAGGCGCTGCGCGACCTGCCGCGCGCCGACGCGCAGCGGATCGACGCGCTCGCCGCGCACCTCGCCGAGGGCCTGGCCGAGGCCGCCGACCGCGCCGTCGGCCGGCTCGCCGAACCGACCGCCTTCGCGCCGCACCGGCAGCGGGCCGGTGAGCTGGCCGAACGGTGCGCCGCCATCGCCACCGCCGCCGAGGCGGAGCCGCTGGGTCTCGAACTGGGCGCCCAGAACGAGGCGTTGCAGACCGTCTCGGAGCTGGTCGGCACCCTCGACCTGGCCGACGCCACCACCCGCACCGCGATCCTCGACCGGCTCGCCGACGTGCTCGGGCTGCTCAACCGGGCCCGGTCCGCGCTGACCGTGCGCCGCCGGGAGCTGCGTACCCGGGAGGCCACCGCCGAGTTCGCCGCCGAGACCGCCCTGCTCGGCCAGGCCACCACCGCCGCGCTCGCCGCCGCCGACACCCCCGAGGCCTGCGACGAGCAGCTCGGCCGGCTGCTGCTGCGGATCGAGCAGCTGGAGACCCGCTTCGCCGACGCCGACCCGGCCCTCGGCGAGCAGCTCGGCCACCGGCGCACCGAGATCCACGACACGCTCACCGCCCGCCGCCAGCACCTGCTGGAGGAGCGGGCCCGGCGCGCCGACCGGCTGGCCGCCTCCGCCGACCGCATCCTCGACACCCTGCACCGCCGGCTGGCCGCACTGGACACCGCCGCCGAGATCGACGCGGCCCTCGCCGCCGACCCGACGGCCGTCAAACTCCGCGACCTGGCCGGGCAGTTGACCGCGCTCGGCGACCGGGTCCGGGCCGAGGAGCTGACCGGACGGCTGCGCGCCGCCCGCGGCCGCGCCCACCGGGCACTGCGCGACCGCGCCGAACTCGCCGGGGACGGCCCCGGCACCCTGCGGCTGGGCCGGCACCTGTTCGCCGTCACCACCCAGCGCCCCGAACTCGCCCTGGTGCCCTGGCGCGGCCGCCCCGCCTTCACCCTCACCGGCACCGACTACCGCTCCCCCGTCACCGACCCGGCCTTCGCCGCCACCGAGCGGTACTGGGACCGCCCGCTGCCCTCGGAGACCCCGCAGCTGTACCGCGCCGAGTACCTCGCGGCCAGTCTGCTGCCGGCCGCCGAGGCGGGGTCGCTGTCCGCGGACGGCGACCTGCTGGAGTACGTCCGGCGCGCCGCCGAGCAGCGGCCGGACGAGGGCTACCAGCGCGGCGTGCACGACCACGACGCGGCGCTGCTGCTCCGCGCGCTGCTCGAACTCGGCGCCGAGGCCGGACTGTTGCGCCATCCGGCGGGCGCCCGGGCGGCCGCGCAGCTGTACTGGGCGCACGGCGCCGACGAGCGGCAACGGCTGCTCTGGCACACCCGGGCCCGCTCGCTGGGCCTGGCCCGGGACGCCTTCGGAGGCGCCCCGGCGCAGGCCGCGCTGGACGCGCTGGCCGCCGAACTCAGCGCCGCCGTCGCGGACTTCAACCCGGGCGCGGAGCCCGCCGGGCCCTACCTGGTGGCCGAACTGGCCGCCGCCGCACCCAGCTTCGCCCACTCGGCGGGCGCCGCCGCACTGCTCGACAAGTTCCGTGCCGCGCCCGAGTCCTCCGGCCTCACCGAGGCGCTGGCAGCCCTTCCCGAGGAGCCGTCGCTCCTGCCCGTGCGGCGCGAACTCGCCACCGCCTGGCTGGAGTCGGGCGCCGCCGACGCCGACCCGGCCGACCTCGCCGAGGCCGCCGCCGTGCTGCTCTGCCCGTCCCTGCCGCGCCGGCCCGCGGAGGGGGCGGTGGCCACCCGGATCACCGGGCTGCTCGGTGACCACCCGCGGCTCGCGGGCGGCGCACTCGACCTTCGGCTGGACGACCTGCTCGCCCGGGTCCGGGAGTTCGAGCAGGTCGAAGTGCCCGGCTACCGGGCCTACCAGCGGCTGCGCGGCGAACTGCTGGCCGCCGAGCACGCCCGGCTGCGGCTCGACCAGTACCGGCCCGCCCCGCTCAACGGCTTCGTCCGCAACCGGCTGATCGACCAGGTGTACCTGCCGCTGGTCGGCGACAACCTCGCCAAGCAGCTCGGCACGGCCGAGTCCGGCGGACCGGTCGACCGCAGCGGCCTGCTGCTGCTGGTCTCCCCGCCCGGCTACGGCAAGACCACCCTGGTCGAGTACCTCGCCGAACGGCTCGGCCTGCTGCTGGTCTCCGTCAGCGGCCCCGCGCTCGGCCACCGGGTCACCTCGCTGGACCCGGCCGAGGCCCCCGACGCCACCTCCCGGCGCGAGGTCGAGAAGCTCAACTTCGCCCTGCACGCGGGCGACAACGTGCTGCTCTACCTGGACGACGTCCAGCACACCTCGCCCGAGTTCCTCCAGCGCTTCATCCCGCTGTGCGACGCCCAGCGCCGGATCGACGGCGTCTGGGACGGCGAGGCCCGCGAGTGGGACCTGCGCGGCAAGCGCTTCGCCGTCGTCATGGCCGCCAACCCGTACACCGAGTCCGGCCGGCTCTTCCGGCTGCCCGACATGCTCGCCAACCGCGCCGACGTGTGGAACCTCGGCGACGCCGTCGCCGGGCGCGAGGACCTCTTCGCGCTCAGCTTCGTCGAGAACGCCCTGCCCGCCAGCCGCCACCTGGCCCCGCTCGCCACCGCCGAGCGCGCCGACCTCGACACCCTGCTCGCCCGCGCCGGCGGCCTGCCCGGCGGCACCCTGGCCGGCGCCTGGCCCGCCGCCGAGGTCGAGCGGATGACCGCCGTCCTGGCCGGCCTGCTCCACCTTCGCTCCACCGTCCTGGCCGTCAACCGCGCCTACCTGGCGTCCGCCGCCCAGGACGACCGCACCCGCACCGAGCCCCCCTTCCTGCTCCAGGGCTCCTACCGCAACATGGCCAAGCTCGCCCAGCGCCTCGACCCCGCCCTCACCCGCCCCGAACTCGACGCCCTGCTCACCGACCACTACCGCGCCGAGGCCCAGCCCCTGGGCGCCGACGCCGAGGCCCAGCTCCTCAAGCTCGCCGAACTCCGCGGCACCCTGACGCCGGAACAGGCGCAGCGCTGGGCGGAGCTGAAGCGCGCGTGGCGGGCCACGGACCGATCCGAACGGCATTGACCTCAACCGCACTTCAGGTCCTACGGTCGGCCGCATGACCTTCACCGAACGAGAGCGCGAGTACCTCGTCGCCCAGCCGCTGGCCCGCCTGGCCACCATCGGCCCCGACGGCGGCCCCCATGTCCGCCCGGTGGGCTTCCGGCTCAACGAGGACGGCACGATCGACATCGGCGGGCCGGACAACGCCCGCAGCCCGCAAGTACCTCAACGCCCAGGCCCGCCCCGATGTCTCCGTGCTGGTGGACGACCTGGCCCCCGCCGACGACCCGGTGGCGGCCGGCTGGGGCCGCGGCATCGAGATCAGGGGCCGCGCGGAGCTCCTGACCGTCGACGTGCCGCCGGTGCAACCGGACGCGTTCAGCAAGGACGTCATCCGGGTGCACCCCCGACGGGTCATCACCTGGAACCTGGCAGCACGGGGGACCACCACTCGCGACGTCGGGTGACTCCCCCGCCCGTCGGCTCCGGGGGTGTAGCTGACTGCACCCCCAGGGCTGAACCCCTGCTCATTGCGCCGCCCTCGTCCCGCGCGATGAAATATGATCATGAACGCCACGGACTTTGCCGTTGAACTCCGCTCCGTCCGCCGGACCTACCGGCGCGGCCCCGAGCCGGTCGTCGGCCTGGACGACGTGAGTGTCGGGTTCCCCTTCGGCACCTTCACCGCCGTCATGGGCCCCTCCGGTTCCGGCAAGTCGACCCTGCTGCGGTCGGCCGCCGGTCTGGAGGCGATCGACGGCGGCGAGGTGCGGGTCGACGGCACCGTCCTCGGCGGTCTGCGCGACAAGGAGCTGACCGTCCTGCGCCGGGAGCGGATCGGCTTCGTCTTCCAGTCCTTCAACCTGCTGCCCGCACTGACCGCGGCCCAGAACGTGGCGCTCCCGGCCAAGCTGTCGGGCCGCCGCCCCGCGCCGGCCGAGGTGACCGCCGCGCTGGCCGCCGTCGGCCTCGCCGACCGGGCCGGACACCGGCCGGGCGAGCTCTCCGGCGGCCAGCAGCAGCGGGTCGCCATCGCCCGGGCGCTGATCACCCGCCCGGCGGTGCTGCTCGCCGACGAACCGACCGGCGCGCTGGACACCAGGAGCGGCCGCGAGGTCCTCGCCCTGCTGCGCGGGATGGCCGACGACCCCGGCCGTGCCGTGGTCATGGTCACCCACGACCCGGTCGCCGCCTCCTACGCCGACCAGGTGCTCTTCCTCCGGGACGGCCGGCTGGCCGGCTCGCTGGAGCAGCCCACCGCCGAGCAGGTCGCCGCCCGGATGACCGCGCTGGAGGCCGTGGCGTGCTGACCCTCGCCCTCGCCTCCGTCCGGCTCCGCTGGGCCTCGTTCGTCGGCAGCTTCGTCGCGCTGGCCTGCGGCGTCGCCCTGATGGCCACCTCGATCCTGGTCATCGCCGCCACCGCCGACGTCCCCGGCCAGGGCCGCCAGCGCTTCTCCGAGGCCCCGGTCCTGGTGACCGCCGACCTGACCGTGGACTTCACGCCTCCGACCGGTGAGGCCCAGCCGACTCCCGTCCCCGCCCAGCCGGGCCTGCCCGCGGGGCTGATCGCCGCTGTGGCCGCGACCGGCCGCACCGTCGAGGACCGCACCTTCTACGCCCAGCTCCCGGACGGCCCGCGCGAGCAGGTCGGACGCGCCTGGTCCGCCGCGGCCCTGGGCGGCTACCGGCTCACCGCCGGCGCCGCCCCCGCTGCCGACGACGAGGTCGTCATCGGCGGCGGCCGCCCGGAGCAGGTCGGACAGCGTGTCCGGTTCGTCACCGCCGACGGCGTGCACAGCGCGACGGTCTCCGGCGTCACCGAGGCGGTGCCGTTCGAGCACGCCGTCTTCTTCACCGACGCGCAGGCCGCCCGGTTCTGCCCCGCCGTCGGGGTACTGGCCGCCTTCGGCCCCGCCGACGCGGTGCGCCGGGCCGTGGACGCCGCCGGCGGCGCGAGCGTCGCCCGGGTGCTCACCGGCGCCGAGCGCAGCCAGGCCGACCCGCACCACGCCGAGGTCAGCAGCCGGCTGGAGAACGTACAGACCCCGCTCGGGCTCTCCGCCGCGGTCTCCGGCGGCACCGCCGTGTTCGTGGTGGGCGGAACCTTCGCGCTGTCCATCGCCCAGCGCCGCCGCGAACTCGCCCTGCTGCGCCTGATCGGCGCCACCCGCAGGCAGCTCCGCGCCCTGGTCAACCGGGAGGCGCTGGTGGTCGGCGTGCTGGCCTCCGCCGCCGGGTGCGCGCTCGGCGCGGCCGGGGCGGCGCCGGCCGGCCGTTGGCTGGTCGACCACGACATGGTGCCGGCCGACTTCACCGTCCCGGTCTCCTGGTGGGGGCTGCTGGTCGCGGCCCTGATCGGGCTGCTGACCGCGCTCGGCGGGGTGCTGCTGTCCTCGCTGAAGGCCGGGCTGATCAGCCCCGGCGAGGCGCTGGCGGAGGCGGACGTCGAACGGCGCTCGCGCGGCGCGCTGGCCTTCCGATGGGTGAGCGGCCTGCTGGTGCTGGGCGGCGGGATCGCGGCCCTCGCGGTGACGGCCCACAGCTGGCCCGACACTGCGGCCAACGCCGCCGACTCGCTCTCGCTGTTGCTGAGCATCGTCGCGGGCTGCGTGCTGCTGGCGGCCGTGCTGGCCGGCCCGGCGATCCGGCTGCTGACGGCGCTGCCCGGGCTCGCGGCCCGGCTGCGCGGGCGCTCCGCCGAGGACGGCGGCGGCATCGTCTGGTCCACCGCCCGGCAGAGCTCGCTGACCGCCTTCCGTCGCACCGCCGCGACCACCACCCCGGTGGTGCTGATCGTCGCCTTCGCCGGGTGCCTGCTCGGCAGCATCGGCACCATCAACCGCTCGCAGGTCAGCGAGGTCCGCCACCAGCTGTCCACCGCCGACCTGGTCGTCACCCCGGCCGGCACGCCCGGGCTGAGCCGGGCCGTGGTGGACCGCGTCCGGTCCGTGCCCGGGGTGCGGGCGCTGGTGATCACCCCGACCTCCCTCATGGCCGTCGACCCGACCGGCCAGGTCCTGGTGACCTACAGCGCCGCCGTGGCGGACCCCACCGCGCTGGCCGAGGTCGACCACCTCCCGGTCGTCGCGGGCTCGCTCACCGACCTCGGCCCCGGCTCGGTCGTGCTCAGCCGCACCTGGTCGGGCTCTCCCCGGGTCGGGCAGCAGGTGTCGGTCCGGCTGGCCGACGGCACCCCGCGGGACCTGCGGGTCGCCGCCCTGCTCGGCACCGGCGCCGAGACCGTCCAGGCCTGGGTGACCGGACCCGACGCCGTCACCGGCGGCGTCGGCGGCCCGGCGCTGGCGAGCCGGATCGACCTGCGGCTGCTGCCCGGCACGGATCCGCAGCAGGCCGCCACCGCGCTGCGGAGCGCCGTGGACGGGCTGGGTGCGCGGCTCACCACTCCCGCGGACATCTGGTCCGCCGCCACCGACAGCACCGAACAGGCCTCCTGGAACGCCCTGTTGATGATCCTCGGACTGGCGATCGGTTACGCGGTCATCGCGCTGGCCAACTCGCTGGTGATGACGGTCACCGACCGCCGGCAGGAGCTGTCCCTCATGCGCCTGGCCGGCGCCACCAGGGGCCAGGTGCTGTGCACCGTCGCCGTCGAGACGCTGATGTGCGTGGCGGCCGGCACCCTGCTGGGCGTGCTCGGCACGGCCGTCAGCGTCGGCGGCTCCTGGGCGGCCCTGACCAACCTGGTCGGCCCGACGCCCGCGGTCGTTCCCTGGACGGTGATGGGGGTGCTCGCCGCCGCCTGCGCGGCCGTCGCACTGACGGCGGCGGTGCTCCCGGCGGCGCTGGCCCTGCGCGGCCGGGACGGGCAGGGCATCCTGCGCGGGGCGGCGGGGGCTGCCTGAGCCCTCGATCATGACTCAAGTGCCGGTGCTCCCACGGGGGTCGCCGGCACTCGGGCTTCCGGCACCATGACGCCCGCCCGCGCAACCCGTCCAGCACCAGGTCCGTCGGCCGTTCGGGCAGGTCCGGCTCGCTCGGGCGGTGTCCGAGCAGCGCGCGGGTCCGGAGCGGGGAGCAGAGCAGGGCCGCCCGGTCCTGGCCCACGAGCGGCACCTGACGCGCACTCGCCTCGTCCCCGGGAAGTGCTCGACCGGGCTTCCGCCGCTGGGCGCGGCAGTTCTACCCCGGGTTCCGCTCCGAGCCCGCCCCCGGGTTCCACTCCGAACCCCATGCCGGGCTCCGGCCCGAGCCGGACGTCGGCGGCCGCGCCCCGGCCGATGCGGCCAGCGACTCCCAGACCGGATCGGGCAGCCCGGGGACGGAGCGCCCCTCGGCCTGCCAGCGCCGGGCCAGCTCGGCGTAGATGGGCGCGTCCGGACCGGGCGCCGCCCCGGGTGGACCGGGGTCCGTCACGGGCGGGCCGGGCGCCGCCCCGGGTGGACCGGGCGCCGAAGGCTGCTCCGCCCCGCTCGGGATGTCATGCAGGATCGTTTCCTCACCCGGCTCTCGTCGTTCCGGTACCGGCAGCCTCCCAAAACCACTCACACCCACCCAACGCACCCCACGCGCACCGGGACACGGCCCCGTCAACCGGCACGCCGCAGGTCAACCCCGTACGGGGAGCGGCCGGGTGCGCAGGAAGCCGGCCCACCCGACTTCCTGCGCACGTCCTACCCTCCCCCGCTACCGCCGCCGCCCCGCCGCCAGCAGGTCCGGCACGGTGGCGAGCTTCACCCGGGGCCGCCCCTCGGCCTCGCCCCGCTCGCGTTCCGCCCGGTCCACCGCCCGCAGCTCCCGCAGCCCGACCGCATCCGGCCGCCGGCGGCGCACCAGCCGTTCGAAGTCCTTGCGCCCCGGCCCCGGGACGGGCAGCGCGCGGGCGGCCGCGTCGTCCAGCAGCGCGTCCACCGTCTCCCGCGCGCAGGCCCGGTTGGCGCCGATCCCGCCGGACGGTCCCCGCTTGGCCCAGCCCACCACGTACGTGCCCGGCAGCGGCCGGCCGGTCGCCGGGTCGACGACCCGCCCGTCCCGGTGCGCGACCGTCCCGGCCCGCTCGTCGAACGGCAGCCCGGGCAGCGGCACGCCCCGGTGCCCGATGGAGCGCACCACCAGGCCGGCTCGCAGCACGTCCTTCGCCCCGGTGCCCTCGACCCGGCCGTCCGCCGCCAGGGCGGTCCGCTCGACGGTCAGCGCCTCGACCCGCCCGTCCCCGGACAGCTCGGCCGGCGCCGACAGGAACCGCAGCACGATCCGCCGCCCCGGTCCGGGCTCCGCGGCCCCGTCGTACGGCACCAGCGGCAGCCCCGCCAGCAGTGCCGCCCGCGAGTCCGGCCCGGCCTGCGTCCCCGAGCCCGCCTGCGACTGCGTGCGGGAAACCGCCGCCTCGACCGCCGCCCGCACCTCCGGGTGGTCCTCCACCACCACCTCGACGCCCGGCAGCTGCCGCAGCGCCAGGAACTCCGCCCTGGTCCACGCCGCCTGCCCGGGCCCGCGCCGGGCGAGCAGCACGACCTCCCGGACCCGGCTGCGGCGCAGCGCGGCCAGGGCGTGGTCGGCGATGTCGGTGGCGGCGAGCCGGTCGGGGTCGGTGAGCAGGATGCGGGCGATGTCCACCGCGACGTTGCCGTTGCCGACCACCACGACGCGCTCCGCCGACAGCTCCACCGCGTCGGCCGGTACGGTCGGTTCGGCGTTGTACCAGCCGACGAAGGCGGTCGCGGGCAGGCTGCCCGGCAGGTCCTCGCCGGGGATGCCGAGCCGGCGGTCGGCGGCCGCGCCGACCGCGTACACCACCGCGTGGTGGTGCGCGGCGAGCTCCTGGTGGGTGACGTCCGTGCCGATCTCCACGTTGAGGTGCATCCGCAGCCGCGGGTCGTGGAAGACGCTCGCGAAGCTCTCCGCGATCCGCTTGGTGGACTGGTGGTCGGGCGCGACGCCGTGCCGCAGCAGGCCTCCGGTGACCGGCAGCCGGTCGATCATGGTGATCTCGGCGCTGGTGCTGCGCAGCAGTTCCTGCGCCGTGTACCCGGCGGAGGGGCCGGTGCCGACGACGGCGATCCGCAGCGCGCCGAGCTCCCCCGGCAGGCTGCGCGGGAAGCTGGGTGCGCCCCAGGCGTGGTCGTTGGGGTGGTCGCGGAACCAGTCGCGGTTGAGGTCGCCGAACACGGTGTCCGGCCCGCGCAGCCGGTCGACCGGGAACACCGCGTCCACCGGGCAGGCGTCCGCGCAGGCGCCGCAGTCGATGCACGCCCGCGGGTCGATGTACAGCATGTCGGTGGTGCCGAACTCCGGCTCGTCCGGGGTCGGGTGGATGCAGTTGACCGGGCAGACGGACACGCACGAGGCGTCGTTGCAGCAGGTCTGGGTGATCGCGTAGGCCATGGCCGGGGTGGGGTCCTCGCTGCGCGTGTGGGATGGGGGACGGACGGGTCCGGCGGTCCGCCGGAACCTCTCTTGCCGGTCCGTCAGAGCATGTGCACCCGGCGGTAGACGGCCGCCGAGCGGCTGGTGAGCAGCCCGGTCTCGGCGAGGAAGGCCATCAGGTGCCGGGAGCTGGTGCGCATCATCGCCTTGCGGTGCTCGTTGGCCCGCACCTCGGCGAGCGCCCGCTGCACGTCGAGCCCGGCGGCCCGGTACACGCCCGGGTGCACCATGCTGGTGACGATGACGTACGCGCCGACGGCGATGCCGGTGGCCGAGGCGCGCCGGCGGGCCGGGCTCGCGTGGCGCATCCGCTCGCGGACCTCCTGCCGGGCGAACTTCATGTGCCGGGACTCCTCGACCACGTGGATCCGGGAGGTGCCGCGGACGATCTCCAGCACGTTCTCGCCGCGCATCCAGTCGCGCTGCATGACGTCGAGCACCTCTTCGGCCACCAGGATTCCGCCGTAGGCGAGTTCGCCCTTGGCGAGCGCCTTGAACGCGCGCCCGGCCTGGGCGATCACCTTGTTCGGCCGGTAGGCGGGGACGCCCATCTTCTCGCAGGCGCGGGCGAACATGATCGAGTGGCGGCACTCGTCGGCGATCTCGGTGAGCGCGAACCGGAACTCGGCGTCGGCGGGGTTCTTGAGGTACTGATCGCGCAGCACCATCTGCTGGAGGATCATCTCGAACCAGATGCCGGTGTTCATGATCGAGCAGACCTCGTGCCGGGTGAGCGTGACCCGCTGCTGCTCGGTCATCTCGTCCCACAGCCGGGTGCCGTAGAGGGTGCTCCACTCCGGGTTGAGGCCGTAGTGGTCCTCCGGGAGGGGGGCGTCCCAGTCGATCTCGGTCGAGGGGTCGAAGGAGAGGGTGGCGGCCGACTCCAGCAGCCGCTTCGAGACGTCGTCGTCAGCCTTGGTGTGGCCGTGCTCCGTCTGCCGGGTGAGAGCCATGGCTGCCTCCAGGTGCCTGCCCTGCGGGTTCCCGCTCACCCGCTTATTAGACGGACAGTACAATAAGAGCCGGTCGCCGAGAACCCCCTGCGCAGCAGCGATCCGGCGCGCGGCCGTACGGCTCACGCCCCTGTCCGCCCCGTGACACGGCGAAGGGCGGGACCCGTCCGCAGGGTCCCGCCCCTCCACTCCCGCCCCGTTCGTCAACCGCCGATCGCCTGCCGCAGCGCCTCCGCCGCCTCGGCCGTCGCCTCCCGGAAGCGGTGGCCGATGCCGATGTAGTTGGCGTACCCGTGGATGAGGTCCGGCTGCCGGCTCAGCCGCACCGCGACGCCCGCCTCCTCCAGCGCCTGCGCGTACGCCTCGCCCTCGTCGCGCAGCGGGTCGAAGCCCGCGGTGCCGATGTACGCGGGCGGCAGGCCGGTCAGGTCCTCGGCGAGCAGCGGCGACAGCCGCGGGTCGGTGCGGTCGACGGGCGCCGGCGCGTACCGGTCGGCGAACCAGTCCATGTCCGCGCTGGTCAGGAAGAACCCGTCGGCGAACAGCCCGCGCGAGGGGCGCCGGGTCGAGGCGTCGGTCGCCGGGTACAGCAGCAGCTGGAACACCGGCGCGGGGCCGCCCCGCCGGACCGCCTCCCGGGCGGCGACGGCGGCGAGGTTGCCGCCGGCGCTGTCCCCGCCGACCGCGATCCGTTCCGGGGCCGCGCCCAGGTCCGCCGCCTTCGCGTAGGCGTAGTCGAACGCGGCCAGCGCGTCCTCGGCCGCCGCCGGGAACACGTGCTCGGGCGCCAGCCGGTACTCCACCGACAGCACCCGCACCCGCGCCCGCCGGGCGAGGAAGCGGGCGACGTGGTCGTGGCTGGCCCGGCTGCCGACCACCCAGCCACCGCCGTGCAGGTAGACCAGCAGGCCGGAGCCCTCCGCCAGCCCGTCCGGGGCGTACAGCGTCGCGGGCAGCTCGCCGTGCTCCTGCGGGATGCCGACGCTCCGCGCGGCCACCGCCCGGTTCTCCGGCCCGCCCACCAGGTGCCGCGCGTACTCCATCGCGGCCCGCGACGGCCCGACCCCGCCCGGCATCACCAGGGCCGCCTTGGACAGCCGCTGGAGCTTGAGTATCAACTGCGCGTCCAGCGCGAGCGTCTGCCCGTCGCGGACCACCGGCTTGCCCGCGATGGCCCGCCGCAGACCCTCCGGCAGGGCGTACGCGGCGCGGACGACGGCGGCCTGGATCCGAACGGGGGGTGGGATCGTCATCTCTTCTGCCTCCTGAGGACGGCCCTGGAACGGTGTCGGGGCGGTTCTGCCGGGACCGGGAGCCCATGATGGGCCCCTCCCACCGGACGTGGAAGCCTCCTGGACGCCGCCTGAACCCGCCCTCGACCCCGCCGGCTACAGAATCGCCTCTCCGCCCACCGCCCGCTCCACCCGCTGCGCCCGGGCCACCAGATGACGGCGCTCCGGCGCACTGGCCGTACGGGCCGCCGCTTCCCGGTACGCGTGGGCGGCGCCCGCCGGGTCCGTGCCGAGCCGGTCGAGCAGGTGGGCCCGGACGGCGAGCAGCCGGTGATGGCGGGCCAGGCGCTTGTCCGCGGCCAGCTCCGCGACGAGCCCGAGCCCGGCCGCCGGACCGTGCACCGTCGCGACCGCGACCGCCCGGTTGAGCGCGACCATCGGATTCGGGTCGAGGCGCAGCAGCAGGTCGTACAGCACCAGGACCTGCGGCCAGTCGGTCTCCCGTGCCGTCGCCGCCTCCCCGTGCACCGCGGCGATCGCGGCCTGCACCTGGTACGGCCCGGCCTGCCCGCGCGGCAGCACCGCGGCGATCAACTCCAGCCCCTCGTCCAGCAGTTCCCGGTCCCAGCGGCCGCGGTCCTGCTCCTCCAGCGGCACCAGCCCGCCGTGCGCCCCGGTGCGGGCCGGCCGGCGGGCGTCGGTGAGCAGCATCAGCGCGAGCAGCCCCGCCGTCTCGGCGTCCCCGGGGGCCAGCCGCAGCAGCAGCCGGGTCAGCCGGATCGCCTCGACGGACAGCCGCGGCGCGGTCAGCTCCTCGCCGCCGCTCACCGTGTAGCCCTCGTTGAACACCAGGTACAGCACGTGCCGCACCTCGCCCAGCCGCGCGGCGCCGCTCTCCCCCTCCGGCAGCGCCAACCGTCCGCCGTCCGCCCCGGCCGCCACCTTCAACGTCTGCTTCGCGCGGCTGATCCGCTGTGCCATCGTCGCCTCCGGCACCAGGAACGCGGCCGCGATCTGCGCGGTCGTCAGGCCGCCGACCGCACGCAGGGTCAGCGCGATCCGGCTCGGCACGGACAGCGCCGGGTGGCAGCAGAGGAACAGCAGCGCGAGCGAGTCGTCCGCCGCCTGGTCGGGCGCGTCGGCCGCCGGGGCGAGCAGTGCCGAGTGCGGCGTGGCCAGCGCCAGCGCCTCCTCCCGGCGGCGGCGCGCCGACTCGCTGCGCACCTGGTCCACCAGCCGCCGGTCCGCGACCGTCACCAGCCAGCCCCGCGGGTTGGCCGGCACCCCGCCCTGCGGCCACTGCGTCGCGGCGGCCAGCAGCGCCTCCTGCACCGCGTCCTCGCACGCGCCGAACGCCCCGCCGTGCCGCCGCACCAGCACGCCGAGGACCTGCGGCGCCAGTTCGCGCAGCAGGCCCTCGACGGCACCGTCGGTCGTGCCGCTCACCCGCACGCCGGGAGGTCGCTCGCGGGGGACTCGTGCAGGATCGGCCACAGCTCCACCGGCTCCACGTCCGCGAACGGCATGTCCGCCGCGATCTGCTGGGCCCGCTCCAGGTTCTCGCAGTCCAGCAGGTAGAAGCTGGCCAGGTACTCCTTGGTCTCCAGGTACGGCCCGTCGGTGACCACCGGCACCCCCTCCGCCCGCCGCACCAGCTGCGCCGCCGCCGCGTCCGCCAGCCCGTACGCGCCGATCAGTTCCCCGCTCTCCCGGTACCGCGTGTTGAACGCCTCCTGCTTGGCGATCGCCTCCGGCCACGCCTCGGCCGGGAAGGAGTCCCACTTGGCCTGGTTGCCGTAGATCATCGCGACGTACTTCATCTCGGGTGTCCCCTCTGTCCCACGCGCCCCGTCGGCGCGCTGTCACCTCTCAGTCGGAGCGGCGGAACCCGGCCTCGACATCGGCCGGGACCTTTCCCGAAGAATTTTTCCGCACCCCCGGAAGCCGCGGCCGATCAAGGTACGGCACCCCGTCGGCCACCCGCGCTCAGGTTCCCCGCAGGCCACCGCGCTCAGGTTCCCCGCAGGCCACCCGCGCTCAGGCTCCGCGCCGGTCCTGCGCGTCGAAGGCCGCCAGCGACCGCGCGCCCGGTTCGAGCGAGCGGCGCAGTGCGGCCAGGACGGCGGGGTCCAGGCCGCCCAGTGCTTCGGCGAGTTCCTCCGCGGCGTCCTGGGCGATCTCGGCGGCCACCGCGTCCGGCGGGGTGCGGGGGCCCAGTTTGCTGACGGCTGCCGCGGCCCTGGTGGGGGTGAGCAGGGCGGAGGCCTGGACGAGGAGCCAGGCGGGGACGCCGGCCGCGCCCTCCGGTGGGGGGAGGTACGGGCGGGCGCCGTCGTAGCGGTCGTCCTCGGCGAAGGCCTGCTGTTTCACCTTCACGAGCGGACGGGCCGTTTCCGACTCGTGCCACTCGCCGGCCGGCTTGAGGACGTACCCCTCGGCGAGGTTGTCCGGCAGTTCGGGCAGGCCGAACAGGGCGGGCACCCGGGTGGGGTAGCGCACCGGCAGGTCGTGCAGGCTGTTCAGGGGGCCGTGCCCGAGCAGGGGCACGCAGGTGAGCCCGGCGGCCTGGGCGGCCGTGCGCAGTGTGCGGTCGGCGATCCACCAACGGCCCTCGGGCGTCTCGACGGTGGCGTCGAACGGCAGCCAGCGCAGGCCGGGGGCGTACCAGACGCCGGTCTGGACCGGGTCGACCCCGGGGACGGCGGGCACCTCGGGGTGCGGGTAGCGGCCGCCGGCCAGTTCGCCGTAGACCGTCACCACGGCCGTGGAACCCCGTGGTGCGCGCACCGCGGCGGCGAACCGGGCCGCCGCGACGGACAGTTCGGGCCAGATCCGGCTCACGCCGAAGAAGCCGTCCAGCCCCTCGTCGTCCAGCAGTTCACGCCGTTTCGCGGCCCGTACCGAGCCGCCCTCGCAGACCACGGCGAAGTGCGCCCCGTGCACCTTCTCCGCCGCGGTCCACTCGCGGCTGCCGGGCCCGCCGGAGCGGCCGCGGGCGGGGATCTTGGGATAGGGCCGCAGCCCGGGCCCGTCGGGCACCGTCTCGAACACCGTCTCGGACACGAACGGCATCCTCGCCGCCGGGCCCACCGCCTGGCAACAGGGATTCCCGGCGGGGCCCGGGCGGGGTCAGACCCCCCACGCCGCCCGCAGCCCGGCGAAGGCCTCGTGGAACCCCGGGAAGGTCTTCCGCACGCAGCCCGGGTCGTCGAAGGTGATCCCGGGCGTGCGCAGCGAGGTGACGGCGAAGGACATCACGATCCGGTGGTCGGAGTGGGTGGTGATCTCGACCGGGCGCGGCACGCCGGGCCGGATCTCGATCCAGTCGTCCCCGGTGGCCACCGTGACGCCCATCGCGCGCAGGTTGTCGGCGCAGGCCTCCAGCCGGTCGCACTCCTTGACCCGGGTGTTGTGGACGTCCTCGATCCGCACCGGCCCGGTGGCGAACGGCGCGATGGCCGCGAGCGTGGGCATGGTGTCGGAGATGTCCCGCATGTTGACGGTGATCCCGCCGAGCGTGCCGTCGCCGGCCACCGTCGTGCGGTCGCTGCCGATGTCCACCCGGGCGCCCATCCGCCGCAGCACGTCCACGAATCGCAGGTCGCCCTGGAGCGCGTCCCGGCCGAGGCCGGGGACGGTGACCTCCCGGCCGGCCAGGGCCGCAGCGGCGAAGAAGTAGCTTGCGGTGGAGGCGTCCGGCTCGATCGGGTAGTCGACGGCCCGGTAGCCGCCGGAGGGCACCTCGAACACCTCGCCGACGGGCGTCCGCTCCCGCTTCACCTCGACCCCGAAGGAGCGCATCATCGCCAGGGTGATGCCGATGTACGGCGCGGAGACCAGCCGGGTGACGGTGATCCGCAGGCCGTCCCGGGTGAGCGGGCCGAGCAGCAGCAGCGCGGTCAGGTACTGCGAGGACTGCCCGGCGTCCAGGGTGAGTTCACCGCCGCGGACGCCGTCGGCGACGACCGTCAGCGGGTGGTGCCCCTCCGCTTCCTCGTGCCGCAGGTCCACGCCCAGCTCGCGCAGCGCCCGGGTGAGCGGGGCGACCGGGCGGCGGCGCATCTGGGGGGAGGCGTCGAAGCGGTAGGTGCCGTGGCCGGTGGTGGCCAGGGCGGGCAGGAAGCGCGCGGTGGTGGCGCCGTCCCGGCAGTACACCTCGGCGCTCGGTGCGGCCGGCCCGGCCGGACGGCCCTCGACCCGCCACGACCGGGCCGTCCGCTCGATCCGGTACCCGAGGGTGTCCAGCCCCTGGGCGAAGCCCTCGGTGTCGTCCGAGGACAGCGGCCGGCGCAGGGTCGTCACGCCCTCGGCGGCGGCGGCCAGGAACAGGGCCCGGGCGGTGATGGACTTGGACCCCGGGATCTCCACAGCAGTCACGGCATGCTCTCCCCACACGAGTGTCCGACAGGTGTCTCCGGTGACGTCGGGTCCGATCCTGCCCCACCCGGCCGCCGCGTTTCCCGGCCATCCACCGACTGGACGGTGGCCTGGGCGACAACGGTGCGCGAAGGTTCGGCGGCCGGTCGCGTCCCGTCGGTGCCGGGGTCACCCGGCCGGTCGGCAGCGCTCCCAGAGCCCGGCCAGGTGGGCGTGCAGGACCTCCTCCGCCTCCTCCACCGTCCGGTGCCCGACCAGGACGTGCGCGGTGAGCCCGTCGGCGAGGGCGAGCAGCGTACGGGCCTCGGTCCGCGCCGTCACCGCCCCGCCCGCGGCCTCACCGCCCATCACCGATCCGCCGATCACCGCCCCGCCCGCGGCCTCGGTGACCAGCCGCACCATCAGCTCCTCCAGCGCCGCGTAGCTGCTCCGCAGGGACGCCGCCAGCGCCGGGTTGACGGCGGCCCCGGCGACGAAGGCGAGCCAGATCCTGGCCTCGGCCCGGTCCTCCTCGCGCAGCAGCGCCACCTCGCCCGCCACCAGCCCGAGTTCACTGGCCGCCGACTGCGCCGGGCCGGCCGTGAGCCGGCTGCGCACCCGCTCGGCGACCCGCTCGCCGACGTGGGTGAGCGCGAACAGGAGCATCTCCTCCTTGGTGCGGAAGCAGCGCTGGACGGCCCCCATCGAGACCTCCGCCCGGGTGGCGACGTCCCGCAGGGTGACGCCTTCCAGCCCGTGCTCGTCCACCAGCAGGCAGACGGCCTCGGCGATCCGCCGGCGCCGGCCCTCGTGGTCCACCTGCTTCGGCATCTCCGGTCTCCTCTTCGCCATGTCCTTCGATATTCCGATGCAAGCGTATCGGTTCCCGGGCTATGGTTCGGTTCCGATGCGACCGCATCGGAATCAGCCCGAGGAGAACCGAGGAGATCCCCATGCCCCTGTGGAGCAAGCCCGCGACCGAACTCGCCGCCGCCGTACGCACCGGCGAGGTGTCAGCCCTGGAGGTGGTGGACAGCCACCTGGCCCGGATCGCCGAGGTCAACCCCCACCTGAACGCCGTCACCCAGCTCCTCGCCGACCGCGCCCGCGAGGCCGCCCGGGACACCGACCGCCGCCGGGCCGCGGGCGAGGAACCGGGCCCGCTCGCGGGCGTGCCGTTCACCGTGAAGGAGAGCACCCCGATCGCCGGAGTGCCCACCACCTTCGGCACCCCGCACTTCCGCGACCACGTCGCCACCGCCGACGCCGTCCCGGTGGCCAGGCTGCGCGCGGCGGGAGCGATCCCGATCGGCCACAGCAACATGCCGACCCTGATCCTCGCCGGGATGCACAGCCGCAGCGAGCTGTACGGCGACACCCGCAACCCCTGGGACGCCCGCCGCACCCCCGGCGGCAGCAGCGGCGGGGACGGCGTGGCCGTCGCCGCCGGGATGGCCCCGCTCGGGCTCGGCAACGACTCCGGCGGCTCGGTCCGCGTCCCCGCCTCCTTCTGCGGGGTCGCCGCCCTCAATCCGACCACCGGCCGGTTCCCCGCCGACCAGCGCGTGATCGGCCCGGACGACCCCGGCCCGGCCTCCCAAGGCCTGGTCACCGACGGCCCGTTCGCCCGTACGGTCGCCGACCTGCGGCTCGCCTACGAGGCCCTGGCGGGCACCGACCTGCGCGACCCGCGCGCCGTACCCGTCCCGCTGTACGGAGAGCCGCTCGACGGCCCGATCAGGGTCGCCGTCGTCACCGACCCGGGCGGTCACGGCGTCCACCCCACCGTCCGCCGCGCCGTCGCCGAGGCCGCCGACGCGCTGAGCGACGCCGGGTACGACGTCCGGGAGGTCCCCGACGTCCCGCGGATGGACGAGGCGTTCGAGACCTACCACCGCCTCCCCGTCACCGAGTTCGCGCCGAACTGGCCCGCCGTCCGGCAGCTGCTGGGCGAGGGCGGCGACCGCTACATCGAGCTGACGATGCGCAGCGCCCCGCCCGCCGACGGCCCCGGCCTGATCCGCCTGATGAGCACCTGGATGGGCATCCGCCGCTCGTGGGCGGAGTTCCTGCACGAGTACCCGCTGCTGCTGGGCCCGGTGTTCACCGAGCCGCCGGTCGAACCCGGCCTGGAGTCGCGGGACCAGGCGGGCCGCGACCGGGTCGCCTCGGGCATGCGGCTCTGCTCGGTGAGCACCCTCGCCGGTGTCCCGGCCGTCGCCGTCCCCACCGGCCTCGACCCGGACGGCCTGCCCACCGGCGTCCAACTCGTCGGCCGGGCCTTCCGCGAGGACCTCTGCCTGGCCGCCGCCCAGGCCGTCGAGGACCGCCTCGGAGTGCTCACCCCGATCGACCCGAGGAGGTAGCGGACCAGGACGGGAACGGCTACCGGCGCCGGCGCCGGCGCAGACTCCGACGCAGACAGGTGGCCCACGCGAGCGTGAGGCCGGCCAGCAGGCCGCCTTCCGCCGTACGGAGCACCGACCCGACGGAGGAGTCCGCCGGCACCATCCCGTTCAGCACGAACACCGCGACCACGACCAGCACGAGGCCCAGCGTGGCCGGCCCGGCGCCGACGGCGCCTCCCCGTCGGCCTGCTCGGGCCCCCCGGTTCTCACGGGTCTCGCGGGTCATGGTCGCCTCCCCGGCGGGTGCACGATCCTTCGACATCACGAGCCCACACGGTACGGCACGGCTTCCACCGTCGGAGCCCCGGTCCCCGCCGACGCCCCCGGCCCGCTCCCGGGCGCTACGCCCCCGGCAGCCCCGGCACCACCAGCCCGCTCTCGTACGCGATCACCACCGCGTGGGTCCGGTTCTGCGCGCCGAGCTTGCTCAGCACGTTCCCGACGTGCGTCTTGACCGTCTCCTGGCTCACCGCGAGCGCCTGCGCGATCTCCGGGTTGGACAGCCCGGTGGCCATCAGCCGCAGCACGCCCTCCTCCCGTCCGGTCAGGCCCGCCCGGGGCAGTGCCTCGGCCGAGTCCAGCGGCCGGGCCGCGACCATCCGGCGCAATGCGGCAGGGAACAGCACCGCCTCCCCGGCCGCCACCACCCGCACCGCCTCGGCGATCTGCGGGACGGGCAGCCGCTTCAGCACGAAGCCGCTGGCACCGGCGCTCAGCGCGGCGGTGACGTAGCCGTCGTTCTCGAAGGTCGTGATCACCACGACCTTGGGCGGGTCGGCCTGCCCCTCAGCAGTTCGCGGGTCGCCTCGATGCCGTTGCGGCGCGGCATCCGCACGTCCATCAGCACCACGTCCGGCCGCAACAACCGGACCTGCTCGACCACCTCGACGCCGTCGGCGGCCCGCCCGACCACCGCGAGGCCCGGCTGGGCGCCCAGCAGGGTGCTCAGCCCGCTGCGGGTGACGGGGTCGTCGTCGGCGATCAGGACGGTGACGTCGGGCGGCGCGCCCGGGGCGGGGTCGGACGCGCCCGCGCCGGGCCCGCTCACGCCGACCACCGCACCGGCAGCCGGACCGCCAGCCGCCACTGCCCCTCGCCGTACGGGCCGGCCTCGAACTCGCCGTGCAGCAGCCGCACCCGCTCGGCCAGGCCGGGCAGGCCGTGGCCGGAGGTCGGGAAGCCGCTCGAACCCGGCGCGCCTGCACCCGCCACCCCGTTGACCACGCTCAGCTCCAGCGCCTGCGGCCCCGCCGTCACCCGCAGCTCGATCGGCCCGCCCGAGCCGTGCCGCAGGGCGTTGGTCAGCCCCTCCTGGACGATCCGGTAGGCGGCCCGGGAGAGCGTGCCCTGCACCTGCGCCAGGTCCCCGGTGGTCCGCGGCTCCACGATCGCGCCCGCGTGCCGCAGCCGGTCGATCAGCTCGGGCAGGTCGGTGAGGGTGCGGGTCGGCGCGGTGCCCGACTGCTCCTCGCGCAGCGCGCCCAGCACGTAGTCGAGGTCCTCCAGCGCGGCCCGGGTCGACTCCTCGATGCTGCGCATGGCGGCCCGCGCCGCCACCGGATCGGCGGTCAGCACCTCGCCGGCGACGGCCGCCTGGATGGTGGCGGCGGTCAGGGTGTGCCCGATGGAGTCGTGCAACTCGTGCGCCAGCCGGTTGCGTTCGGCCAGCAGCCGTTCCCGCTCGGCGGCCATCGCGAGCCGCTCGGCCGGCGAGGGGCCGAGCAGCCGGGGTGCCAGCCACCGCAGAGTGCCCGACACTCCCGCGAACAGCACCGCCGCGAGGGCCAGGCTGAGCGCCGCCAGCACCCAGGTCCAGACGCCCGTCACCTCCGCGCCCCAGCCGAAGAGGCTCACCCGGGCGGTGCCCTCCGCCCACCGCCCCGGCAGCGCCACCCCCGTCACGACGAGCGCGCTGCCGCCGATCAGCACCGTCCACCCCAGCGCCACGTGCACCACCACGAAGGCCGGCGTCCGCCACCGCTCGCCCGCGGCCCCCTTCACCGGGGCGGGCACGGCGACGCCCAGCAGCCGCCGCGCCCCTGCCGCCAGCACCCGGCGCACCACCTGGGGCAGCCCGGCCACCCCGAGCAGCACCGCCCACAGCGGCAGCGCCACCCAGACCGCGTCCGGCCTCCCCGACACCCCCAGCGTCATCCCGAGCGCCACCATCGCCACCGGCAGCCCCGCCAGGGCGCCGAGCACGGCGAACAGCACGCCCGTATACGTCGACCTGCGCAGCAGCAACCGCATTCCCTTGATCATGTTCGCAAGTATCGCCGGGCAGGCTGAGCCCGGTCCTCCCTCGATCGAGGGAGGATCTCCGGCACCCCCGGCGACCCGTCGGCGGCACGTCGGGGGCCGCCGCGAACTCGGCCGGATCGCGACCACCCGTTCGCGTGAATACGAGTCGAAGCCGCCGCCAGGTCGCCGGAGTTCCAGACCATCGCATTAATGACGATCAATCAAAAGCTCTTCCGACAAGGCATGTTGGCGACCGCCTCCACCGTCGCGGCTCTGGCCGCGACGGCCTCCCAGGCCGCACCCGTCCAGCGGGACGACGGCCCGCACCGCTACAAGGTTTCCACCCGGACTACCGGGGCCTGGGCGCTGCCCGCCGGCCTGGCCTCCTTCACCGTGCACGCCCGGGGTCCCGGCGGCGCGACCGGCCAGAACGGCCGGCCCGGCGACGACGGCACCAGCGGCGGCGACGGCCCGGCGGTCGCCGCCCGGTAGCGCTCCGGCCGCCACCCCGCAGACCGACCGAAAGGGGCACGATTCCGGCCGATTCGGCGATCGCCCTGCCGATGGACGGGCAATGGAGAGGACTTGGCCGGGTTCGGGGACCCTGCTGACCAATCACACGGACGCCTCGGCGCACCTGGACCTCACCAAGAGCCCGATATCGAGCGGGGCGGTACTCAGCGGCCCCGAGTCCGGCGTCGCCCGGCTCCGGCATCCCCGGGCTCCACCGGCTCCTGCGCGCGGCCGGCCAGTGACCCTCGCGGCCCGGTGAGCCCGGTGGCCGGCCGGTTCTCGGACCGGCCGGCCGTCCGCCGTCGCCGGGCCGGCGCCTGCTCCGCCCGAACGACCTCGCAAGATGATCACCCGATCGGCCATTTCCGCAGGTCGCAGCGGGATGTCTGACGATCCGTGAGGTCTGTTCGGATTGCGGCATCGCTTGCGAGGGGTGGCGGCCCGTGGCTGTCTGGTTCCGGCGGGGCCGACCGGCGCCACCACTTGCGACCTCGAACTCCACGGAGGAAACCATCATGCGTGCTGTCAAGCGTGTCCTGGCCGTCGGCGCTCTCACCGCCCCGCTCGTGATCGGCTGCGCCGGGCTGGCCTCGGCCCAGGAGGGCCTGGACGCGAACTTCGGCAAGGGCCAGTTCGTCGCCAACCAGAACGGCGCCGGCGTCGCGGACACGAACTCCGTCGTCAACGCCGACGGAACTCAGCACACCAACTTCTGGGTCTGGGCCGACGACAGCGGCGTCTCCGGCGCGTTCGCCGGCTCGGGCGCCACCTGGCAGAACGGCTGACGAACCCCACTCCACCGGAGGTGTCAGGCCCCCGCCGACGCAGGGACGGGGCGGCGCGCTGAGATCCGGTTCTCCACAGGAGGGAACGGCCGGTCGACCACGTGGTCGACCGGCCGTTCCCAGTCCTCGCGATCAGGTCAGGACGACGAGTCGGTCAGGCCGGTGGGGACCTGCCAGTCCCGGCGGCGGCCCTTGTTGGTCAGCAGCAGCCCCTCCTTGAAGACCAGCAGCCCCAGCTGGCTCGCCAGCTTCGCGGCCGGCGGCAGGGTGTCGCCCGCCTTGCCGTACCCGAAGCTCGGCACGGCGGCGGCGCTCAGCCCCAGCTGGGTGATGCTGTCCGCCGGGGGCACCTTGACGACGTCGGCGGACTTGTCGCCGATCAGGTGCCGGATCAGCGTGGGGCCCGCTCCCGGCGGGACCGGCAGCACCTCCCGGATGAAGTCCAGGACGCCCTTCGTCAGCACCGTGCCGGCTTCCGAGGGGCGCTGCTGGCGGCGGATGATGACGTCCTTCAGAGCCGAACCATCGCCGAACTTGGCCGGGTTGAGCTGCTCCTGGACACCCAGGACGTGGCCGACCACCCGCCAGATGTGGAAGTAGGCGTCACGGTCCCCGGTCGTCAGCTCGACGCCCAGCTCGGCGAGGCCGAGCGGGATGAGCACCGAGAAGCTCATCAGCGTGCCGGCCAGGTCCTCCTGGTTGACCAACTCGAACGAGGGGCGTCAGCCGCGTGGTGAAGTCGGGATCCCGGCTCTGGCCCGGCGGCGCCAGCGACGCGATGCCCGCCGTGTGACCCTGCGCCTGGCGACGTACGACGACGGGTCGGCTGAGCCGGATGGCGGACATACGAGCGGTGCGAAGGCGGAAGGGAGGCGAACCTGGTCCCGAACGTACCTCCCGAGAGCCACGACCAGGAGCTGAGACGAGCGATGGCCACCACGACGGGCGAGACGAGGGCCGACACGTCACGGCCGGCGAGTCTCCAGCTGCCGGGCATCGTCCTCGGCGTGGGCATGGGCGGATTCGTCGACGGCATCGTGCTGCACCAGCTGCTGCAGTGGCACCACATGCTCTCCAGCACCAACCACGACCGCATCGGCGTGAAGTACTACGACCCCCACACCGTCTCCGGCCTGGAGATGAACACCCTGTGGGACGGCGTTTTCCACACCGTCTGCTGGCTTGCGGTCCTCGTCGGACTGGCCGTCCTGTATGCGCGGGTCACCCACAACCGGCTGCGGGTGTGGACCTCCCGAGTGCTGTGGGGCTGGATGCTCGTCGGCTGGGGCCTGTTCAACCTCGTCGAAGGCGTCCTGGACCACCACATCCTCGGCATCCACCACGTCTACGAGGGAGCCGGCCAGGTCTGGTGGGACCTCGGCTTCCTCCTCCTGGGCGCCCTGCTGGTCGCCGGCGGCTACCTGCTCCAGCGCAGCGGCCAGCCCTTCGACCCCAACGCACCCACCGCCCGCCCCGCAGCCCGTCGAGCCTGATGGCCCACGACATGCCCGCACCCGGGCACGACGCCGGCGGCAGCCTCGCGCAGACGCTGCTGCCCGCACTCGTCCTGCTCGCCGCCTCCATCGCCTACCTGCTGCTCGCCCGCCGGGCACGACGCCGCAACCCCGCCCTGGGCTGGAGCCGATGGCGCACCCGATGGTTCCTGACCGGCACCGCCCTGCTCGGCGCCGCCCTGCTGCCACCCGTGGCCCCCTTCGCACACCACGACTTCCGCGGCCACATCGCCCAGCACATGCTCATCGGCATGTACGCCCCAGTCGCGCTCGTCCTCGCCGCCCCCACCACCCTCCTGCTGCGCACCCTGCCCGCGGCCCGCGGGCGGCAGCTGACCGCGCTGCTGCACAGCCCGCCTGCTCGGGTGATCGCCCACCCCGCGACCGCGCTCGCGCTGTCCGCCGGCAGCCTCGCCGTGCTCTACTTCACCCCCCTGTACAACGCGACCACGAGCAGCCCGGCCGCGCACTGGCTTCTCCACGCGCACTTCCTGCTCTCCGGGTGCCTGTTCGCCTACGTCATCGCCGGCCCCGACCCCGCCCCCGCACGGCCCGGTGAGCGCGCGCGGCTGGTCTACCTCGGTGCCGCGGTGGCCGTGCACGCGGTGGTCTCCCAGCTGATGTACGGCGGCTTCTGGGTCGACATCCACGCACCCGTCGACCAGGTCCAGACAGGCGCGGAGATCATGTACTACGGCGGCGACATCGCCGAACTGCTACTGGCCCTCGCCCTCGTCGCTGCCTGGCGCCCGGACCGCCGACGCGCACCGGCCACTTCGTACGACTTCGCCCCGTCGAGTTGTCGCTCGACGGGGCGAAGCAGCCGGGTCCCCTGAATTCACCGGCAGCGTCCGGGCTCGTGAGGGGCCACCAGCGTCTGCGAACGACAAAACGGCCGGTCGATCCGAGGATCGACCGGCCGTTCTCTGTGCGCGAGGGGGGAGTTGAACCCCCACGCCCTTTCGGGCACTGGAACCTGAATCCAGCGCGTCTGCCTATTCCGCCACCCGCGCATCTGGGTGATGAGGAAAACTATAGACCATCCGGAGGGGTGCCTCTGACCACCCCCGGGCGAACGGGCGGGAGACCGCCCCGTGCAGGGGCGAGGGGCGGCCGGGGCACCGGTTGGTGCCCCACCCCTTTGGGCTGGCGAGAAGCGGGTCAGCCCTCGATCGGGAAGTCGCCGGCGCGGACGGCGGTGACGAAGGCGCCCCACGCGGAGTCGGCGAAGACGAGCGCCGGACCGTGCGGGTCCTTGGAGTCACGCACCGGAACGAGGCCGGGGAATCCGGGGGCCACCTCGATGCAGTCCCCGCCGTCGTCCCCGCTGTAGCTGCTCTTCCGCCAGGCGGCTGCGGCGAGCTCGTTGCTCATCATCTCTGTAACCCTCCAGCGCATCGGCGATCAGCCGAAGCGAGTCAGCCTCTGACAGGCATTCGGCACGGAGCTGATCATAGCGACGCTGGTGCCTGGCCACGGTGTCGGAAGCATCACTCAGGTGACCTCGGTCGAGGCTCTCCGAGTAGACCCAGCGCTCTCCGTCCGGCAGCTCCAGCAACACCATCGCCGTCTTGACGAACGTCCGCCGGTTCGAGAACGGCGCCACGTGAATGATGACGTTTGGGAGCTGCGCCACCCGCAGCAGGTGCTCCATCTGACTTCTCATCACACTCGGCCCACCCACCGCCGTACGGATGGCACTCTCATCGAGAATGACGAGCAACAACGGCCCGTCGGGCACAAGAAAACGGCTCTGCCGACTGAGTCGGGCGCGGATCCGCTCCTCGATCTGCTCCGGGCTAAGGACCGCAGCACCGTTGGCGAAGAGCGCATGCGCATACTGCCAGCACTGCAACAGGCCGTGAATCAGGCTGTCCTGGTACACCCGCAGGCCGACCGAGACGGCCTCCAGCTCCGCGCGCTCCTGGAACCAATCCGGGTGCTCGACCTCCGCATCCCAGTCGACCCGACCGTACAGCCGCATCAGCAGGTCGTCAGCGTTCAACAGCCGCCCGATTTCCTCGACTTCCTCGATCGACGGCTTCCGCTTGCCACTCTCGGTTCGCGAGATCACCGTCCGGTCGAGGTGCAGGAGCTTGCCCATCTCCTCCTGCGTCCAGCCCATCTGCTCGCGCGCGTACCGGATCTCCTCGCCGAACATCCTCGCGGAGCTCACCGTGGCCGCTCGCCTGTTCTTCCCCTGTGCCATCACTGCCCCCAGCCGTGCCCTGCGTGCCCAACACGCGGTTTTGGCGCCACCGTACCTCTGCAACCTCGATCATTGACACCGAACGCAGTTATTTACATGCGCAGCGTAATTACGTGCGCCCCTCGCGCTCCCCATTCCGCCCCCTCCGAGGTCCCCCCATGCTCACTGCCCGCCGCCCCCGCACGTTCGTCGCGCGCCTCGACTCGCGGACCGAATCCACGCCCCTGGCCCGGTACTTGCTCCGCGCCTACCTCGCCGGCCTCCCCACCGGCGAGGCCTACCGCGACACCGCCGAGTTGCTCCTCGGCGAGCTGTTCGCCAACGCCGTCCAGCACTGCGACGCCCCCGCCGACCGCCACATCGAGATCCGCTTCGCCCTCACCGGCGACCGTCTGCGCCTCGAAGTCCACGACGCCGGCACCGGCCAGCCCTCCCTCCACACCCCGGCCTCCGACGACGAGCACGGCCGCGGCCTGCTCCTCGTCAACGAACTCGCCGAGCGCTGGGGCTGCGCCTCCCGGCCCGGCGGCATCGGCAAGTTCGTCTGGTCCCTCGTCGCCCCCGCCCCTGTCACCGTCACCGCCTGAGAGCCCGAACCCCTCATGCACCTCGCCACCCTGGCCCGCCACGCCCTCTCCCGCGGCACCACCCCCGCCGCCACCTACGCCCTCCTCGCCCGCCGCACCCGCAAGCCCCTGCCCTCCGCCCGCGCCGTCTGCCTCGCCCTCACCATCCCCCTCGCCGAGACCACCCGCCGCCTCGACGACTGCTACGACGTCCTCCTCGCCAACCCCCGCCCGGGCTCCGAGACCGACACCGGCGAACTCCTCGAAGCCCTCGGCGTCTTCGACATCCCCAAGTCCCTCACCCCCACCGAACTCGCCGTCGTCGAGCTCTTCCTGGTCGCGATCGACGCCATGGGCGGCATCCGCGCCGGCCACCAGCACGGCCTGAGCCGCTGGTTCACCACCGGCAACCTCACCGCCGCCTACCTCTCCCTCGCCGCCGCCCACCCGCTCCCCCGCACCGGCGACCCCGCCCGCTACTGGCCCGCCCTCGTCACCGCCGGCGAACTCCTCACCACCACCCCCAACCCCGACACCCGCATCAAACTCGCCCTCACCCACTGCCGCACCCGAGCGGCGAAGGGCCTTTTCGGGTAGTGCGGTGATCATTCGCTGAGTACTGTGAGCCATCGAACAGTTGGGCAGCTGTCGGCTGCCCTCGTGACTCCGCGCTCGGCCGCGAGGTGGTTCGCGGCATCGGAGCGGGCGACGCGCGTGCCGCCGACGCCGCGGAGGGCAGAAAGTGAGCAGACAGATGCAACCGACGTTCGTCCTGGTTCACGGAGCTTTCGCGAACTCCTTCTCCTTCGCGCCGCTCCAAGCCGAACTCGGCCTCCTCGGACACCGATCCGTCGCCGTCGACCTTCCGGGGCACGGGTTCGCGGCAACGTACCCGCAGGCCTACCAGGCGCCGCAGGACCTCGAAGGGCTCGCCACCGCGCCCGGGGCCATCAAGGGCGTCACGCTCGCCGACAACGTCGCGCACCTCATCGGGATACTGGAGCGGGCCAAGCGGAACGGGCCCGTCGTCCTCGTCTCCCACAGCCGCGGCGGCCTGACGGCCACCGTCGCGGCCAACCAGCGGCCCGACCTGATCGACCGCATCGTCTACGTCTCCGCCTGGTGCCCCGTCGACCTCCCCGTCGGCGCCTACTACGCCGAGCCGGAGATGGCCACGGTCGACGCCGCGGGACTGGCCTCGGCGATGGCCGGGAACCCCGCCGAGCTCGGGCTGCTGCGCGTCAACTTCCGCACCGCCGACCCCGGCGTCCTCACGGCCTTCAAGGCCGCTTTCCTCGCCGACGGGACGGACGAGGAGTTCATGGTGTTCCTCAACACCTTCCAGCCCGACGAGAACCTCGACGCCGGCACCCCCGACGACCGGGCACAGGCCGACACCTGGGGGCGCATCCCCAAGACGTACGTCCGGCTGACCGAGGACACCAGCGTGCCGCTCGCCATGCAGGACCGGATGATCCGCGAGGGCGACGCGCTGACGCCGGAGAACCCCTACGACGTCCGCTCGCTCCCCGGCAGCCACCTGAAGTGGCTGGTCGACCCGGCACCGGCCGCCCGGGTCCTGGGCGAACTCGCCGCGCTCCTGCCCGCCGAAGCCTGACCGGACCGTAACGGCTCCCGCGCCGAGGCAGCCGCACCCTGGCCTGAACCGGACTGGGTACGGCCACCTCGGCCCAGGGCCCGCACAGGACGTCGACCCAGCCGACTTCCTGCGCACCTGTCATCGGGCAGGCCGTCTCTTGCCGAATCGAGCTCGGCTACCAGCCCCGTCGCCCGACGTCATGGAGGCGGGCCGTGCTATTACCGGATCGAGTGACCTTCCAACGGATCACCTTGCGTGATCAAAAGCCAACCCGGTGTGCTGGCCATGCGAGGCCGACAGCCGATCCCTGGCGAGGAGTCACATCATGAAGACACCGGTCAACACCGACATCACGGTCCGGGAGAAGTCCGCCTGGATCCGCTGGCTGCCGAACGCCCTGCCGGCCGTCGGCTACATCGGCCTGAAGAACTCCTCGGACGAACGCCTCGACATCACCAGGATCACCAGCCCCGACTACCGGAGCATCACGATCTGCCGGACCGTCACCGGCGTCGAGGCCTCGAAGACGGTCAGGCACGACGGGGTCACCCTCTCCGCCAAGGGCGGGTTCGCCTTCACGCCGGGCAGCTACCACCTCGTACTGGAGAAGCCGACCCGCCTGATCACCCCCGGCGACAACGCCCGGATCGTCTTCTTCCTCGGCGACGGCAAGGTCTTCAAGGTCAGGGTTCCCGTCCGCACCTCCCCCGAGCCGCACTGACCCGCGCCCGCGCCGCCATCAGGAGACCCGGACATGACCACGTACCACCTCGACCTCGGCGACAACCGGACCGAAGCGCTCGCGGCCGTCACCAAGCTCACCCTCATCGACATCGAGCTCGACATCGACGCCTGCCTCGCCGGCAACTACGGGACCCCCGTGCCGCTGTGGGGCAACGTGGTCCTCACCCGCGGCGACATCCGCGACGAGGCCACCACCGAGTGGGTCGAGGACGTCGAGAACACCAACACCCGCCAGGACGTCATCCTCGTCGCCGGCGACCCCGCCGACCCCGCGGCCCCCCGCGTCCGACTCGTCGGCGCCTGGGCCAGCGCCACCTACCACCTGGACGAGGACGACGACCCCGACGCCTTCGCCGTCAGCTTCGCCGACATCACCGTCGAGAAGTAACCGCCGCACGCCCGCCCGTACCCGGCCGCAGTCCTTCTCTTCGGCCCTGCGCTCGCCCGGCCGACGGGTCCGCGCCCGCTCCCGGCGATCACGGGCGAAGCCGGTCGAGCCGTCCGGGCCTGACGCGGGACCGGCCGTCAGAGCCGGTCGTCCGACGACACGGCGCGGTCCTCCGTCCGGCCGCGCAGCGCCCGCCGGGCCTCCTCGGCCGACGGGGTGTCGCCGCCGAGCCGGGCCACCTCGGCCAGCGCCGCGCGGTGGGCCACCTCGTGGGCCCGGGCCGGGTCCGTCTCGGTGTCCGGGATCACGCCGGTGCCCTCCCAGTTGCCGCCCGACACCGGGTTGATCGAGCGGGCGGTCGGGATGGTGGCCTCCAGGTGGGGGTGGAGCGTGAAGCCCCGGCGGGGGTTGGCGCCGCCGCCGGACACCTCGCCGATCACCACGGCACGGCCGCGCTGCTGGAGGTCGTACGCGAGCTCCTCGCCGCCCGAGAAGGTGGCCTTGCTGATCAGCACGTAGAGCGGCTTGCTGCCGCCGAACCGCGGGCCGGGCACCAGCGCGGGGCTCCAGAACTGCTGCTCGGCGTCCTCCTCGCGGTCGTAGAGGGTGTTGAGGTGCGTCGGGTCGTCGAAGAGGTGGCCGCAGATGTGGGCGGTCGTGTACGGGTGGCCGCCGACGCACTCGCGCAGGTCCAGGATCAGTGCCTCGGCCCGCGCGACCAGGGTGAGCGCGGCGTTCAGCGACTCGCCGGTCATGTCGAGCGGGAAGATGATCGGTGCGAGCTTCAGCAGGGCGACGCCACCCTCCAGGCGCTCGATCCGGGGTATGCCGCCGAGCGAGAGGTCGGCGGCCCGCGCCAGCTCGGCGAGGACGGCGCCGTCCTCCTTCTCCGCCGGGATCGCGTGCGGGTGGAACTTCAGCCGCAGGTGGCCGTCCCCGTTGACCGACTGGAGGTCCGCGGTGACCAGTCGGCCGAGCGTCTCCGGGTCCCCGGCCCGGTGGTAGCGGCCCTGGGACAGCGCGTCGCCGAGGACCCCGGCGATCCGCTCGCCGATCTCGGGGAAGACGTAGAGCCCGGTCGTGAGCCGGCTCAACTCGGTGACGATCTCGGTGATCTCGGCCGACTGGAGCTGCGTCATGTGCTGTCCCCCGCTGGTGACTGTCGATCAGGTGGGGGACGAGTAGAGCACGCGGCTTGCGAAAGCGTCAAGAAAGTTGGACGCTTTACGCATGGAGGACCAGACCCAGGAGCAGGAACTCACCATCGAGAGCCCGCAGCAGTACAAGGCGCTCTCCCACCCGCTGCGCCAACGGCTGCTGCTGGCACTCGGCGGGCAGCCCACCACGGTCGGCCGGCTGGCGGCGGCGCTGGACAGCAGCAAGGGCACGGTGGCGCACCATCTCAAGGTGCTGCAGGACGCCGGCGTCGTCCGCATCGTGGAGACCCGGAAGGTGCGCGGCGGCAGCGAGCACCTCTACCAGCGCACCGCCCGGCGGATCACGGTGGCCGGACAGGACGCCGGACCGACCACCGCCCTGCTCGGGGCGGTGGCGGAGGAGTGCGTCAAGGCCCCGCAGGAGCCACTGCTGGTACTGCGGCACCTCCGACTGACCGCCGACCAGGCCGCGCGCCTCGGCGCCACCCTCCAGGCCCTGGTGAACGAGGCCGCCGAGGCCCCGGAGGGCGAGCCGGTGCACGGCGTGCTGGTGGCGCTCTACGAACAGGCCACCGGGCGCGATTGACCGCCCGGGCCCGGCCGGGGCACGTGCCGCAGGACCGAGGCCACCGCGCAGGAAGTCGGCCCCGCCGACTTCCTGCGCAACACCCCTGCCCGAAGCGCCGCCTACAGCGCCGCCCGGTACGCCTCCAGCCGCTCGGCCAGCTCCTTCGGGTGGCCCAGCATGGGGCAGTGGTCGCCCGGCATCTCGTCCGGCCGGAAACCGAGCCGCTCCTCGACGTGCCGCCGCAGGAACGCGGCCGGGAAGAACCGGTCGTCGGAGGACATCAGGAACCTGGTCGGCACCTGCGGCCAGGCGGCCGACGGCCACGGCTTCCCGAACGGAGCCGGTGACTGCTGCCGCTGGTGCTCCGCGATGAACTCCTCCGCCAGTGCGGCCGGAGTGTCGTGCACGACCAGGGAGCGCACGTCCTCCTCCGCACCCTCCGCCACGCCCCGGGCGGCGTCGGCTTGCCTCCGGTCCGCCCAGTAGCCGGTGTTCTCCCACCACGCGCCCGGCGACTCCCCGGGGGCCGGCACCTGGGCCTGGAGCATGACCAGCAGGTCCACCGGCAGCCGCCCGCACACCAGCGGGCCCGTGAAACCGCCGAACGAGTGGGCGACGACCACGAGTTGGCCCGTCCGCTCGCCGATCGCCGCCACCACCGCGTCCGCGTACTCGGCGAGGCCGGCCGACTCGTCCTCGCACGGCAGGTCCGGCGCGACCACCTCATGGCCCCGCTCCCGCAACTCGGCCGCCAGCGGCCCCCAGTACCAGGCGTCGACGGCCGCGGCATGGATCAGAACGTACGTCGCCATGATCAGTCCCCCTCAGGAATCGGTCACTCCCCGCACCGGGCCCGAGCCTACCGGCCGATCCGCGCCCGAACCTCCGGGCGGCACCCGCATACTCATCCCAATGACCATCCGTGAACGGCCCGTTGGGGGAAGTCCTTGTTCCACGACACCCGCCCGCGCAGCATCCGCATACCGACCCACCGCGAGACCGCCGAGGAATGGGGCGAGCAGATCGCCGTCCTCCGCGCCGCTCCGCCCGGGTGGTCCTTCCTGCTCGGGCGACTGTCCTCCGACGGCTACCTCTGCCACCTGGACCTCAACTACCACCTGGACGGCGAGCTCGTCGCCGTCGTCCAGACCTCGCGGCCCGTTCCGGCCGGCCACCGGGTGGGCTCCCTCACCACCCCGCAGTCCCAGCTCTCCACCTTCCTGGCCAATTCGGACCGCCTCGATCCCCGCACCCACCTGGCCCCGCTCGACGGCCCGCCCACCCCGGGCGAGGTGCTGCTCCACGGCGTCCCCACCCCCGTCGAGGTCCACCACAGCCACGGCTGCCGCAGCGCCCTGATCCCCCGGCTCCCCTCCCAGCAGGGCTACGTCATCGTCACCGCCACCGCCGCACACTGGGCCACCGCCACCGACCTCGCGCTCCGGCCCCCTGCGGCGTTCTGAGCGCCCCCGCGCGATTCACTCGAACGGGGCGGCGCAGGGGGCGCTCCGATCTGACTCATCGTCACGAATGCGCCGACGGAGGAGTGTTCACGCCAATCATGCACAGGGAATCCCCGGCGCGGCGGCGAGGCCGGGGTTAGCCTGTGGCCATGGTTGCAAACTACAAGGAAGAAGTAGCCATGTCCGACGCGGAGTTCGTCAGCGGTCCCGCCCTGATCCTCCGGTCCCTCGCCTCCCACCCCTCCCGGCCGGCCATCACCTCCGCCGACGGCGTCGAGCTCACCGCCGGCGACTTCGCCGCCACCACCTACCGCCTCGCCCACGAGCTGATCGCCCGGGGCGTCACCGTCGGCAGCACCGTGACCCTGCTGACCGGCAACACCCCCGAGGCCCTGAGCGCCCGGTACGCCGCGGGCCTCGCGGGCGCCCGGGTGGTGAACCTGTACGACGGCATGAGCACCCCGATCCTCGCCGAGATCACGGCGAGCGTCGACACCACCGCGCTGCTCGTGGACGCCGAACGCTACGCCGCCGCAGCCGAGTTGCTGCCGCTGATCGACGTGCCCACCGTCCTCACCCTCGGCCCCGGGCCCGGCGGCGATCCCGACGCCGTCGGCGCGGACGTGATCGCCGCCTCCGCCCACCACCCCGCCGAACCGCCGGCCGTCCGGATCGGCCCCGACGACGACCTCGGCATCCGCCACACCGGCGGGACCACCGGCATCCCGAAGGGCATCCTCAGCCTGCACGGGCCCTACCGCCGCGTGTTCGACGCCCCGATCGGCAGCGATCCCGCCGAGGGCACACCCCGACTCCTCGCCGCCACCCCGCTCGCCCACCTCGCGGGCATCCTGTGCGACCTGACGCTCCACCACGGTGGCGCGGTGATCCTCCAGCGCTCCTTCGAGCCCGGCGCGGTGCTCGCCGCCATCGAGCGCGAACGCATCACCGACCTCTGGCTGCTGCCGCCACTGCTCTACCAGCTGCTCGACCACCCGGCGATCGGCCGCACCGACCTGTCCAGCCTGCGGCAGATCGCGTACGGGGGCTGCGCCGCCTCGCCGACCCGGATCCGTGAGGCGCTCAAGGTGTTCGGGCCGGTCCTGACGGGCGCCTACGGGATGTCGGAGGCGCAGATGATCTCCGTACTCACCCCGCAGGAGCACGACCGGATCGGCCCGGGCAGCACCCAGGTGCCGGTCGGCCGGCCCGCCCCGGGCGTCGAGGTGGCGATCCGCTCGTCCGACGGCACCGACCTGCCGGCCGGCGAGCAGGGCGAGATCCACCTGCGCTCCGACACCGTCATGGCCGGGTACTGGAAGCGGCCCGACCTCACCGCCGCGGTGCTGCGGGACGGCTGGCTGGACACCGGCGACGTCGGCTACTTCGACGAGGACGGCTACCTCTACCTCTCCGACCGGGTCAAGGACCTGATCATCGTGGTCGGCGGGCACGTCTACCCGTCCGAGGTGGAGGACCTCCTGCTCACCCACCCGGCGGTCGCCCGCTGCGCCGTCTTCGGGGTGCGCGACGACCAGGAGGCGGAGCACGTCCACGTCGCCGTCGTCCCCGCCCCGGGACAGCGGCCGGAGCTGGACGAACTCCGCGCCTTCGTCACCGGACGCAAGGGGCGGATCTACGCCCCCGAGGCGCTGCACCTCGTGGCCGAGATCCCGCTGACGCCCGTCGGCAAGCCGGACAGGAAGCGCCTGCGCGAGGTCGCCGCGGGCTGAGGGCACCGGGGGTGACGGCGCCGAGGTTCCGCACCTTGCCTCCCGACTTCACCCCAAGGTGGGGTTTGGCTCAACGAACCACGGCCCCCGTGCCGAGAAGCCAACGGGGTGGCGGCGCTGAGGGCCGCCACCCCGCCCCGCCCCTCACAGCGTCGCCAGGAACTCCCCGACCACGCGCGCCAGTTCGTCGGCGGCGGTGACCGGCAGCAGCTGCCCCCTTTCCCCCAGGCGGCCCCGCGGCCACCGCGGACCGGCTCCCCCGAGTCGCATGTGCCCTGCGGATGGCGCGGCGGTCGACGCTCAGCCCTCCTCCCGGCCCCGGAAGGCCCGGCGGTACTCCCTCGGTGCGACGCCGACCCGGTCCACGAAGACCGGCCGCAGCGAGACCGCCGAGGCGAAGCCGCAGTGGGTGGCGACGGTGTCGACGGGCAGGTCGGTCTCCTCCAGGAGGCGCTGGGCGGTGAGGATGCGCTGGTCGAGGAGCCAGCGCATCGGGGTGGTGCCGGTGGTGGCGGTGAAGTGGCGGGCGAAGGTGCGTTCGGACATCAGGGCGGCGGCGGCCATCCGGCGCACCGTCCAGGGGGTGTCGAGGGAGGCCAGGACCTCCGCACGCAGCCGGGCGAGCCGGTCGTCGTCGGCGGCGGCGTCCGGGACCGGGGAGGGGATGAACTGGGCCTGGCCGCCCGCCCGGAAGGGGGCGGTGACCATGGCCCGGGCGATGGTGGCGGCGGCCTGCTGGCCGTGGGCGGTGCGGACGAGGTGGAGGCACAGGTCGATGCCCGCCGCGACGCCGGCCGAAGTCCACAGGCCCTCGCCGCCGGTGAAGAGCACCTCGGGCCGGACCGTCACCGCCGGGAAGCGGCGGGCGAGTTCGGGGACGAGCGCCCAGTGGGTGGTGGCCTCGCGGCCGTCCAGCAGGCCGGCCTCGGCGAGGACGAAGGCGCCCGCGCAGAGCGAGGCGATCGGGACGCCGGCGACGGCGACGGCCCGCAGGGCCTCCAGGATCTCCGGGCTCCGCCGGGCGGCCGGGTCCTCGACGCCCGGCACCACCACCAGGTCGCACGCGGCCAGCGCCGCCGGCCCGTCGTCGGGAACCCGCTCCAGCCCGCCGCCCAGCCGCACCCGGGCGCCCTCCGGCCCGCAGACCCGCAGGTCGAAGGCGGGCAGGCCGAACCGGGCGGACCGGTCCGTCCACACCTCGGCGATCACGGCGTAGTCGAAGGCCCGGACACCGTCGAAGATCAGGCAACCCACCGTACGCATGGCAGAAATCTATCGAGGGGTGGCATTTGCGCCCATCACGACTTCCCGGTGACGCCGACCACCATGGACGGTATGACGAACACCGATGCCTTCGACGCCCCGCTCACCCTCGACCCCGACGCCGTCCTGCTGCTCATCGACGTCCAGAAGGGCTTCGAGGCCCCGGACTTCGGCCCCCGCGACAACCCGCAGGCCGAGCAGCGGATGGCCGAGCTGATCGCCGTCTGGCAGGCCACCGGCCGTCCGATCGTCACCGTGCAGCACTCCGCCCCGGTCGGCCTGCTGGCCGAGGGCACCCCGGGGTACGAGCTCAAGGACTTCGTCGCCGGGCTCACCCCCGCGCTGCACGTCACCAAGACCGTCAACAGCGCCTTCTACGGCACCCCCGACCTGCACGCCTGGCTCCAGGAGCGCGGCGCCCGGCAGGTGGTGGTCACCGGGATCATCACCAACGTGTGCAACGAGACCACCGCCCGGATGGCCGGCAACCTCGGCTACGACGCGATCTTCCCCACCGACGCCATGCACTCCTTCGACATGACCGGCCCCGACGGCACCACCATCCCCGCCGCCGAACTCGCCCGCGCCACGGCGACGACCCTGCACGCGATGCGCTTCGCCAAGGTGGTGACGACCAAGGACGTCACCACGGCCGCTACGGCCTGAACAGCGGCTCGTAGGCGGTTCCCTCCTCGGCGTTGAGCAGCACGTACGAGGCCCCGAGGCCCAGCGCGAGCTCCCGCAGCCGCGCCAGGGCCTCGGCGGCGGAGGGGACGTCGAGCCCGAGCGCGGCGGCCGCCGCGTCCCGCTCGGCGTGGAGCCCGGGCTCGTCCTCCAGGTACTCCTCGGCCGCCTCCGCGCTCTCCTCGACCGTCAGCCGCGGGCAGTCCCGCCACCACGGCACGGCCAGCAGCAGCCGGACCAGCTCCGGTACCCCGACGGCCAGCAGGGCCGCGCCGCCCTCGGAGTCGGCGTACAGCACCGGCCGCTCCTCGCCCCCCTCCCCGCAGAGGAAGAAGGTGCCGCCCGCGCCGTCCTTGGCCACCGGCTCCAGGGCCGCGCCCGAGGCGAGCACCACCTCCTCCCCGTGCTCGTGGACGTCGAGGGAGAAGTCGCCCGGCCAGGCCAGGAAGTCGGCGGCGGCGGGCTCGGCGCGGATCGCATCGAGAAGGGACATGGCGGCCACCTTACGGACCGCCGCGGACAGTCCTCAGGCCGCCGGCCGCTGCGCCGGGTGCGCCTCCCGGGCCCGCGCCACGCCGTCGGCGGCCGGCACGGGGGTTCCTCGTCGTGATCGTCCCCGATTCGTCCCGGGAAGGGAGTTGATCTCCCCGCCGCAGCCGTTGTTGGGTGGCTCCTGCTGCCCTGCCCCCGGCGACGAAGGAATGTGACACGTGGACGAGACGGTGGACGGGAAATCCGCCCGGGTCGTGTTCTTCGAGGAGCACCGCCCGCACCTGCGCGCGGTCGCGTACCGGATGCTCGGCTCGATCAGCGAGGCCGAGGACGCCCTCCAGGAGGCCTGGCTCCGCTACGACCGCACCGACACCTCCGAGGTGGCCAACCTCGGAGGCTGGCTGACCACGGCGGTCTCGCGGGTCTGCCTGAACCTGCTGCGCACCCGCGCCCAGCGCCGCGAGGAGCCGCTGGAGCCCGCCGGGCCGGGCGGCGAGCCGGGCCCGCCGCGCATCCCGGACCCGCTGCTGCGGCGCGAGGGCGTGGTGGACCCGGAGCAGGAGGTGATGCTCGCGGACTCGGTCGGGCTGGCGCTGATGGTGGTGATGGAGTCGCTGGCGCCGGCCGAGCGGGTCGCCTTCGTGCTGCACGACCTGTTCGCGGTGCCGTTCGAGGAGATCGCCCCGCTGATCGAGAAGACCGCCGCCGCCACCCGCCAGCTGGCCAGCCGGGCCCGCCGCAAGGTGCAGGGGCAGGCGCCCGCGCCCGACCCCGACCTCGGCCGGCAGCGGGTGGCCGTGGACGCGTTCTTCGCCGCCGCCCGCAACGGCGACCTGGACGCGCTGGTCGCCGTGCTCGACCCGGACGTGGTGCTGCGCTCGGACGGCGGCACGGCGCTGGCCCGGCACACGGTGGTGCTCTCGGGCGCCGACACGGTGGCCGGCCAGGCCGTCCTGTGGGGCACGCTGTCGCCGTTCGCCCGCCCGGCGCTGGTCAACGGGACCGCTGGCGCGGTGGTCATCGGCGACAACGGCCGGGCGCTGTCGATCATGGCGTTCACCGTGGTGGACGGCGCGATCGTCGCGATCGACGTGCTCACCGACCCGGAGCGGCTGGCGGCCCTGGACCTCGCGGACTTCCGGGACGCGTAGGGCGCCCGGGAGCGGGGACGGAACGGGGTGGGAGGGCCGCGGCTCCCCCACCCCGTTCCACGCCCGGCATCATCGGCGCCGTCAGCGCCCGACCGCGCCGTCCAGCTGCTCGCGGATGATGTCCGCGTGCCCGGCGTGCCGCCCGGTCTCCTCGATCATGTGGACCAGCACCCACCGCAGCGACGGCCCCTCGGTGACGTCCGGCCGCAGCGAGCGCACGCCCGGCCGGTCGAGGTCCGGGGCGGCCGCGGCCACCGCGTTGGACCGCTCGATGGCCTCCCGGTAGGCGGCGACCTCCGCGGCCACGGTCGCGCCGTCCAGCGGCACCTCGTCCGACTCGCTCGGCTCCTCGCCCACGCCCCGGTAGGCCCAGGTGAACCAGTTGTCCTCGACCACGGCGAGGTGCCGCACCAGCCACAGCAGGCTCGTGCCGGAGGCGACGCCGGGGCGCCGGGCGTCCTGGTCGGAGATCCCGTCGAGCTTGGCGATCACCGCCGCGCGCAGGTAGTCGAGGAAGGCCAGCAGGGTGGACGGCTCGTCCGCGTTCATGCTCGGCGGACGGACGTCGGAGAGCTTGGTCGGCTCGGTGTTCTTCTCGGTCACCGCGTCACCCTAGCCAGCGCTCCGGCACCCTGAGAAGGCGTCACCAGCCCTGTGCGGCCACCCAGTCCGCGAGGTGCCGGGCGCACTCGTCCACCGACTCCTTCCAGGTGTGCCCCGCGCCGTCCCCGGCCTCGTCGCTGACGTGCTTGACCAGCCGCACCGGCACCCCGGCCCGGTGCGCGACGGTGGCGACGGCGTAACCCTCCATGTCCACCAGGTCGGCGTGCTCGGCGAGCCGGTCGCGGGCGGCCTCCTCAGAGACGAAGAGGTCGCCGGTGGCCAGCACCGGGCCGTCGCCCTTGCCGATCACCAGCGGGGCGCCGTACTCCCGCCCGGTGAGCGCGTGCAGGGCCGCGGTGTCCAGGTCGTGCTGGATCACCTGGACCACGTGGTGGGTGCCCTCCCAGCCGGGGCGCAGCGCGCCGGCCGTGCCCAGGTTGATCACCTCGGAGGGCTTCTCGCCCTGCGCGAGGACGGTGGCCAGCGCGACGGCGGCGTTGACCTTCCCGATCCCGGTGAGCAGCACGGGCAGGCGGTCGTCCAGGTGGGCGGCCTCCTCGCGCACGGCGACGACGAGCAGCGGGCGGTCGGGCGAGATCGTTCCAAGCAGGCGCATACCTCCATCGTACGGAGCGAGGGGGCGCCGCACCCGGGATTGCGCGCCCGTAAACGGACCCCTGCGCTCCGCCCGGTCGGGGGAACCGCGTAGGGTGCGGCCCGCGTCGGACGGTTCGCCACCTCTCGGGAGGAGCTGCACGAACGGCAGGAGCGGTACGGGCCGTACCAACGGCACGGACAGCACCAGCCGTACCAGCGGCACGAGCCGTCCCGGGGAGCGTGCACGACATGCTCAAGATCGGCGCAAGTCGGGTGTGGCCGGGGGGAGTCACGGCCATACTGCTGCCATCGGTCGGGCCCCGGGGACGGGCCCGGCCCCAGGGGAGGATGAGGCGGGTGGCAACACCAGTAGGCAACGGCGCGTCCGGCGCCGCGTTCCCGGCACGGCCGAACCAGCCGCCGGGGACGCCGGGCGCACCGATCGCGACAGCCGCGCCGGCGACGACGGCCGGGACGGGGAGCCCGGCCGTCGTCGGAGCGGCCCCGCTCGCGAAGCCCGGCGGCACTCCCCCGGCGCCCAGGCCCGGCGGGGCGCCCGCGAAGCGCCCCCCGACGGCCGTCGCCACCGGCGTGCGCGCCCGGCTCGCGCAGGCCACCCGCACGCCGCCCGGCCGGCTCCGGCTGGCCGGAGTGGTCCTCGCGGTGCTCACCGTGGCCTTCGGCGGGCTCACCGCCTGGCAGTTGGAGACCAGGGCGCAGGCCGCCGACCGGGTGGTCTCGTACAGCCAGCCGCTCAGCCGGGACGCCGCCGAGATCCACCGCAGCCTGGCCGACGCCGCCACCACCGCGGCAAGCGGCTTCCTGCTGGCCGGCGCCGAGCCCGACGAGGTCCGCAGCCGCTACGAGCAGGACATCGCCACCGCCGCCAAGCTGATCGCCCAGGCCGCCGCGCGGACCACGGCGACCTCCCCCGCACAGGGCTCGCTCGCCCGGCTGAACCAGCAACTCCCGGCGTACGCCGGGCTGGTGGAGACCGCGCGGGCCGACAACCGACAGGGCATACCGCTCGGCGGCGCCTACCTGCGGTACGCCTCCGAGCAGATGCAGACCGTCCTACTGCCGGCCGCCGCCGAACTGGCCGCCGCCGAGAACCGGGAGCTGGCCGACGACTACGCCGCCGCCCAGGCGGTGCCGTGGGGGGCGTACGGCCTGGCGCTGGTCGCCCTGGCCGCGCTGGCCTGGGTGCAGCTGACGCTGTTCCGCCGCACCAACCGGGTGTTCAACATCGGGCTGCTGGGCGCCACCGCCGCCGTCCTGGCCGGCGCCCTGTGGCTGACCGTCGCCGGGCTGACCACCCGTTCCGCGCTCGAACAGAGCGCCCGCGAGGGCGCGACCCCGCTCCGGGCGCTCAACTCCGCCCGGGTGGACGTGCTGACCGCCCGGCTGGCGGAGAACCTGCACTTCGTCGCCCGCGGCTCGACCACCCGGTACGCCGACCAGTGGACGAAGGCCACCGAGCACCTGGCGGGAGCCAAGGACCGGCCCGGCGGCTCGCTGTCGGAGGCCGTCCGGCTGGCGCCGGCCGCCGCCGGGCCGAGCCTCCAGGACGCCTCGAAGCAGTTCGACCAGTGGCGCCGGCGGCACGACGCCGCCCGGGAGCTGGAGGTCGGCAACGCCGACTACCAGGGCGCGCTGGAGGCCACCGTGACGGCCACGGGCGGCGCGGACACCGCCGACGCCTTCTTCAACGCCACCGACAAGGCGCTCGCGCAGGCCGCCGACATCGAACAGAACCGCTTCAAGCGGGCCGCCGAGGGCACCGGCGGGGACCTGCGCACCGCCGCCGTCGCCGCCGCGCTGCTCGGCCTGGTGGCCGCGGCCGCCGCGCTGCGTGGCCTGGGCCGGCGGCTGGCCGAGTACCGGTAACGGGCAGAGGGGGAGACCGACCGATGCGCACCAGAGGTTTCAGGAGAAGGACCAGGCCCGCCGCCGCGCTGGCCCTGCTGGCGGCCGGCGCGGCCGTGCTCGCCGGGGGCGGCCCGGTCGGCGCCGCACCCGCGGCCACGACCGCCGCGCCCCTGGCCGTACAGCAGGAGCAGCAGGAGCAGGCCGACGGCTGCGACGTGTACAAGAGCGTGCCGCCGAGCACCGAGGACGGCCCGGCCGTGAAGGCCATCAAGGCCAAGCGCAGCCTGGTGATCGGGGTGGACCAGAACAGCTACCGCTGGGGTGCCCGCAACCCGAACACCGGTCAGATCGAGGGCTTCGACATCGACCTCGCCCGGGCGATCGGCGCGGCCGTCATGGGCGACCCGGAGAAGGTGGTGCTCAAGCCGGTGGCCACGGCCGACCGGATCGACGCCATCAAGAAGGGCCGGGTCGACCTGATCGTCCGCACCATGACGATCAACTGCAAGCGGCTGGAGGACGTCGCCTTCTCCAAGCCGTACTTCAACATCAGCCAGCGCGTCCTGGTGCCGAAGTCGTCGCCGGCGAAGAACATCGACGACGCGATCAAGGACAGGGCGGTCTGCGCCGCCGACGGCTCCACCGCGCTGAACGTGGTCAACGGGATGAAGACGGCCCGGCAGGTCGTCACGGTGGAGAACCAGCTGGACTGCCTGGTCCTGATGCAGCTCGGCAAGGTCGACGCCACCATGACCGACAACGGTCTGGCGGCCGGTCAGGCCGCGCAGGACCAGACCGTGCGGATCGTGGACGGCGAGGCCCAGCCGGAGGTGGTCGGCGTCGCCATGCTGAAGGACGGCACCGATCTGACCGCCCGCGTCAACCAGGTGCTCGCCGACTACTACGCGCGCGGCGACTGGGCCCGTTCGTACGACCACTGGCTCAAGCCGTACATGCTCAACGAGGCCGACCGCTACTGGCCGGGCACGCACTGAGCCGGTCCGGGGGGCGACGGGGAGGACGGCGCGGGAGAGGTGGCGCACGGTCCGTCACCGGGGCGTTGACGGCGCCTTGACGCCCCGCGCCCGCTCGGCCCGAACGGCCACCGGTTAGGGTTCGGGACGATCACCACGGGGAGACCGGTGGTGGACACGGGGGTTGTCGTGGGACCGCACGTCAGGCACGTCGGGATCGCACGCGAGGAAGGAAGGACACCGCGGTGGCGGCATCGGCTGGCCCGGTACTGAGCCGGGAGGAGGTGGACCGCGCGCTCGCCCGCCTCGGCGCGGAGCGGGACGCGGTCGAGTCGGCGCTGCTCGCCCTCCAGGACCACCCGGGCCTGCGGCTGCTGGACGGCGCCGAGCTGTCCGGGCGCACCCTGGAGCGCTGGTCCGTCGCCGGCCGGGGCCTGCCGCTGCTCTGGGCGCTGTTCGACCGCTACTCCGAGGCGCTGGCCTCGGCGCGTGCCGTCCGGGCCCGCAAGGCCAAGCCCGGCGCGCCCGAACTCGCCGAGCTGAGCGAACTGCTGACCGGCGACGCGGTGACCGTCCCGGGCGGCGCGGTGCCGGACGGCCCGCAGCTGCTCGGCGCGCCCGCCAAGCTGGTCGAGCGGATCAGCCTGGACGCCCTGATGGCCCGGATGAACTCCTGGTACGCCACCGTGCTGGAGGTGGTCAGCGCCGCCGACGCGGTCTGGTCGGCCCTGCCGGCCCGGATCGACCTGCTGCTGGCCGAGCTCCGGCGGGTGCGCACCCTGGCCGCCTCGCTCGGCGTGCGCACCGGCAACCACCCGCTGGGCGACGACCTGGCCAGGATCGAGAAGGACCTCACCGAGCTGCGCGCCGAGGTGCACGGGGACCCGCTGGCGCTGTGGCGCCCGGCCCGGGTGCCCGCCCAGCGCGGCACGGTCCCGGAGGGCTCGGCCTTCGCCGGCCCGGCCGGGGTGGTGGACACCGAGCGGTTCGACCGGGCCGGGCGGGCGCTGGACGGCGTCCGGCTGGAGCTGGAGGACCTGCTGCGGCTGCGCGACGAGGCCGAGGAACGCCTCCAGGGCGTCGGCGACCTGCTCCAGCGGGCCGACGCCACCCTGGCCGAGGCCCGTCGGGCGCGCGGCGAGGTGCTGGCGAAGATAGCGTCCAGCGACGTCCCGGCGGTGCCCGGACCGGCCTCGGCGCTGCGCGAGCGGATCGTCGCGGCGCTGGACCTGCGCCAGGCCGGGCAGTGGGGCCGGCTGGCGCCGCTGCTGGACGCGTTGGAGGACGCCGCCGCCAAGGAGCTGGGCCGGGCCCGGCAGTCGCTCACCGAGGTGACCCAGCCGCTGGCCGTCCGGGCCGAGCTGCGCGGCCGGCTGGACGCCTACAAGGCGATGGCGGCCCGGCTGCGGGTCTCCGAGGACCCGGAAGTGATCGAGCGGTACGAGAAGGCGCGCTGGCTGCTGTGGAGCGCGCCCTGCGACCTGCGGGCGGCGGCCGCCGCGGTGGCCCGGTTCCAGCAGTCGCTGCGGCCGGCCCACACCGAGGCCGAGGCCGGGCAGGATCAGGAGGGGGTCGGCCGGCCACCGGTCGACGGACAGGTCCAGGGGGGCTGAGGGTGATGGGCGAGACATGCGAACGGCCGGAGTGCTCCGGCAGCGGCAGGATCGACGCCGACGGCTACTGCGACGAGTGCGGGCTGGCCCCGGCGGGCAGGGCCACCGCGACGCCCGGGGCCTCCGGGGCGTCCGCCCCCTCGGCCACGGCGGCCGGCCCCGGCTCGCCCTGCCCGCGCGACTGCTCCGGCACCGTCGACCCGGACGGCTACTGCGACGAGTGCGGGCTGACCCCGCCCACCGGCGACACCGGCGTCACCCAGCCCTACGTCCCCTCCGCCCGGGTCTCCCCCGGCTCCGGCCACAACGGCTCCGGCCACAACGGCTCGGCCCGCTCGCTGTCGGCCCGCACCGGCTCGGCCCGTTCGATGTCCGGCCGCTCCCGCTCGCACCGTTCCACCCGCACCGGCAGCAGCCGCTCGCTCTCGGTCCGCTCCACCCGGGGCGGCGTCACCGCGGGCACCCGCAGCCGGCTGGGCGCCGGTCTGGTCACCGTGCCGACCGTCGCGGCGGCCGACCCTGCCCGGGCGGTGCTGGCCGACCCCGAGGTGCCCGAGCACAAGCGCTTCTGCTCCAGGTGCGAGGCCCCGGTGGGCCGGGAGAAGAACGGCCGCCCGGGCCGCCCGGACGGCTTCTGCACCAAGTGCGGCACGCCGTACTCGTTCACGCCCAAGCTGCGCCGCGGCGACCTGGTCGGCGGGCAGTACGAGGTGGTGGGCTGCCTGGCGCACGGCGGGCTCGGCTGGATCTACCTGGCGGTGGACCGGCGGGTCAACGACAAGTGGGTGGTGCTCAAGGGCCTGCTGGACACCGGGGACGAGGACGCGCTCGCGGCGGCCGTCGCCGAACGGCGCTTCCTGGCCGAGGTGGACCACCCGAACATCGTCCGGATCATCAACTTCGCCGAGCACCCGGACCTGCGCACCGGCGCCACCGACGGCTACATCGTCATGGAGTACGTCGGCGGGAAGTCGCTCAAGGACATCGCCAACGAGCGCCGCACCCCGGACGGCCGGCGCGAGCCGCTGCCGGTCGAGCAGGCGATCGCGTACGCGCTGGAGGCGCTGCCGGCCCTGGGCTACCTGCACGGCCGGGGCCTGGTGTACTGCGACTTCAAGATCGACAACGTGATACAGAGCGGCGACGCGCTCAAGGTCATAGACATGGGCGCGGTCCGTCGGTTCGACGACGACGGCCCGATCTACGGCACCATCGGCTACCAGGCCCCGGAGATCGCCACCGACGGCCCGTCCGTCGCCTCCGACCTGTACACCGTGGCCCGCACCCTCGCGGTGCTCACCTTCGACTTCCAGGGCTACAGCGGCACCTACCGCCACTCGCTGCCCGGCCCCGAGCAGGTCGAGGCCTTCGCCAGGTACGAGTCGTACTACCGCTTCCTGGTCCGCGCCACCGACCCGGACCCGGCCCGCCGCTTCGCCTCCGCCGAGGAGATGGCCGACCAGCTCACCGGCGTGCTGCGGGAGGTCCTCGCCCTCCAGGACGACCGGCCCCGGCCCGCGCCGTCCACCCTGTTCGGCCCCGAACTGCGCGTCGTGGACACCGAGTTGGTGCTGCCCACCGAGCAGGCCGGGCAGCTCCGGGTGGCCCCGCTGGACGCGGCCGCCGCCGCCCTCGCGCTGCCCGTCCCGCGGGTCGACCCCGGCGACCCCAACGCCGGCTTCCTGGCCGTCCTGGTCACCCCCGACCCCGAGGAGACGCTCGCCGCACTGGCCGCCGCGCCCACCGTCTCGGTCGAGAGCCGACTGCGCGAGCTGCGCGCCCTGCTCGAACTCGGCCGCCACGGGGACGCCGCGAGCCGCCTCGCCGAGCTGGAGCAGGACCAGCCGGACGACTGGCGGGTGGTCTGGTACCGCGGCCTGACCGCGCTGGTCGGCGCAGCCCGGGCCGAAGGGCCCGCCGGCGCCGGAAGCGAGGAGCGAGGGAGCGGCGCAGGAGCGCGGGAGCGACGGCCGTCGGTGCCGGGCCAGGAGAGCCCGGAGGCGAGCGGGCGGGTCACGTCCGGCCTGCGGGCCGCCGCGGAAGCCTTCGACGCGGTCTACGACGCCTTCCCCGGCGAGGCCGCCCCCAAGCTGGCCCTCGCCATCTGCGCCGAACTGCTCGGCGACGGCGGCGACGCGGCCGAGTTCTACCGGCTGGTGTGGGCCACCGACCACGCCTACCTGAGCGCCGCCTTCGGGCTGGCCCGGGTCCGGCTGGCCGAGGAGGACCGGACCGGCGCGGTCCGCGTCCTGGAGACCGTCCCGGCCACCTCCAGCCAGTACACCGCCGCCCGGATCGCCGCCGTCCGGGCCCGGCTGCACGAGCGCCGGCCCACCGACGACCTGGCCGCCGACCTCGGCGCGAGCTCCGCGCAGCTGACCGCGCTGCGGCTGGACGACCGCCGCCGCGAGGAGCTCGCCGTCGAGGTGCTCCACGCGGCCCTCGGCTGGGTCTGCGCCGAGGCGGCCGCCGGCCGGCGGGCCACCGATCTGGTGGTACTGGGACGTCCCGCACAGGAGCGGGAACTGCGCTTCGCCCTGGAACAGTCCTACCGGGTACTCGCCCGGTTGGCCGACCGGGCGGAGACCAGGATCGAGATGGTGGAACGGGCCAACCGTGCCCGTCCCAGGACGTGGGTGTAGCAGATGCCGCAGCAGACCGAGTGCCCGAGCTGTTCGGAGCCGATGGACCCGGAGGACGCCTACTGCGGCTCCTGCGGGACCGGCCGGGACGGCCGGGCGGCCCCCGGCGCGATGCCGGCGAGCTGGGCCGCCGCGCGAGGCGAGGCCGTACCGTCGCCGCGCGGGCCGGTCTGCGTGCACTGCGGGCAGCCGCAGGTCGCCGCGGACGGCTACTGCGAGGGCTGCGGCGGCGCCCAGCCGCGCCCGCGCGACCACATGGAGAAGGCGCTCGGGGGCGTCGCCGGGGTCAGCGACCGCGGCGTGCGCCACCACCGCAACGAGGACTCCTTCACCGTCGCCGCGACCTCGCTGCCCGGCGGCGAGCCGGTCGTGGTCGCCGTGGTGTGCGACGGCGTCTCCTCCTCCGACCGCCCGGACGAGGCCTCGGAGACCGCCGTGGACGCCGCCTCCGAGTCGCTGCTGACCGCCCTGGAGGCCGGCCGGGACCCGAACCAGGCGATGCGCCAGGCCATCGCCGACGCCGCCAAGGCCGTCGCCGACCTCGCCACCGACGGCGCCGGCCCCACCCGGCCCGACCTCAACGCGCCCGCCTGCACCTACGTCAGCGCCATAGCCTCCGGCGGCCGGGTCACCATCGGGTGGGTCGGCGACACCCGGGCGTACTGGATCCCGGACGACCGCGCGGCCGCCGAGCCGTTCCGGCTCACCCAGGACGACTCCTGGGCCGCCCGGATGGTCGAGGCCGGGCTGATGGGCGAGGCCGAGGCCTACGCCGACCCGCGCGCGCACGCGATCACCGGCTGGCTCGGCGCCGACGCCGAGGAGGTCGTGCCGCACACCCTCGACTTCACCCCGCACGTCCCCGGGGTGGTGCTGATCTGCACCGACGGGCTGTGGAACTACGCCGAGGCGGCCACCGACCTGGCGTACTACGTGCGCCCGGACGCCCGCACCGAGCCGCTCGCCACCGCGCAGACCCTGGTGAAGTTCGCGGTCGCGGCCGGCGGCCACGACAACATCACCGTCGCCGTGCTGCCGATCGACCCGCCGGCCGCCGCCGTCGAGGAGGCCGACGAGACCCCGACCGCGCTGGACCTGCCGCTGATCACCGCGCGGCCCGCCGGCCAACCGGCCGCGCAGGAGGACGAGGACCACGAACCGACCCTGCCGGACATCCCGGTGATCGGCTCGCCCGCAGCCCCGCTGCCTCCGGCCCCGCCCGCGCCCCCGGTGGCACCCCCGACGCCGTCCGTCCCGCCGACCGCCCCCGCCGCTCCGGCCCCGCCCGCCGTCCCGCCCGTCCCGCCGCAGCCGCCGCACCCGCCGACGGCCTGACCGACCGCCCGCCGGACGCCCCGGCGCCACGGCCCGCCGGCCCGCCCGGCGGGCCGCCCGACCGTCCTGAGCACGTCCACCCCTCACCCGACGGGAGCCGACCGCCCCATGGCAACACTGGCGAAGCCGAACCTGCCCAGGTTCAACGTGGAGATCTTCCAGAACGAGTACCTGGCCGACGGCGCCCGCGAGGTCAACGCCATCGTCACCGTCACCGCGACCGGCGGCGGCACCTCCGGCGGCCGGCCGCTCGGCTTCGCCGACGCCACCCCGGCGGGCACCGACACCGCGGCGGCCGTGGTCATCCTGGTGGACTGCTCGGGCTCGATGGACTACCCCAAAACCAAGATCAACGGCGCCCGCGAGGCCACCGCCGCCGCCATCGACGCGCTGCGCGACGGCACCGCCTTCGCCGTGGTCGCCGGCACCCACGAGGCCCGCGACATCTACCCCGGCGACGGCACCCTCGCCACCGCCTCCGCCACCACCCGCGCGCAGGCCAAGGAGTCGCTGCGCCGGCTCACCGCGGCCGGCGGCACCGCGATGGGCACCTGGCTGGCCAAGGCCGACACGCTCTTCCTCACCCGCCGCGACATCGCCATCCGGCACGCCATCCTGCTCACCGACGGCAACAACGAGCACGAGTCGGCCGAGGAACTGGCCCGCAACATCGAGCGGGTGACCGGCCACTTCACCGCCGACTGCCGCGGCGTGGGCACCGACTGGCGGATCGACGAGCTGCGCAGGATCTCCTCGGCGCTGCTCGGCACCACCGACATCGTCGCCGAACCCTCCGGCCTGGCCCAGGACTTCCGCGCGATGATGACCGGTGCGATGGGCAAGCAGGTCGCCGACGTCGCGCTGCGGATCTGGACCCCGGCCAACGCCACGGTCAGGTTCGTCAAGCAGGTCGCCCCCTCGGTCGAGGACCTGACCTCCCGCCGCACCGAGGCCGGCCCCCGGGCCGGCGACTACCCCACCGGCTCCTGGGGCGACGAGAGCCGCGACTACCACGTCTGCGTCGAGGTGCCGGCCGCCTCGGTCGGCAACGAGATGCTCGCCGCCCGGGTCAGCCTGGTGCTGCCCGAACAGGTCGCCGGCGGCACCTCGGAGGTGCTCACCCAGGGCCTGGTCAAGGCGGTCTGGACCGACGACCTGGCCTCCTCCACCCGGATCAGCCCGCAGGTCGCCCACTACACCGGGCAGGCCGAGCTCGCCTCCTCCATCCAGGAGGGCCTGGAGGCCCACCGGGCCGGGGACGTCGACCGCGCGACCTCCAAGCTGGGCGCCGCCGTCCGGATCGCGCACGCGACCGGGAACGAGGGCACCTACAAGCTGCTCCAGAAGGTGGTGGACGTGGTGGACCCGAAGGAGGGTACGGTTCGGTTCCGTAAGAACGTGAGCGAGGCCGACTCGATGACCCTTGAGACCCGGTCGACCAAGACGGTACGTGTGAAGAAGTGACCGCTGAAGACGTGACCGGGCCGGCATCCCGGCGCGACACCGCACCGAGCCGGCCCGAAACGAGGGGGACCTGATGCCGATCTGCCCGAGGGGCCACGAGTCGCAGGCCGAGGACTGGTGCGACTTCTGCGGCTTCCCGATGACTCCGCCGGCCCCCACGCCGGGGGCGCCCGGAGGGTACCCGGCGGCGCACGGAGCCGCCCCCGCGCCCGGCACGCACGCCGGGCACCCGGGGCACGGCGGCGCGCCCTTCGGTGCGCCGCCGCCTCCGCCGCCGATGCCCCCGGGGGCCGTCCCGCCGCCCGGGGCACCCCTGCCGCCCCCCGGCATGGTGCCTCCGCCTCCGGGCGCGGTGTCCCCGCCTCCGCACGGGGCCGTCCCGCCGCAGGCCGGGCCGCAGGGCCTCACCGCGGGCCTGGCGGTCTGCCCGATCTGCCGCAGCCCGCAGACCGGACGGTTCTGCGAGGAGTGCGGCTACGACTACGAGCTCTCCACGCCCTCGCGCCGCCAGGTGCCCGGCGCCGGCCACACCCCGCCCGGCCCGGCCCAGCAGCCGCCGCTGAACATCCCGGCGTCCTACGGCGGCACCCCGCCGCAGGCCCCGCCAGGCCAGGACCCGTACGGCCACGCCCCGGCCGGCCAGCCTCCGCTCGGGCAGCCGCCGCTCGGGCAGCCCCCGGCAGCCCAGCAGGCCGTCGCCCCGCCCGTCCAGCAACAGCCGCACACCTACGGCTACCCGCCCTCCTTGCCCGCCAGCGGGCAGGAGGGGCCCACGCCGGAGGGCGCGTTCCCCGACACCTCGGTGCGGGAGGACTCCGGCCCGGTGTACGCCCAGCCGGCCGGCCCCGGCCCGAACAGCCGCGGCGGCGACTTCGGCACCTCCTTCAACCTGGCCCCGCCGCAGCAGCCCCAGGAACCCGTCCCGGCCGAGCCGGTACGGACCAACTGGATCGCCGTGGTGTCCGCCGACCGGGACTACTTCACCGAGATGATGGCCCGCAGCGGCCCCGAGGCGGCCGGCCTGTTCTTCCCGCCGTACTGCCCCGAGCGCCGGATCCCGCTGACCGGCCGCGGCCAACTGCGGATCGGGCGGCGCAGCCAGCACCGCGGCACGGTGCCGGAGATCGACCTGTCCGTACCGCCGGAGGACCCGGGCGCCTCGCACCAGCACGCGATGCTCGCCGAACAGGCGGACGGCAGCTGGGTCCTGGTGGACCAGGACTCGACCAACGGCACCACCATGAACGGTGGCGCGGAGCCGATCGCCCCGCACACCGCCGTGCCGCTGAACGACGGCGACCGGATCCACATCGGCGCCTGGACCACCATCACCGTGCACCGCGGCTGAACGACGCGGCCCATTGGCAGGCCGTCAGCTGAAAGTCCATCGGGCAATTCGCCCGGTGGTCCGACGGCGACAACTCCGGCCGGGCCGGGCGGAATTCGACATCCGCCCGGCCCGGCTTTGTTTGGCCCTTCCTCAAAACATCCGCAAATTCGCCGTCCCGGATGTGCACAAGAGCCTTCACAACCCCTAGGCTCATGGCACATGACTGCTGCTATATCCGCTGACGGCATCCGCCAGCGGTACGGGGATGTGCAGGCCGTCGACGGGGTGTCCTTCACCGTCGAGGCCGGCGAGTTCTACGGGATCCTGGGCCCCAACGGCGCCGGGAAGACCACCACGATGGAGATCCTGGAGGGCGTCCGGAAACCGGACGAGGGCCGGGTCCAGCTCCTGGGCATGGAGCCCTGGCCGCGCAATCCGAAACTGCTGCCGCGAATCGGCGTGCAGTTCCAGGCATCCGCTTTCTTCCGGAAACTGACGGCCCGGGAGACCATCCGCACCTTCGCGTCGTTCTACGGGGTCGGCCCCAAGCAGGCCGACGCGATGCTGGAGCGGGTCGGCCTCTCGGACAAGGCCGAGACCCTGACCGACCAGATGTCCGGCGGCCAGGCCCAGCGCCTGTCGATCGCCTGCGCACTGGCCCACGACCCGGAGCTCGTCTTCCTGGACGAGCCCACCACCGGCCTGGACCCGCAGTCCCGGCGCAACCTCTGGGACCTCCTGCGGGACATCAACGCCGAGGGCCGCACGGTCGTGCTGACCACGCACTACCTGGACGAGGCCGAGGTGCTCTGCGACCGGGTCTCGATCATGGACCACGGCAAGATCCTGCACACCGGCGCCCCGGCGGCGCTGATCCGCGAGATCGACGACACCGTCCGGATCAGCGTGGCCTCCGGCCAGCTCCCGCTCGACCGGGCCCGGGAGCTGCTGACCGCGGCCGGCGCCGACATCGCCACCCTGGAGGACGACACCGTCTCGCTCTCCGTCTCCACCCGCCTCCCCGCCCCGGTGCTCAGCGTCCTGGCCGAGCAGAACGCACTGCGCGGCCTGGAAGTGCGCGGCGCCACCCTGGAGGACGTCTTCCTCCAGCTGACCGGACGGGAGTTCCGCGCATGACCGCCACCATCCCCACCGAGCCGCAGTCCCCCGCCCGGCGCGGCGGCCCGGCCGCCGGCGAGCGGGAGCGGGTCAGCGCGTTCTGGAGCCTGTCCCGCGCCATGCTGCTCGGGATGAAGCGCGACCGCACCGCGACCTTCTTCATCCTGCTGTTCCCGCTGGTGTTCCTGGTGTTCTTCGGCACCGTGACCAAGAGCTCCGGCAGCCCGCACGCCAAGGTGGCGCAGGTCGGCGCGGTGAAGCTGTTCGACTCGATCCAGGGCGACGAGCGGGCCGGGCTGGACAAGGTCCTCACCGTCACGAAGACCGACGACGAGGCCGCCACGCTGGAGAAGGTCCGCAAGGGCGACTACGACGCGCTGATCAAGCAGGGCCCGGACGGCAAGGTCGAGCTGCGTTACACCGCCGCCGACCAGGTCCGCGCCGGCGCGCTCCAGGGCATCCTCAACTCGGTGGTCCAGAACGCCAACCAGGCGGCCACCGGCCAGAAGCCGGCCTTCGTGCTGGACTCCCAGCAGGTCGAGGACAAGTCGCTCAAGCCGATCCAGTTCCTCACCCCCGGCCTGCTCGGCTGGGCCGTCGCCACCGGCGCGGTGTTCGGTGCCGCGCTGACCCTGGTCAACTGGCGCAAGACCAAGGTGCTGCGCCGGCTGCGGCTGGCCCCGATCAGTGCCGGCACCGTGGTCAGCTCCCGGATCCTGGTCTCGCTGCTGACCGCGTTCCTGCAGACCGCCGTCTTCCTGGTGGTCGCGACCAGCTTCTTCGGGCTCAAGCTCACCGGCAACTGGTGGCTGGTCATCCCGCTGGTGGCCTGCGCGACGCTCGCCTTCATGTCGATCGGCCTGCTGGCCGGCTCGGTCGCCAAGACCGAGGAGGCCGCCAACGGCATCTCGCAGATCATCGTGCTGCCGATGTCCTTCCTGTCCGGCTCGTTCTTCCCGCTGGACGGCGCCCCGGGCTGGCTGAAGGCCGTCTCCGAGGTCATGCCGCTGCACTACCTGGTCAACTCCGCCCAGTCGGTGCTCACCCGCGGTGGGGGCGTCATGGACGCCCTGCCGACCATGGGCGGCCTGCTGCTCTTCGCGGCCGTGCTGACCGGCATCTCCTGGAAGCTGTTCCGCTGGGAGGACTGACCGTCCGCGGTTGACATCCACTGATCCCGACGGGGTCGTACGCCTTTGGTCCCGGTGTACGACCCCGTCGGCGTCTGCGACCATGGTCGGGTGAGAGAGATCCGGCGAGGCACGTTGAGCGAGGAGACCTTCTACGACCAGGTCGGCGGTGAGCCGACCTTCCGGCGGCTGGCCCACCGGTTCTACGAAGGCATCGCCGAGGACGAGTTGCTGCGGCCGATGTACCCCGAGGAGGACCTCGGGCCGGCCGAGGAGCGCATGGCCCTCTTCCTGATGCAGTACTGGGGCGGCCCGCGCACCTACAGCGAGCGGCGCGGCCACCCGCGGCTGCGGATGCGGCACGCGCCGTTCAAGGTCGACAAGGCCGCGCACGACGCCTGGCTCACCCGCATGCGGGCGGCCGTGGCGAGCCTGGAGCTGCCGGCCGAGCACGAGCGGCAGCTGCTCGAGTACCTGACCTACGCCGCCGCCTCGATGATCAACACCCCGGGCTGAGCCCGTTTCCCGGAGCCCGCGCGCCGGAGCCCGTCCCCGGAGCCCGTGCGCCGGGCCGCCGGGCAGGGCTGCCGGACCGGGGGCCGACGGACCGGGGCTACCGGACCGGGCTGAGCCCCAGCCCCGCGCCCGGCGCGGCCACGGTGCGCACCGCCACCGAACCCGCCGGGGCGCTCAGCCGCAGCCAGCCGCCCGCCCGGTGCACGGTCAGCGCGGCGCCGGGCTTCAGGAAGCCGATCACGTACGCGGCGTGCAGCGCGCGCAGCGGCAGCTCGGGCAGCGCGGTCACCGGGCGGGACCAGATCTCGTCGGCCAGCGCGTCCAGCGCCGCGCGGCTGCGGTGGTGCGCCGGGACGGCCTCGCTGCGCTCGCGGAACTCCTGCACCCCGGCCATGAGTTCGGGGTACACCTCGGCCGCCGGCGGGGCGCCGACCGGCCGCCAGCCGGTGCGCGGCGGCAACAGTCCCGCCCAGGCCGGGCCGGTCACCGGCGCGGGCAGCGCGACGGCGCCCGCCTCGGTGTCCACGCCGTCCAGCAGTTGGCCCGCCGAGACGGTCAGGTCCACCGGCTCGTCCAGGCCGCCCAGCCGCACGGTGCGGATCGCCAGCGCGCCCGAACCGCCCAGCGGAAGCCGTCCGAAGACCGCGAGCACGCCGTCCCCGTCGCCCGGGGCCACCGCCTGGAGCCGGACGGCCGCCGACCGGTCGAAGCGCAGCAGGCGCAGCAGGAAGGCGGAGAGGTCGGCGGCCTCCCCGGTGTCGGCCAGGGCGAGACGGGCGGTGATGGTCACAGCGGTTCAGCTCGAATCGTCAGATGGGGTCAGACGGCGGCGACTGCCGGCTCTTCGTCCATGAAGCGGCCGAGGAACTCCCGCTCCACCGGCGAGATCCGGCGCGGCCGGCCCTCGGCCAGATCGTAGGGGACGACCACGGTGGACGCGCGGACGTACACGACGTCGCTGCCGTCCTCGGCGACGTCCTTGATCTCGTACGAGACGGTCAGCGAGGCGCCACCGATCTTCGTCACCCAGGTCTCGATGGTGACCGGCTCGGGCCGGTGCACCAGTGGACGCTTGTAGTCGATCTCGTGGCGCGCCACCACCGAGCCGCCCGCGAACTCCCCGGCGCCGGCCGCGGCGGCCTGGGTGAACATGAAGTCGATCCGGGCCTCCTCCAGGTAGCGCAGGAAGACCACGTTGTTGACGTGCCCGAAGGCGTCCATGTCGGACCAGCGCAGCGGGCAGGCGTAGATGTGGCGAGCCACGGGAGTTCTCCTCGGTGTCCGGTCGCCCGCCGCCGTGCACCGCCGGTGCGGCGGACGGTGGCGACGGGCCGCGGCCCGGCAGGCCGCCCCGGAGGGCAGTCTGCCGGGCCGTCGTGACGGCTGGGTGTCAGCCTCGGGTCAGCTTCTTGTAGGTGGCCCGGTGCGGACGGGCGGCGTCGGCGCCGAGCCGCTCGATCTTGTTCTTCTCGTACGACTCGAAGTTGCCCTCGAACCAGAACCACTTGCTGTCGCCCTCGTAGGCGAGGATGTGGGTGGCCACTCGGTCCAGGAACCAGCGGTCGTGGGAGATGACCACGGCGCAGCCGGGGAACTCCAGCAGGGCGTTCTCCAGCGAGGAGAGCGTCTCGACGTCGAGGTCGTTGGTGGGCTCGTCGAGGAGCAGCAGGTTGCCGCCCTGCTTGAGGGTGAGCGCCAGGTTCAGGCGGTTGCGCTCACCACCGGAGAGCACACCGGCCGGCTTCTGCTGGTCCGGGCCCTTGAAGCCGAAGGCCGACACGTAGGCGCGGGACGGCATCTCGACCTGGCCGACGTTGATCCAGTCCAGACCGTCGGAGACGACCTCCCAGAGGGTCTTCTTCGGGTCGATGTTGGCGCGGGTCTGGTCGACGTAGCTGATCTTGACGGTCTCGCCGACCTTGACCGTGCCGCTGTCCGGGGTCTCCAGGTCCTGGAGCATCTTGAACAGGGTGGTCTTGCCGGCGCCGTTCGGGCCGATGATGCCGACGATGCCGTTGCGCGGCAGGGTGAAGCTCAGGTCGTCGATCAGGACCTTCTCGCCGAAGGCCTTGTTGAGGTTCTCGACCTCGATGACGATGCTGCCCAGGCGCGGGCCCGGCGGGATCTGGATCTCCTCGAAGTCCAGCTTCCGCATCTTGTCCGCCTCGGCCGCCATCTCCTCGTAGCGGGCCAGACGGGCCTTGGACTTCGCCTGGCGGCCCTTGGCGTTGGAGCGGACCCACTCCAGCTCCTCCTTGAGGCGCTTGGCGCGCTTGGCGTCCTTCTGCCCCTCGACCTTGAGACGCGACTGCTTGGTCTCCAGGTAGGTGGAGTAGTTGCCCTCGTAACCGATCGCGCGGCCGCGGTCGAGCTCCAGGATCCAGCCGGCCACGTTGTCCAGGAAGTACCGGTCGTGGGTGACGGCCACGACGGTGCCCTTGTACTTGGCCAGGTGCTGCTCCAGCCAGTTCACCGACTCGGCGTCCAGGTGGTTGGTGGGCTCGTCGAGCAGCAGCAGGTCCGGGGCCTCCAGCAGCAGCTTGCAGAGCGCGACGCGGCGCTTCTCGCCACCGGAGAGCTTGGTGACCGCCCAGTCGCCGGGCGGGCAGCCCAGGGCGTCCATGGCCTGCTCCAGCTGGGCGTCCAGGTCCCAGGCCTCGGCGTGGTCCAGCTCCTCCTGGAGCTTGCCCATCTCCTCCAGCAGCGCGTCCGAGTAGTCGGTCGCCATCAGCTCGGCGATCTCGTTGAAGCGGTCGAGCTTCCCCTTGATCTCCTTGACGCCGTCCTGGACGTTCTCCAGGACCGTCTTGGACTCGTCCAGCGGCGGCTCCTGGAGCAGCATGCCGACGGTGAAGCCGGGCGAGAGGAAGGCGTCGCCGTTGGAGGGCTGCTCCAGGCCGGCCATCATCTTCAGCACGGTGGACTTACCGGCACCGTTGGGGCCCACGACGCCGATCTTCGCTCCGGGGAGGAAGCTGAGCGTCACGTCGTCAAGGATGACCTTGTCTCCGTGAGCCTTGCGCACCTTGCGCATCGTGTAGATGTATTCCGCCACGTGAGATCGCTCCGGCGTCGTCGGGAGTAATTCGGCTTGCAGCCTTCCATTGTGCCGCACCCGGCCCGGAGCCCCGAATCGCCCGGGTGACCCCACGGGGGTATCCGCAGCCGCTCCCCACCGGCGGGAGCCCGGCGGCCCGGCTCCCCCTCCGCTCCTGCCGTCCCGTACCCGGAAACACGGCGGCCCGGCTCCGCCGCTCGGCCCCCTCACCACAGCCGACGCCCCTCCCCGCCCCGCGCCGCACAGCGCGACGGCCGGCTCCCCGCAGCGGGTGCGGGGAGCCGGGCCGGTTGCCGCTCTCAGGGCCTCGGGAGGTCAGTGCCTCCCGGCCCGCTCGGGCGGTTCAGTCGGTTCAGGCGGTGCTGCGACCGTGGCGGCCGCGGCGGCGCAGGACGAAGACGGCAGCGCCACCGGCCACGACCAGGCCACCGGCGACGGCGGCGAGGATCGGGGTGGAGTCATTGGCACCGGTCTGGGCCAGGCCACCGGTGCCCGGGGCGGCGCTGGTGGTCGCCGGGGTGGGCTGGCCGGCGCCGCTGCTCGGGGTGCCCGACGGGGTCGCGCTCGGGGTGCCCGGCGGGGTGCCGGTCGCGGCCGGGGTGGTCGGGGTCGGGGTCACGCCGACCTTGCAGTCGAGGACGCCCGTGAACTGCTTGGAGTAGCCGTTCGGGCCGGTCACGGTGAACTCGTAGTGGGCCTTCTCCTCGACCTTGACGAGCACGCTCTCGGTCTTGCCCGGCTGGACGGCGACCTGCTGCTTGCCGACCGTGACGGTGGCGGCCTCGTCACCGCTGTTGGTGACGGACACCCGCACGCCGCCGGCGGCGCACTCCTCCTTGGCGGTGCTGTCGATCAGCGCGCCCTTGCCCTGCTTCCAGGTGGCCTTGGCGCCGGCCGCGACGTTCACCTTGGTGGAGCCGGCCAGGATCATGGTCTGGCTGTGGCGGCCCCGGTCGTCCACGCCACTCATGAAGACCCGGCCGCTGAGCACGTTGGCCTCGGCGGTGGCGTTGATGGCGGCCTTGCCGTCCGGGGTGCCGGCCGGCACATCCAGGAACAGCGGGGTGTCCTTGCCGATCGGACCGGCCAGGCTGCCGTTGACCGGCTTGTTGTCCTTGTCCAGCAGCTTGATCTTGTCCGCGGCGTCACCGGTGACGGTCAGCTTGACCTCGTTCGCGCTGGAGTTCAGCAGGAACGGGCCGAGCTTGCCGCCCGACTTCCCGGAGACCGAGTCCGGGGAGAGGACCAGTGAGGGCTTCGGCTCGGCCGCGACGCCCTTGTTGGCGTCGCCGACCAGGTAGTCCCGCAGCTTCTTGGCCTTGTCGTTGCGCGGGATGGCGTTCTTGTTGTCCGAGAACTTCCAGATCGCGGCCTGGGTGCCGGCAGCGGCGTCCGCCTCGCTCAGGCCCTCGATGTGGCTGTTCGTGATCAGGGACGCCAGGGTCGCCTGCGGGTACGAGTTGTCCAGGATCCAGCGGATCTTGGGGGCGTTGGCGTTGCTGTTGAGGGAGCTCGATGCCCAGTCCGCCTCGTGGTACTTGGCGTTGCTGTCCAGGTAGACCGGGTTGTCGAAGTCGATGCAGTACGTCCGGAGCTTCTCGCCAGCGTCCGTCTTGAGGGTGAACAGACCACCGTCGACGGTCCGGTCCCCGACGTCGATCTTCTCGCCGAGCATCTCGTTCTGGACTTCCGCGGTCACGCCCGAGGTCGGGGTGCCGGCCGCGGCCGCCGCACCGGCCGCGAACAGGCCACCACCCAGCGCCAAGCTGGTCGTGAGCATGACAGTGGTTATCCGGGACAGACTCCGCCCCTGCCTCTGGAACATCTGGGATCCCTCCGGGCCGGGCCGCACCGAGTGGGCAGCCCGCCGACTTGCCGTTCCGCGCGTGCCCCCTGTGGCACCGCTGCGGTATGAACCAGACGAATCCTATTGAGCCCCGGAGGCCCCGAGCTCCCCATGCGAAATCAGGACGATTCCGTATCTGGATCGTTATCAATCCCCTCAGGTCCCACACAAGTTGACGGTCGGCCGGAAAACCGCCGCCGTTTTCCGTTATCCGGCCGGATTGCGCGTGCGGACGCAACAGCCTTCTCGATCAACATATTTGTCGACAGGTAAGGCCATCGACACGTCAGATCGGCGCGCCCGCGGCGTCACCTCCCCACTCCTTCCCGGCCGCCTCGCCCGACTCTCCCGCAACCGGCCGCCCACCCGGCGGCAGCGCCCGCACGGCGGGGGCCGCGACCGCCGCCGAGGCTGCCAGGGAGGGCGCCCCGGACACCGCCGCCGAGCCCCTGCGCGCCTCCACCGCGCTGACGATCCACTGCGGCACCACCTCGCCCCCGGCCTCCGCCCCGGCCGGCCCGGCGCCACCCGGCGGCTGCCCGCGCACCCCCGCCGCCCACCGGAAGGCCGTGGTACCACGGGTGAGATCGTGCCCGACCGATCGGGCGTCGATCTCGGCCCGGCTCCGCTTCACCTCTCCGTCCATCCACTCGCGCACCCGCAGCCGGCCGCTCACCAGCACCGGATCGCCCTTGGCCAGCGAGCCGATCAGGTTGACCGCCAGCGCCCGCCAGGCCGTCACCGCCACCCACTGCGTCTCGCCGTCCACCCAGCACTCGCGCTGCCGGTCGTACCGCCGCTCGGTGCAGCCGAGCCGGAAGTTGGCCATCGGCACCCCGCCGTTCGTTTCGCCGTAGCTCACCTCCGTCGCCACATTGCCGATCACCGTCACGTGCGTCTCGCTCACGGCACACCCTCCGTTCTCGCCGATGCACCGTACGGAATCGATCGGTGCGCCTTGAGCGTGCACTTCGGAAGAAATCCCGGCGACCGACTTCCGAAATCCTGTGGATAACTCGGGCCTGTGGAACTGTTGTCACTCGCGGGGGTGAATTTCAGCGTTCCGCTGCCGCTTCGACCCCCATCTCTTCGCGGCCATGACAACAAACCCGCTGCTCCCCGCCCCGCCGGCGCACCCGGGAGCCCGCCCCGGAACCCGCCCGGGAACGCCCTCCGGAACGCACCCCCGGCGAGCGTCCGCGCACGTCATCCGACCGGCGCAACCGCGATTAAGGCCCCCCACCCGCACCGTCGGCGACGCATTCTCCGTGCCGAATCCATAACGGGTGAGGAGGCAGCCCCGTAACGACTGCACAACGTCCGGCTCGGAACACTCCCAGACCGCTGCACTCACGGCCTTCACCTGCGATTATCGGACCGCTCCACCGAACCGACACACCAACGGCGGTGTCGTCACACCCAGCCTGGGAACTGGACACCCTTATCCTGTCCCCGACAGGACGAGGGCCCACCACCCCCACCCTCAGGCACGGGGCCGGACAGCGCGCGCCCCGGCGCTCGCCAGCCCGATCCCGGCCACGGTCGCGCCCACCAGGGCGCCGCCCGTCCCGCCCCCATAGCTCAGCGGATAGAGCACCCGCCTTCTAAGCGGTAGGTCGCAGGTTCGAATCCTGCTGGGGGCACCACCCGCCGATTCCACAGGCCGCCGCGCCGACGGACACTTTCCGTGCCCGTTTCGGACCAGTCGGTAATCCTGCGCGCCGACCGCCCTGCACGCCCGTCGCACAGAACTCGTGACCGTGCGTGTCGTGGCCGCCGCGAAAACGGGCCGAAAGCGGGGTCAACCGGAACAAGCGGAATTCCCGTGAATCCCCGCCCGAACGCACCGGTCAGCCCCCCGACCGGGCCGGGACGGACCGCTCCGCCCCCGACCGGACCGCCCCGGCCTACGCCGCCAGCCCGGCCAGATAGGCATCCAGCAGCTCCGTCTGCCGCTCCGCCGGGAAGTCCTCCGGGGCGAACAGCGCCTGGACCACCAGGCCCAGCACGAAGGCCTGCGCCCCCGCAGCGAGCGCGGCCGGGTCGGCCTGCGCCGGGAGCTCCCCCAGCCGCTGGGCGTCCGCGACGTGCCCCGTGAGCGCCGTGCGCGAGCGCGCGTAGCGGCCCGCGTGCGCGGCCGCCAGCTCCGGGTCGGCCAGGGCGTGGTCCCAGGAGCCGACCCAGATCCGGTTGTCGGCCGCGGACTCACCGTCCAGCGGCAGGACGTCCAGCAGCGACGCCCGCACCCGGGCCAGCCCGGCCGGCGGCAGGCTGCCGTCGGTGGGGGCGGTGCGCCGGGGCCGGGCCAGCGAGCGCCGGTCCAGCTCGTCCAGCGCATGGCTCAGCAGCGCCCGCTTGTTCGGGAAGTAGTGCGTCAACATCCCGGTGGAGGCGCCCAGTTCGGCGGCCACCGCGCGCAGGGTCAGCCCCTCGAAGCCGCGGGTGGAGAGCACTCGCCACACCCCCTCGGAGACTTCCGAGCGGCGGGCGTCATGGTCTCCACGGGCCGGTGTCATGGGGGCTATCGTACATACCAAACGTTTGTTATGAATGATCCAGCCAACCTCAGCACCACCCCGTGAAAGGCCGCCCGTGTTTGCCGTACCGCTCACCGAGAACGCCGAACTGCGCCCGCTGGAGCCCTGGCAGGCCCCCGAGTTCCTGACCCACCTCGACCGCGCCCGCGCCCACACCGACCCGTGGATCCCGTGGGCCACCTTCTCGGTCGACCTGGACTCCGCCCGCGCCACCCTCCAGCGCTACGCCGACGGCCTGGCCGCCGACCAGAAGCGGATCTACGGCATCTGGCTGGACGGCACGCTGGTCGGCGGCGTGATGTTCGTGCACTTCGACGCCCAGTCCGGCGTCTGCGAGATCGGCGCCTGGACCGAACCGGCCGGCGAGGGCCACGGGCTGATCACCGCCGCCGTCAGGCAGTTGCTCGACTACGCCTTCGTCACCCGCGGCATGCACCGCGCCGAGTGGTGGTGCTCCTCCGTCAACGCCCGCAGCCGGGCGGTCGCCGAGCGGCTCGGCATGACCCGCGACGGCGTGCTGCGCGAGTGGTACCCGTACAACGGGGTCCGCTACGACAAGGAGATCTGGGCCATCCTGGCGCCGGAGTGGACCAGCCGGGCCTGAAGGGCCCGAACCGGGTGCGACGCCGGGCCCGGTGGACTCCCCGTCCACCGGGCCCCGCACCCGCCGTCGGCCCCCGGCCGCCGGCCCGTCAGGCGGTCGACGCCTCCTCGGCCGGCCGCAGCCGCAGCACGCACACCAGCGCCAGCGCCAGCACCCCGCCCGCCGACAGGAACACCACGTCCACCGCGTCCGTGAAGCTGCGCACCGCGTGCTCGTGCGCCGCACCGGTCAGCGCCCGGACCGCGCCGAGCGGCCGCCCCGGCTCGCCCGCCTCGAAGACCCGGGACAGCACGGTGCCGAACAGCGCCGCGCCGAGCGCGCTGCCGAGGCTCTGGAAGAACCGGATGCCGGTGGTCGCCACGCCGAGCTGGTGCCGGGGCGCCGCCTCCTGCACCACCGTGATCAGCTGGCCGATCAGCTGCCCCAGCCCACAGCCCAGCAGGGCGAGTTCGGCCAGCACGGCCCACAGCCCGGTGTCCGGCCCGCTGAGGCCGAGCAGGGCGAGGGCCAGCGTCGCGCAGGCCGCGCCGACCACCAGGAAGGTCCGGGCCGGGTGGCCGCGCCCGGTCAGCCGGCCGACCACGATCCCGGCCGCCGTCATCCCGGCCGCCATCGGGATCAGGTAGAGGCTGGCCGCGGTCGGGGCGACGCCCCGGGCGACCTGGAGGTAGAGCATCACGTACATGATCGAGCCGATCATGCCCATCCCGACCAGGCCCTGGATCGCGAAGCCCAACCGCACCGCGCGGATCCGGAACAGCGAGAGCGGCAGCACCGGCTCGGCGGCGGTGGCCTGGCGCCACAGGAAGAGGCCGAACGCGCCCAGGGTGGCGGCGGACAGCCCGAGGATCACCGGGGACGTCCAGGCGTGCTCCTTGCCGCCCCACTCGGTGACCAGCAGCAGCCCGGTCGCGAAGGCCGCGGCAAGGGCCGCGCCGACGAAGTCCAGGCTCCGGCGGCCGGTCGCCGGCGGCAGCTTGACCACCAGGGCGACACCGACCAGGACCAGCAGCCCCAGCGGCAGGTTGATGTAGAAGATCCAGCGCCAGCTGAGGCGGTCGGTGAACAGCGCGCCGACCAGCGGCCCGACCGCCATGCCGAGGCCCGCGATGATCCCGCCGATCGCCCCGCCCCTGCCGCCGCCGCGCTCCTCGGGGTCCTTGAACTGGGCGATGACCACCATGGTGACGCTCATCAGCCCGCCCCCGCCGATGCCCTGCACCGCCCGGAAGGCGATCAGCTGGTCCATCGACTGCGCCGCCCCGCAGAGCGCCGAACCGAGCAGGAAGGTGCCGACGGCCCCGAGCAGCACGCGCTTGGCGCCGTACGCGTCGCAGAGCCTGCCGTACAGCGGCAGCAGCGCGGTGGCGGCCAGGGCGAACGCGCTGACCAGCCAGGGCAGCCGGTCGACGCCGTGGACGGGGTCGAGGTCCCGGACGATCGGCACGGTGGCCGCCGACACGATGTTCATGTCGAGCACCGCCAGCACGATCGTGACCAGGCAGAGCAGCATGCCCAGCCCGCGCTGGGCCCGGGTCATCAGAGCGGGTGCGGTCGGGTCGGACGCGGTCGGCGCGGGTGCGCCCAAGGTCTCGGATGGCATCGGAAAGTCCCCCGGAATCAGTGGAGTCGGGCCCGGACCGGCGTGGTCGGGCGGGCTCGGCACCACCATGGCAGACTTTTTATACCTGGTCAATTCTTCATCCGAGCCAATCATTCGGCCAGGTCGACCTTTGATCCTGGTACAGTTCCCCTCATGGCGACCCGCACCGGCATGAACCTCGGCCGCGACATCGACCTCGACGCGCTCCCGCTGCGCGAGCGCAAGAAGATCCAGACCGGCATCCGGATCTGGAACACCGCGATCGCCCTGTTCGCCGAGCGCGGCTTCGACCAGGTCTCGGTGGCCGAGATCGCGGCCGCCGCCGAGGTGTCCAAGATGACCGTCTTCAACTACTTCCCGAGCAAGGAAGACCTGGTCATGGGCCCCATGGAGCAGCACCTCGACGAACCGGCCGAGGTGGTGCGCGAGCGCGCCCCGGGCACCTCGGCGGTGGCGGCGCTGCGTGAGCAGTACCTGTCCGCGCTGGAACGGTTCGACCCCGCCACCGGACTGAGCGACCAGCAGGCCGCGCTCGACGTGATCCGGCTGGTCCACCACACGCCCGCCCTGCTGATGCGCGCCACGGCCGGCTTCGACCACCGGGCGCAGTCCCTGCTGACGGCCGAACTCCTCGCCCAGGACCCGGACCACGACGAGCTGACCGCGCGGATCGCCGCCGCTCAGCTGCTGGCCACCCAGCTGGCGCTGACCGGCGAGAACCAGCGCCGCATGATGGCCGGCGAGAGCGCCGCCGACGCCCTGCCCGAGGCCCTCGACCGGGCCCGCCGCGCCTTCGCCCTGGTCGAACACGGCCTCGGCGACTACTGCGCCCGCACCGCCTGAGAGAGTTGGCGCACCACGACCGACCGGAGGTGCGCATGGACCAGCCGCTGCTCACGCGGGACCGCTCCGCCCTGCCCGCCCAGGCCGAGGGCCTCAACGCGTACGTCGGCGAGGACGGCGTCGCGGTCCTGGAGTTCGCCCGCCCGCACCGCCGCAACGCGGTGACCCTGGCGATCTGGCAGGCGCTGCCCAAGGTGCTGGAGCAGCTGGCCGGCCACGGTGGCGTGCGCGTCCTGCTGCTCACCGGCGCCGGCAACACCTTCAGCGCGGGCGCGGACATCGCCGAACTCTCCGAGGTGTACGGCGATCCGGACCGCGCGGAGGCGTACCACGCCACCAACGTCGCCGCCGAGGAGGCGCTGGCGGCCTTCCCCCACCCGACCCTCGCCGTGGTGCACGGCGCCTGCGTCGGTGGCGGCTGCCAGCTGGCCGTCGCCTGCGACCTGCGGTTCGTCGCCGAGGACGCCCGGCTCGGGATCACCCCGGCCAAGCTCGGCGTGGTCTACTCGGCGGCACCGACCGTACGGCTGGCCCGGCTGGTCGGCCCGGCCCGGGCCAAGTACCTGCTGTTCTCGGGCGAGTTGGTGACCGGCCGGGACGCGCTGCCGCTGGGTCTGGCCGAACGCGTCCTGCCGGACGCCGAACTGGACGTCGCCGCGCTGGACTTCGCCCGACTGCTGACCCGCCGCTCGACCCACACCATCGGCGCGGCCAAGGCCGTCCTGGACGCCCCGCCCGAGCGGGCCGACGAGGTCCTGGCCCCCTGGCTGCTGCGCTCCCGGGAGGGCTCGGACGTCCGCGAGGGCCTGGCCGCCTTCCTGGAGGGCCGCCCCGCCCGGTTCTGAGCCGGGCCCGCCACCGGGCCGGGGAGCCGGCGGACGGGGCCGCACCGACACCCGTACGATCATCCGGCCGGAATCCGTCCGCCCCTTCACGCCCCCCGGAGCACCCACCCCGATGACGACCGAGGCCGAGGCCGCGCCCGCCCCCACCCCCCGGACGATCCGGGCCCGCCGCATCACCGACGGCCTCGAACCGAAGAACGTGATCATCGTGCTGCTCCCGCTGCTGGGCGGCCTCCGCTACGGCTGGCCGGGCATCGGCTGGGCGGTGTTCGCCGTCCTGTTCGCCGCCGTCGTCCCGACCCTGTTCATCCGGCGCGGCATGCGCCAGGGCACGGTGGCGGACCGTCACGTCGGCCACCGGCAGCGCCGGCTGACCGTCCTCCCGTTCATCATGGGGTCGGTACTGCTCAGCTTCGCGGTGATGATCGGACTGGACGCCCCGGCCGACCTCACCGCGCTGGTGCTGGCGATGTTCGCCTCGCTGATCCCGATCCTGGTGATCACCGCCTGGTGGAAGGTCTCCGTGCACACCGCCGTGGCCACCGGCGCGGTGGTCTGCCTCGCCATCGCGCTCGGCCCGCTCTGGCTGCTGCTCGGACCGCTGGTCCCGGCGATCGGGTGGTCCCGGGTGGTGCTGCGGGACCACACCACCGCGCAGACGGCCGTCGGCGCGGTGGTGGGCGCGCTCACCGCTGGGCTCACCTTCTGGGCCGCCCGATAACGGGCCGCCCACGGACAGGCCGCCCACCGCTGGACCGCCCGCCAGCCGGCTAACGGATCGGCATCCCCGAGATCGCCCGGGCGATCACCAGCCGCTGGATCTCGCTGGTCCCCTCGAAGATCGAGTAGATCGCGCTGTCCCGGTGCATCCGCTCCACCGGGTACTCCCGGGTGAAGCCGTTGCCGCCGAGGATCTGCATCGCCTGCGCGGTCACGTACTTGGCGGTCTCGCCCGCGTACAGCTTGGACATCGAGCCCTCGGCCGCGGTGAACGGCTGGTTGTTGACCGCCATCCAGGAGGCCCGCCACACCAGCAGCCGGGCCGCGTCGATCCGGGTCTTCATGTCGGCGAGCTGGAAGGCCACGCCCTGGTTGTCGATGATCGGCCGGCCGAACTGCTCGCGGGTCTTCGCGTAGTCCAGCGCCACCTCGTACGCGGCCCGGGCGATGCCGATCGCCTGCGCGCCGACGGCCGGGCGGGAGGCCTCGAAGGTGGCCATCGCCGCGTTGCCCCTGCCGCCCGGGCGCTTGACGCCCTCGCGGGCCCGGGCCAGCCGCTCGTCCAGCTTGTCCTTGCCGCCGAGCAGGCAGTTGCCGGGCACCCGGACGCCGTCCAGCACCACCTCGGCGGTGTGCGAGGCGCGGATGCCGTGCTTCTTGAACTTCTGGCCCTGGCTCAGCCCCGGGGTGCCCGGCGGGACGACGAAGGAGGCCTGGCCCTTCGCCCCGAGCTCCGGGTCGACGGTGGCCACCACCACGTGCACGGCGGCGATCCCGCCGTTGGTGGCCCAGGTCTTGGTGCCGTTGAGCACCCACTCGTCCCTGGCCTCGTCGTACACCGCCCGGGTGCGCAGCGCCGAGACGTCGGAGCCGGCGTCCGGCTCGGAGGAGCAGAAGGCGGCCACCTTGACGTCCTCCGGGGTGCCGAACATCTGCGGGGTCCAAGTGCCGATCTGCTCGTCGGTGCCGTTGGCCAGCACCGCGACGGCGGCCAGGGTGGTGCCGACGATGGACAGCCCGATGCCCGCGTCGCCCCAGAACAGCTCCTCCATGGCGATCGGGATGCCGACGCCGGAGGGGTCGAAGTACTGCTGGGCGTAGAAGTCCAGCGAGTAGATGCCCAGCTTGGCGGCCTCCTGGATGACCGGCCAGGGGGTCTCCTCGCGCTCGTCCCACTCGGCCGCGGCCGGTCGCATCACGTCGGCGGCGAAGCCGTGCAGCCAGTCGCGTACGGCGAGCTGGTCCGCGCCCGGGTCCAGCGAGAACGTGCTGCTCATGGTGCTTGCCTCCGAAGACGTGTGCGGCCGGCCAGGGTGTTACCTCCGGTAACATCGTCGGAGTCTGCTACTGATTGGTAACCGGTGTCAACGCCCAGGCAGACCCCGCCGAACCCGACCCCGAGGAGCAGCGCATGTCCCGAGAGCCCCGCCGCGAGCAGCTGCTCAACGCCGCCGACCGGGTCATCCAGCGCGAGGGGCCGGGCGCCAGCATGAACGCCATCGCCGCCGAGGCCGGCATCACCAAGCCGATCCTCTACCGCCACTTCGGCGACCGGAACGGCCTCATCAGCGCCCTGACCGAGCGCCACACCGGCGGACTGCTGGCCGCCGTCCGGGCCGCCCTCGCCGAGCCGCTGGAGCGCCGCGACCGGGTCGAGCACGTACTGGACACCTATCTCGCCGGCATCGAGGCCCGCCCCCAGGTCTACCGGCTGCTCACCCACCCCGAGCCGGGCGACCCGAACGGCGCCGGCAACGCGCTCGCCCCCGCGCTCAAGCAGATCGCCGAGGAGATCACCCGGGCCGTGCAGAGCCAGGTCGACCTCGGCGCCGACCGCGACCTGCTCGCCGAGGCCTGGGGCCGGGGCATCACCGGCATGGTGCTGGCCGCCGGGGACTGGTGGCTGGAGACCAGGCCCTGCTCGCGCACCCGGATGGTGCAGGCGCTGGCGGACCTGCTCTGGGGCCGGCTGGCCGCCGCCGCGGACCTGCCGACCGCCGTCCTGCCGCCCGCGCCCGCCGAACCGCAGGCCCCGGCCCAGGCTTAGGCTTAGGCCGCCAACTGAACTCCCCTTGCGCGTAAGGCCCTTGCCTGTACGAGCCTTGTGTGCACGACCCTTGTGCGGCGGGCGGCAGCACGGGCATCATCGGGCCCCACCCCCACCCCCACCCCCCGCCGTGTGAGGTCCCCGATGCGCCTGCGCCGCACCGCCGTCGCCCTGCTGCTCGCCGCCACCGCCGTCCTCACCGCCGTCCCGGCCTCGGCCCACGGCGGACAACCGGACCGCTTCCCCACCGGCACCGTCACCGCCGCCGACGGCCGCACCGCCCTCACCGACACCGAGGGCCGCCGCCTGCGACTGCGCGGCTTCAACCTCGACAAGTACGCCGAGGCCACCGCCGCCGACCTCGACGCCGTCGCCGCCCAGGGCTTCACCCTGGTGCGGCTGCCGGTCTCCTGGACCAGGCTGGAGCCCGAGCGCGGCCGTCTCGACCCCACCGAGCTGCACCGCCTCCAGCGGCTCCTCGACCGGGCCGACCGGCTGGGCCTGCTGGTCCTGGTCGACTTCCACCAGGACGTCTACGGGCCGAAGTTCGGCGGCGGCACCAACGGCATCCCCGTCTGGGCCACCCGGGACGACGACCTGCCGTTCACCCCGGACCCGGACGACTGGTTCGCCGGCTACTTCCAGCCCGCCGTCCAGGCCGCCTTCCGCCACCTCTACGACGACCCCGACCTGCGCGCCTGGCAGGCCGACTTCTACACCCGGCTCGCCCGCGAACTGCGCGGCCACCGCTCGCTGCTGGGCTACGACCTGTTCAACGAGCCGTTCGGCCCGGTGGACGGCGACCCGAGCGACCCGGCCGTGCTGGCCGCCGCCTCCGCCGCCCTGGAGCAGGGCCGGCTCGCCGACATGTACCGCCGTCTGATCGCCGCCGTGCGCCGCTCCGACTCCCGCGCCTGGCTGTTCGTCGAGCCGACCGTGCTGGTCGGCCAGGGCGTGCCCACCCGGCTGCCCGGCTTCGCCGACCCGCGCCCCGGCGCACCCCGGCTCGGCTACGCCCCGCACTTCTACGACACCGCGGTCGAGGGCGGCGCCGACTGGAACCCCGCCGACGGCTTCGTGGAGCAGTACACCGCCGCGATCACCGGCTACCCGGCCGCCCACCGCCTGCCCGTCCTGGTCGGCGAGTGGGGCCCGCCCAACTCCCGCACCCCGGGCAACTCCGAGCTGGTCCGCCGTCAGGTCGCCGCGATGGACGGCTTCGCCGAGGGCTGGACGATGTGGTACTGGTGCCGGGGCAACGGCGGCTACTGCGCGCTCGACCCGGCCGGACGCCCCGCCCCCGGCGACGAGCCCGCCTTCGGCCCCTACCCGGTGGCCGTCGCGGGCACCGACGTCCGCGCCGACGGCGGAACCGTGCGCTGGCGCGCCGACGGCACCGGGCGCGGCAGCGAACTCCTGCTGCCCCCGGCCGCGTTCCCGCACGGCGCCCGGGTCGCCGTCTCCCCCGCCGACGCCCGGGTCGAGGTCGTGCAGCCGGCGGACGGACGCGCGGGAACCGTACGCATCCGGCTCCCGCACGCCCGCCCGGGCACGACCGTGACGGTCTCGCTCACCGCGCGTTAGGGCCCGTCCCGTCGACCGGCCCGGCCCGGCCCCGGGAACGACCGGCAGGACGGGCCCCGGTCACACCAGCCCCCGACGGACCAGCAGCGGCCCGGTCTCGGGCGCCCGGCCGACCACCGCGCGGAAGGACTCCAGCGGGTCCCGGCTGAACCCCCGCGACAGCAGCTCGCGCCGGAACAGCTCACCGCTCTCCCGCACCGGGCGCCCGTTGCCCTCGAACCACTGCACGGTGTCGGCGTCCAGCACCTCCGACCAGATGTACGCGTAGTACGCCGCGCTGTAGCCGCTGGCGAAGATGTGCTGGAAGTACCCCGTCCGGTAGCGCGGCGGGATCGCGTCCACCGCGATCCCGGCCGCCGCGAGCGCCCGCGCCTCGAACTCCTCGGCGTCCGCGATCCCCTCGCCCTGCGGCACGGTGTGCCACGCCCAGTCCAGCAGGGTGGCCGCCAGGTACTCCACCGTCCGGAAGCCCTGCCCGAAGCCCTCGGCCGCCGTCATCCGCTCGACCAGCTCGGCCGGCAGCGGCTCCCCGGTCGCGTGGTGGCGGGCGTAGTTGGCCAGCACCTCCGGCCGGACCATCCACATCTCGTTGACCTGCGAGGGGAACTCGACGAAGTCCCGGGGCACCGAGGTGCCCCAGAACAGCGGGTAGCGCACGTCCGAGAACAGCCCGTGCAGCGCGTGCCCGAACTCGTGGAACAGCGTGCGCACCTCGTCCCAGTCCATCAGCGCCGGCTCGCCGGGCGCCGGGCGCGGGATGTTGAGGTTGTTCAGCACCACCGGCCGCTGCCCGGTCAGCCGGGACTGGGCGACCAGCTCGGACATCCACGCGCCGCCGCGCTTGGACGCCCGGGCGTGGAAGTCGCCGATGAACAGGCCCAGCGGGCTGCCGTCCTCCTCGAACACCTCGTAGACCCGCGCGTCCGGGTGGTGGGCCGTCAGGTCCGGCCGCTCCGTGAAGGTCACCCCGTACGCCAGGTTCGCGGCGAAGAACACGCCGTCCCGCAGCACCCGCTCCAGCTCGAAGTACGGGCGCAGCACCGCCGCGTCCACCTGGTAGGAGCTCTGCCGGACCTTCTCCGAGTAGTACGCCCAGTCGTGCGCGGCGATCTCCCCGATCCCGTCCGCGGCGGCCTCCCGGGCCAGCTCCCCGGCCTCCCGGCGGGCCATCGCCACGGCCGGGCCGACCAGCCGGGACAGCAGCGCCGAGACCGCCTCGACGGTGCCGGCCGTCTCGTCCGCCACCACGTACGCCGCGTGACTCGGGTACCCCAGCAGCGCGGCCCGCTCGGCGCGCAGCGCGGCCATCCGGATCGCCAGCGGGCCGTTGACCTCGACGCCCCGGCCGAGCGAGGCGGCCAGCAGCCGCTCGCGCACCGAGCGGTCGGTGAGCTGGGCCAGCTCGGCCTGACCGGAGGTGTTCCGCAGGCTCAGCACGTACTTCCCCGGGTGGCCGAGCACCCGGGCGTTCTCCGCGGCACCGGCGATCGCGCCCTCGGAGAGCCCGGCCAGCTCCTCGGCGGAGTCCACGACCAGCGCCGCGGCCCGGGTGTCGGCGTTCACGTTCTGCTGGAACGTGGTGCCGAGTGCGGCGAGTTCGGCGTTCAGCTCGCGCAGCCGGGCCTGCTCGGCCGCGCCCAGCCGGGCGCCCGAGCGCACGAAGGCGGTGTACCGGCGCTCCAGCAGGCGCAGCGACTCCGGGTCCAGGCCGAGCCCGGCGCGCTGCTCGTACAGCGCCTCGATCCGGGCGAACAGCGCGAGGTCCAGGTGGATCGCGTCGTGGTGGGCGGCGAGCAGCGGGCTCAACTTCGCCTCCACCTCGTCCAGCACGTCGGTGGTGTCCGAGGAGGACTGGTTGAGGAACACCGCGTCGACCCGGCGCAGCAGCGTCCCGGAGCGCTCCAGGGCCACCAGGGTGTTCTCGAAGGTCGGCTGGCTCCGGTCGGCGGTGATCGCCGCGATCTCGGCCAGCTGCTCGGCCATCCCCCGCTCGTACGCGGGCAGGTAGTGCTCCTCGCGGATCTCGGTGAACGGCGGGAGCTCGTAGACCAGCGGACTGGCCTGGAAGAACGGGTTCTCGGTCATTTCGCGAACCATACGCCGTGTCCCCCGCCCTGCCCACGGGCTTTCCCACCCGTTGCAGATGCCTGCCTGCCGCCCGTTGTCGTACCCACCCGTTAACGTCGACGCCGCGGACCCGTCGGTCGCGGGCCGCGGCGCGCCCGCCCGCGGGCCCGCGCCCCGTACCCGTCCCCGCACGCCCGACCGCGCGCCGGAGAGGAGCAGCCCCCGTGGCACCCAGGACCGCCCTCGCGCCCGACCCGCACGGCCCCGGCGGCCGGCTCCAGCCGCTGGACGACGCGGGCGCCCCGCTCGGCCCGCCGGAGGCCGTCCGCGACCTCGCCGCCGCCGTCGCCGCCCGGGAGGCCGCCGGGAGCGACGGTCGGCCCGGGACGCGCTGGGTCTGGGCCGCCGCCGACTCCGGGTACGCCCCGCTGCTGCCGCGCCTGCCCGACCGGCTCGCCCGCTGCCACGACCTGCGGCTGGTCGAGGCGCTGCTGCTGGCGCACGAGGGCCGGTTCGGAGCGCCCCGCTCGCTCGGCGCCGCCTGGTCCCGGCTGCGCGGCCTGCCCGTCCCGGAGGACCTGCCCGAGCCCGGCCTGGCCGAGGCGGACGGCGGCCAGGACACCCTGTTCGCTCCCGACCGGCTGCAACTGCCGCCCGGCGCCGACCCGCTGACGGCCGTGGTCGCCGTCCACGCCGAACAGCAGCGCCGGATCGCCGCCATCGCCGACCCGGGCGCCCGGCAGCGGTTCCGGCTGCTGGTCGCCGCCGAGTCGGCGGGCGCCCTGGTGGCCGCCGAGATGGCCCATGACGGGCTGCCCTGGCGGGCCGACGTCCACGACCGGCTGCTGACCGAGCTGCTCGGCCCCCGCCCGACCGTCCCCGGCACCCAGCCCAGGATCCTCGCCGAACTCGCCGTCGACCTCCAGCAGGCCCTCGGCACCAAGCCGTTCAACCCGGACTCGCACACCCAGGTGCTGCGCGCCTTCGCCGAGGCGGGCATCCAGCTGGGCTCCACCCGCTCCTGGGAGCTCAAGGGCATCGACCACCCGGCCGCGCAGCTGCTGGTCCGCTACAAGGAGCTGTCCCGGATCCACGTTGCGCACGGCTGGGCCTGGCAGGACGCCTGGGCCCGCGGCGGCCGGTTCCGGCCCGAGTACGTGGTCGGCGGCGTGGTCTCCGGCCGCTGGGCCAGCCGCGGCGGCGGCGCCCTGCAGATCCCGCGCATCCTGCGCCGCGCCGTGGTCGCCGACCCGGGCTGGCTGCTGGTCGTCGCCGACGCCGCCCAGCTGGAACCGCGGGTGCTCGCCGCGCTCTCCCAGGACACCGGGCTGGCCCGCACCGCCGCCGGCGGCGACCTGTACGAGGCGCTCGCCGCCCACGCCTTCCAGGGCGACCGGGACAAGGCCAAGCTCGGCCTGCTCGGCGCCATGTACGGGCAGACCAGCGGCGACATCGGCCCGCTGCTGAACACCCTGCACCGCCGCTACCCGGCCGCCATGGGCTACGTGGAGGCCGCCGCCCGCACCGGCGAGGACGGCGGCGTGGTCGCCTCCCGGCTCGGCCGGGTCTGCCCGCCGGCCTCCGCCGCCTTCCTCGACCTCACCGAGGCCGAGACCGCGGGCGAGGCCGGCGGCCGCACCGCCCGCGCGCGCGGCCGCTTCACCCGCAACTTCGTCATCCAGGCCAGCGCCGCCGACTGGGCGCTGGCCCTGCTCGCCGCGCTGCGCCGCCGGCTGAACGAACTGCCGGCGGCGAGCCCGGCGGACCGCCCGCACTTGGTGTTCTTCCAGCACGACGAGGTGATGGTGCACACCCCGGCCAACCTCGCCGACGAGGTGGCCGCCGCCGTCGCCGGGGCGGCCGACGAGGCCAGCCGGCTGGTGTTCGGCGACACCCCGGTGCGCTTCCCGCTCAGCACCGCGGTGGTGGACTGCTACGCCGACGCGAAGTAGCCGCTACAGCTTCCGGAAGGAGCGCGCGTCCTCGGCCGCCGCGACCACCTCGGCCAGCCCCGCCCCGGTCGAGGCGGTGACGGCGGCGGCCACCGCGCCCTCCACGAACGGCGCGTCCACCAGCTTCGCGTTCGGGCGCGGCTCGTCCTCCAGCACCGTGACGGCGGTGAGCACCGAGCTGCCGAGATCCGGCAGCACGACCACGCCCGCCCCGGCGTCGGCCCGCTCGATCGCCCCGGCGATCAGGTCGTAGCTGGTGCCCAGCCCGCCGTCCTCGGTGCCGCCCGCGACGACCACCCGCACGCCGTCCGAAGCGAGTTCGCCGAGCAGCTCGCGCAGCCCCTCCGCGAGCCGGGCGCTGTGCGAGACCAGAACAATGCCCACGTTTCCGCTCATGTCCGCGACCCTACGGCCGGATCCCACTGCTCCGGGAGAGTGATCGGAATCCCGCGTGTCGCACCCCGTGCCCGACACCCCCGTCTGGCGTAGCGTCGGGGCAACGGCGTCGACCGCCGTGGCGTCCTCACCAAGGGAGCGAGAGCGTTGAAGAAGCTGATCAACACCCCGGAGAGCGTCCTGGAGGACGCGCTGGCCGGAATCGCCGCCGCCCACCCGGAGCTGACGGTGGACGTCCCCAACCGGGTGATCACCCGGGCCGCCCGCCCGGCCGGGCCCAAGGTCGCGCTGATCTCCGGCGGCGGCTCCGGCCACGAGCCGCTGCACGGTGGCTTCGTCGGCCCCGGCATGCTCGATGCCGCCTGCCCCGGCGAGGTGTTCACCTCGCCCGTCCCGGACCAGATGCTGGCCGCCGCCAAGGCCGTGGAGAGCGGCGCCGGCGTGGTCTTCATCGTGAAGAACTACACCGGCGACGTGATGAACTTCGAGCTCGCCGCCGAGCTGGCCGCCGAGGAGGGCCTGGAGGTCCGCACCGTCCTGGTCAACGACGACGTCGCGGTCGAGGACTCCACCTGGACGGCCGGGCGCCGGGGCACCGGCGCGACCGTGCTGGTCGAGAAGACCACCGGCGCGCTGGCCGAGCGCGGCGCCCCGCTGGACGAGGTGGCCGCCCTGGGCGAGCGGGTCAACGCCGCCTCCCGCTCCTTCGCCGTCGCGCTCACCGCCGCCACCGTCCCGGCTGCCGGCAAGCCCGGCTTCGACCTGCCCGAGGACGAGATCGAGGTCGGCGTGGGCATCCACGGCGAGCCCGGCCGCCGCCGCGAGAAGCTCCGTCCGGCCCGCGAACTGGCCGCCGAGGTGGTCGAGACCATCCTGACCGACCACCACCTGACTCCGGGGGACGAGGTGATCGCCCTGCTCAACGGCCTCGGCGCGACCCCGCTGCTGGAGCTGTACGTGGTCTACGGCGAGGTCGCCGCCAGGCTCGCCGAACGCGGCATCACGGTGGCCCGCAGCCTGGTCGGCAACTACGTCACCAGCCTGGACATGGCGGGCTTCTCGCTCACCCTCACCAAGGCCGACGCCCAGCTGCTGGAACTCTGGGACGCCCCGGTCGACACCCCCGCCCTCAAGCGGGCCTAGGGCGGGTCTTCGCCCGACCCGGCAGGACCCGCAGGACGCCGACCCGACAGGACCCGCAGGACGCGCCCTGATCCGTACCGAAGGAGACCGGATGGACCCCGACACCCCGCAGTTCGACATCCCGCTGGCCGAGGCCTGGATCCGCGCGATCGCCGCCGCCGTCGAGAAGGAGCAGTCCCGGCTCACCGAGCTGGACTCCGCGATCGGCGACGGCGACCACGGCAGCAACCTCCAGCGTGGCTTCGCCGCCGCCCTGACCGCCCTGGACGGCCTCCAGCCGGCCGGGCCCGGCGCCGTCCTCACCAAGACCGGCACCACGCTGATCTCCAAGGTCGGCGGCGCCTCCGGCCCGCTCTACGGCAAGGCCTTCCGCGCCATCGGCGCCGCCCTGCCCGAAGCGGCCGGCCCTGCCGACGTCGCCGAGGCCCTGTCGGCCGGCCTGGACGCCATCCGCCTGCTCGGCAAGGCCGAACCCGGCGACAAGACCATCGTGGACGCCTGGACCCCGGCCGTCGCCGCCTTCCGGACCGCGGCCGCCACCGGTGCCGGCCTCCCCGCGTCGGCGGCCGCGGCCGCCGACGCCGCCGAACAGGGCGCCCGCGACACCGTCCCCCTCCAGGCCCGCAAGGGCCGCGCCTCCTACCTCGGCGAACGCAGCATCGGCCACCAGGACCCGGGCGCCACCTCCACTGCCCTCGTCTTCCGCGCCCTCGCGGACGTCACCGCCGCCTGAGCCTGCCTTTCCCCCGCGCAGTCCCCCCGGGCCCCGTCAGGGGCGCGAGGGGGCGTCCGTCCGCGCGATCAGCAGCAACAGCGCGTCGTCCTGCAGCTCCCCACCCGTGTGCGCCAGCAGGTCCGCGTACACCCGCCCCACCGCCGCCTCCAGCTCCCCCTCCGAGCGCGCGGCTCCCCGCACCAGCGGCCCGACCCGCTCCACCAGCGGGTAGAACTCCCCGCTCGTCCGGTGCCGCGCCTCGATCACCCCGTCCGTGCAGAGCACCAGCACGTCCTGCGCCCCGAACGGCTGCCCCCAGGTGGTCGGCTCCCCCGCCGCCAGCCGGCCGAGCCCCAGCGGCACCCACGGGTCGGGCGCGTGCAGCACGTGCGCCCGCCCCTCGCCGTCCACCCGGATCGGCGGCACGTGCCCGTACTGCAGCAGCTCCATCGTCCCCGGCGTACGGAACTCCGCGAACAGCGCCGTGGTGAACTCCCCGTCCGGCACGTGCCGTTCGACGCTGGCCTCGATCCGCGCCGCGACGCCCCGCAGCCCGGCCTCGTCGTACGCCGCCTCGCGGAACGCGCCCAGCACCACCGCTGCGGTCTGCACCGCCGCCAGTCCCTTGCCCCGGACGTCCCCGACCGCGACCCTGGTGCCGTGCGGCGTCCGCAGCACCGAGTAGAGGTCCCCGCCGATCTGTGAGGCGTCCGCCGCCGACACGTACCGCACGGCGAGCCGCAGCGGCCCGACGGTCGGTCCCGGCAGCTGCAGCAGCGCCCGCTGGGCGGCCTCGGCGACGGAGCTGACGGCCGCGAAGGCCGCCGCGCGCCGCATCCGGATCTTGGCGACCCAGGCCGAGAACAGCGTCAGGACGACGTAGCTGATCATCGCCCCGTACAGGAAGCGGACGTCGCTGATGGTGTCGGCCCGGTCGTAGTGGCTGAGCCCGAACACCGCGAGCAACCCGAGCGAGCAGACCAGGAGCAGCTCGCCGGGTTTCAGGGTCAGCGCCGCGATGGTGGGCACCACGGTCATCAGCGGGGCCAGGTAGCGGTCCTTGCCGGAGAGGAAGTCCGCGAGCGCGACCAGCAGGACGGCGCTCAGCGCCGGGGTGGCGCGCCGCCAGAACGGCACGTCCTGGAGGTCGGCGGCGAGCAGGGCGCCGCGCTGCCGGTCCGGCGGCAGTCCGGCTGCCGTGGGAGTCGAGGGAGACTGGGCGCGGCGGAGCGGAAACACATATCGAACATAAGGGACGATCACGACAAAGGCCCGACCAGCCCTGAGCCCGTGCGACGCGAGACCGCCCACCCCGCCGCCCCCTGAAATACCCTAGAGGGGTATGGTGTCAGAAGAGTCGTTGACAGCGCCGCATCCGGGCGAACGCCCGGGCCGCCAGACCTCCCGGAGGCCTCCGATGTCCAGCACCATCACCTACACCGTGTCCGGCATGAGCTGCGGCCACTGCGAGAAGGCCATCAGCGAGGAGGTCTCCGCCCTGGCCGGGGTCACCGAGGTCACCGCCGACGCCGAGGCCGGTACCGTGACGATCTCCTCCGCCGGCCCGCTGGACGAGGAGCAGGTGCGCGCCGCGGTCGACGAGGCCGGCTACGAGCTGGTCGGCCGCAGCGCCTGAACCACCCGGGGCGGCGGGGCCTGCGCAGCATCCCCCGCCGCCCGCCCGCACCAAGGAGCTGATCCGCATGAGCACGTCCGCCCCGGACCTCGGGGCCCGGGACCGGGTCGAGCTGTCGATCGGCGGGATGACCTGCGCCTCCTGCGCGGCCCGGATCGAGAAGAAGCTCAACCGGATGGACGGCGTCGAGGCCACCGTCAACTTCGCCACCGAGAAGGCCCGGGTCGACTTCGGCCCCGGCACCACGGTGGAGGACCTGATCGCCACCGTCGAGCGCACCGGCTACACCGCCGAGCTCCCCCCGCCCCCGGCGCCCGCCGCCCCCGAACCGGCCGCCGGCGCCCCGGCCCCCGAGCGGCCGGCCGCCGACCCCTTGCGGGACCGGCTGCTGATCAGCACCGTCCTCAGCGTCCCGGTGGTCCTGCTGTCGATGGCCCCTGCCCTCCAGTTCACCAACTGGCAGTGGCTGGCCTTCGCACTCACCGGCCCGGTCGTGGTCTACGGCGGCCTGCCCTTCCACCGCGCCGCCTGGACCAATCTGCGGCACGGCGCCGCCACCATGGACACCCTGGTCTCGCTCGGCACCCTGGCCGCCTTCGGCTGGTCCTGCTGGGCGCTGTTCTGGGGCCACGCCGGCATGCCCGGGATGCACCACGACTTCTCGCTGTCCATCGGCGACACCGACGCCTCCGCCACGCTCTACCTGGAGACCGCCGCCGCCGTCACCGTGTTGATCCTGCTCGGCCGCTACCTGGAGGCCCGCTCCAAGCGCCGGGCCGGCGCCGCGCTGCACGCCCTGCTCGATCTCGGCGCCAAGGACGTCGCCGTCCTCCAGTACGAGGGGGGCGGGCGCGAAGCGTCCTCGGACGAGGGCGACGGCGGGCGACGGGTGGGGCGCGAGGTACGGCTGCCGGTGGACCGGCTGACGGTCGGCACCCACTTCGTGGTCCGCCCCGGCGAGAAGATCGCCACCGACGGCGTGGTGGTGGAGGGCGCCTCGGCGGTGGACGCCTCGATGCTCACCGGCGAGTCCGTCCCGGTCGAGGTCACCGTCGGCGACGCCGTCACCGGCGCCACCGTCAACGCGGGCGGACGCCTGGTGGTCGAGGCCACCCGGGTCGGCGCCGACACCCAGCTCTCCCGGATGGCCAAGCTGGTCGAGGAGGCCCAGAACGGCAAGGCCGCGGCCCAGCGGCTGGCCGACCGGATCTCCGCGGTCTTCGTCCCGGCCGTCATCCTGATCGCCCTGGCCACCCTGGTGGTCTGGCTGCTGGTCACCGACAGCCCCACCGAGGCGTTCACCGCCGCCGTCGCCGTGCTGATCATCGCCTGCCCGTGCGCCCTGGGCCTGGCCACCCCGACCGCGCTCATGGTCGGCACCGGCCGGGGCGCCCAGCTCGGCATCCTGATCAAGGGTCCCGAGGTCCTGGAGACCACCCGCACGGTGGACACCGTCGTCCTCGACAAGACCGGCACCGTCACCACCGGGCGGATGGCCCTGGTCGCCGTGCACACCCCGGAGGGCGTGGACGGGGCCGAGGCCCTGCGCCTGGCCGGCGCCGTCGAGCACGCCTCCGAGCACCCGATCGCCCGGGCGATCGCCGAGGCCGCCGCCGGGGCCGGTGAACTGCCCGCCGTCGCGGACTTCCACAGCGTGCCCGGACGGGGCGTGCAGGGGGTCGTGGCGGGCCGCACGGTGGTCGCCGGGAGCGAGGCCCTGCTGGCCGACCGCGCGCAGCACCTGCCGCCCTCCCTGGCCCGCTTCAAGGCCGCCGCCGAGGCGGCCGGCCGCACCGCGATCGCGGTCGGCTGGGACGGCGAGACCCGGGCCCTGCTGGAGGTCGCCGACGCGGTCAAGCCGACCAGCGCCGAGGCCGTCGGCAGGCTGCGCGCACTGGGCCTGACCCCGGTCCTGCTGACCGGTGACAACCGCGCGGTGGCCGAGGCCGTGGCGGCCGAGGTCGGCATCGCGCCGGAGCACGTGATCGCCGAGGTGCTCCCCGAGGACAAGGTCGCCACCGTCAAGCGGCTGCAGGCCGAGGGCAAGGTCGTGGCGATGGTCGGCGACGGCGTCAACGACGCGGCCGCGCTCGCCCAGGCCGACCTGGGCCTGGCGATGGGCACCGGCACCGACGCCGCCATCGAGGCCGGCGACCTCACCCTGGTCCGCGGCGACCTCCGCTCGGCGGCCGACGCCATCCGGCTCTCCCGACGCACCCTGGGCACCATCAAGGGCAACCTGTTCTGGGCCTTCGGCTACAACGTGGCGGCGGTCCCGCTGGCCGCCGCCGGCCTGCTCAACCCGATGATCGCAGGGGCCGCGATGGCCTTCTCCTCGGTCTTCGTGGTCACCAACAGCCTCCGGCTGCGCCGCTTCCAGCCCGACTGAGCCCGGATGTGGGAGGGCCCCGGACAGGTACCGCGGTACCGGTCCGGGGCCCTCACGCGAACGGGGCGTTCCGGGGCCTCAACGCCCCAGCAGCTCGCCGCCGTTGCAGTGCAGGATCTCGCCGGTGATGAAGCCGGCCTCGGGCGAGGCCAGGAAGTGCACCGCCGCGGCGACCTCGCCGGTCTCGCCGATCCGCCCGAGCAGGGTGCGGGCGGCCCGGCGGGCGACCTCGGCCTCGTCCAGCCGCGGCCCGAAGAACTCGGTGCCCGCGACCGTACCCGGCGCGACGATGTTGGCGGTGATGCCCGAGGTGCCCAACTGGGCGGCCAGGAAGTGGTTCCAGGCGTGCAGCGAGGCCTTCGCCGCACCGTACGAGCCGGCCCCGCGCAGGGCGGCGATGGAGCTGATGGTGACCACCCGGCCGGAGCCCGGGGTGAGCCGGTCGCGGACCGACTCCGTGAGCAGCACCACGGTCAGCACGTTGCGCTCGAAGTCGCCGCGCCAGCGCGCCAGCAGGGCGTGCGGCCCGCCGCCGACCACGGTCTCCCGGCTGCCGGCGTTGTTGACCAGGACGTCGATCCGCTCGGGCAGGTCGGCGAGCGCGGCCTCTACGGCGTCCGGATCGGCGAGGTCGCACACCAGCGGGGTGACGTTCGGCCCGAGGTCGGCCGCGGCCTTCTCCAGGACCTCCCGGCGGCGGCCCACGATCACCACGTGGTCGCCGGCCTCGACGAACCGACGCGCGACTTCGTACCCGATTCCCGTGCCACCGCCGGTGACGACGACGTTCCTGGCCATCTGCCCACTCCCTCCCCAGTCCCGCCGTCGCGCTGCGAATGTGCGCGACGGTCCGTACCGGAATGCCACGATTCCTATCACGCTCGGTTGCCGTGACTGCGGGGAGGGTGACGTCCCGCGCGAGTGAACGTGTGATATGGGCGTGGTACGACGTGCACACAGAGCGTGGCGAGAGGCAGCTCACACCCCCCGGGCGTAACTTCTCGCACCCTGATACGTCTTAGGTTGGTAGTGCGGCAGTTTTTCCGATGGGCGGGGACACGCTGAACGGCAACGTGTTCCCGCGCTTCCACCGGGCTGTCGCCGACGGGGCTCCGGCGGGCCCCGGGAACGGTCGTCGGTCTCGACGGCCATCGCGCACGACGCCGGGGTTCTGGCGGGCCAGGGACGCTTTGAGCGGCCGTCCCCGGTTGCGGCCGGCCCCGGAGTCGTGCGCCGTTCGGTTCCGACCCCGCGCGGGCCCTCGGGCACGCCACCGGGGCGCGAAGGGGCCCGGCCGCTCAAGCAGCGACCGGGCCCCTCTCAGCTTCCGTGCGGGCCGGTGATCGGCTCCGCTCCGGTCAGCGGGCGTCCAGCGGCACGTAGTCGCGGATCGCGGTGCCGGTGTAGATCTGGCGCGGACGGCCGATCCGGCTGGTCGGGTCGTTGATCATCTCGTGCCAGTGGGCGATCCAGCCCGGCAGCCGGCCGAGCGCGAACAGCACGGTGAACATGCTGGTCGGGAAGCCCATGGCGCGGTAGATCAGGCCGGTGTAGAAGTCCACGTTCGGGTACAGCTTGCGCGAGATGAAGAAGTCGTCCTTGAGGGCGTGCTCCTCCAGCTTGAGCGCGATGTCCAGCAGCTCGTCGCTCTTGCCGAGCTGGCCGAGGACCTCGTGCGCGAGCAGCTTCACCTGGGCGGCGCGCGGGTCGAAGGCCTTGTAGACCCGGTGGCCGAAGCCCATCAGCTTGACGCCGGCTTCCTTGTTCTTCACCTTCGTGATGAAGGAGTCGACGTCGCCGCCGTCCTTCTGGATGCTCTCCAGCATCTCCAGCACGGCCTGGTTGGCGCCGCCGTGCAGCGGGCCCCACAGGGCCGAGATGCCGGCCGAGATCGAGGCGAACAGGTTGGCGTGGCTGGAGCCGACCAGGCGCACGGTGGAGGTCGAGCAGTTCTGCTCGTGGTCCGCGTGCAGGATGAGCAGCTTGTCCAGCGCGTTGACGACGACCGGATTGAGCTCGTAGTCCTCGGCGGGGACGGCGAAGGTCATCCGCAGGAGGTTCTCGACGTAGCTCAGGTCGTTGCGCGGGTAGACGAAGGGCTGGCCCATCGCCTTCTTGTACGCGTACGCCGCGATCGTCGGCAGCTTGGCCAGCAGGCGGACGGTCGACAGGTGGCGCTGGGCCGCGTCGAACGGGTTGTGGCTCTCCGGGTAGAACGTGGACAGCGCGCCGACGACCGAGGACAGCATGGCCATCGGGTGGGCGTCCCGCGGGAAGCCCTGGAAGAAGCGCTTGACGTCCTCGTGCAGCAGGGTGTGCTGGGTGATCTCGCGGTTGAACTCCGCCAGCTGGTCCGCGTTCGGCAGCTCGCCGTTGATCAGGAGGTACGCGGTCTCGATGAAGCCGCCCTCGGAGGCGAGCTGCTCGATCGGGTAGCCGCGGTACCGCAGGATGCCGTTGTCACCGTCCACGAAGGTGATCGCGGACTTGTACGCGGCGGTGTTACCGAAGCCGTTGTCCAGGGTGACCAGGCCGGTCTGCGGGAGCAGCTTCGAGATGTCGAAGCCGGAGTTGCCCGCAGTGCTCTCGACGACGGGGTACTCGTACTCGCCGTCCTGGTACCGCAGTACTACCGAGTTGTCGCTCACGTCTTCCTCACCGACGAAATGAATCCTCTTCCAAGGTGCCCTGACTGTCTCTACCATCCCCCATCCGGAGGACAGTCGCGCACCCGGGGTGGCCCGAAAGGGCCCGCCCCTACAAAACCTGCCGCCGCAGCCGGTACGAACCGGACAAGATCGGCACCCACCCTAGGCTCTGCCGTAAATCTCTTCACGTCAAGAGAACATTAGAGGCAACCATCCCGTTGGATAATCATCCAGCTGTCAGCCGATGGTCGAGCGCAGTATGCCTCCGACCTGCACTGACGGCCCGGACGGCCTGCCCGATCGCCCTGCGTGACCCCACCAGCACGACGAGTTTCCGGGCCCTGGTCACAGCGGTGTAGAGCAGGTTCCGCTGGAGCATCGTCCAAGCGGACATGGTGACCGGAATCACCACCACCGGGTACTCGCTGCCCTGCGAGCGGTGGATCGTCACCGCGTACGCGTGGGCCAGCTCGTCCAGTTCGTCGAAGTCGTACGCCACCTCCTCGTCCTCGTCGGTGAGCACCGTCAGCCGCTGGTCGTCCACGCTGAGGGCGGTCACCACTCCCACTGTGCCGTTGAAGACGCCGTTCCGCCCCTTGTCGTAGTTGTTGCGGACCTGGGTGACCTTGTCCCCCACCCGGAACGTGCGGCCGCCGAAGCGGCGTTCGGCCAGCCCCTCCCGGGCCGGCGTCACCGCCGCCTGGAGCAGGGTGTTCAGGTTCCCGGCGCCGGCCGGGCCGCGGTGCATGGGCGCCAGCACCTGCACGTCACGGCGCGGGTCGAAGCCGAACTTCTGCGGGATCCGGCGCGCCACCACGTCCACCATCAGCCCGGCCGCCCGCTCCGCGTCGTCCTCGGCGAACAGGAAGAAGTCCGCCAGCCCCTCCGTCAGCGGCGGCCTGCCCTCGTTGATCCGGTGCGCGTTGGTCACCACGCCGGACTGCTGCGCCTGCCGGAAGATCCTGGTCAGCCGCACCGACGGGATCGGCCCGCCCTCGGCCAGCAGGTCCCGCAGCACCTCCCCGGCACCCACCGAGGGCAGCTGGTCCACGTCCCCCACGAACAGCAGGTGAGCGCCCATCGGCACCGCCTTGACCAGCTTGTTCGCCAGGATCAGGTCCAGCATCGAGGCTTCGTCGACCACCACCAGGTCGGCGTCCAGCGGCCGGTCCCGGTCGTACGCGGCGTCCCCGCCCGGCTTCAGCTCCAGCAACCGGTGCACCGTCGAGGCCTCCACCCCGGTCAGCTCCGCCAGCCGCTTCGCCGCCCGGCCGGTCGGCGCCGCCAGTACCACCTTCGCCCGCTTCGCCAGCGCCAGCGCCACGATCGACTTCACCGTGAACGACTTGCCGCAGCCCGGACCGCCCGTCAGCACCGCGACCTTCTCGGTCAACGCCAGCCGCACCGACTGCTCCTGCTCCGGCGCCAGCTCCGCCCCGGTCCGCTTCGCCAGCCAGTCCAGCGCCACCGGCCAGTCCACGTTCCCGAACCACGGCATCCGGTCCGCGTCCGACCGCAGCAGCCGCACCAGCTGGTTGGCCAGCGAGATCTCCGCCCGGTGGAACGGCACCAGGTACACCGCGGTGACCGGCTCGCCGCCCTCCCCGGGGACCGCCTCGCGCACCACCCCCTCGGCCGCCACCAGCTCCGCCAGGCAGTCGATCACCAGCCCGACGTCCACCTGGAGCAGCTTCACGCCGTCCGCGATCAGCCGCTCCTCCGGCAGGAAGCAGTGCCCCTGGTCGGTGCTCTGCGACAGCGCGTACTGCAGGCCGGCCTTCACCCGCTCCGGACTGTCGTGCGGAATGCCCACCGCCTGGGCGATCCGGTCCGCCGTCAGGAAGCCGATGCCCCACACATCCGAGGCCAGCCGGTACGGCTCGTTCTTCACCACCCCGATCGAGCCGTCGCCGTACTGCTTGTAGATTCGCACAGCCAGCGAGGTGGACACCCCGACCCCCTGCAGGAAGACCATCACCTCCTTGATGGCCTTCTGCTCCTCCCAGGCCGCCGCGATCTTCTTCGTCCGCTTCGGCCCCAGCCCCGGCACCTCGATCAGCCGGCCCGGCTCGTTCTCGATCACCTCCAGGGTGTCCAGCCCGAAGTGCTCCACGATCCGCTCGGCGAACCGCGGCCCGATCCCCTTGATCAGCCCCGAGCCCAGGTACCGCTGGATCCCCTGGACCGTGGCGGGCAGCATCGTGGTGTAGTTCTCCACCGTGAACTGCCGCCCGTACTGCGGGTGCGAGCCCCACCGCCCGTGGAGCCGCAGCGATTCTCCGACCTGCGCCCCGAGCAGCGCGCCCACCACCGTCAGCAGGTCGTTCCCGCCCCGGCCGGTGTCCACCCGGGCCACCGTGTAGCCGGTCTCCTCGTTGGCGTAGGTGATCCGCTCCAGCACGCCCTCGACCTGCGCCAGCTGGCGCGGCACCTGCTGCCCGGACTGCGCCGCCTGCTTGCTCACCGGACCCCCTTCGACCGGTACGGGTGGATCGATTCCGCTACGCACCGTACCGCCCCGCCCCGACAACCCCGCCGTTCCGATCCCGCAGCTCCTGCCGTGCACCGCCCCGGCCGAGGTGCCAGGCTGGGAGGAACCGTGGGGGGCCCGCTGTCGACCGCGCCCGCCCGGGCCCCGTCCTAGGAGCAGTGCCGCCATGCTCAACACCGACTTCCGCCCCGGTTCCCCGAACTGGCTCGACCTGAGCAGCCCCGACACCCGGGCGTCCGTCGACTTCTACACCGCACTGTTCGGCTGGACCTTCGACTCGGCCGGTCCCGAGGCCGGCGGCTACGGCTTCTTCCAGCTCGACGGCCGGACCGTCGCCGCTCTCGGCCCGCTCGCCGACGAGAGCGTCCCTCCCGGCTGGACGCTCTACTTCGCCACCGAGGACGCCGACCGCACCACCGCCCTGGTCGAACAGTCCGGCGGCCGCGTCCGGTTCGCCCCCTTCGACGTCTTCACCGCGGGCCGGATGGCCGGCTACACGGACCCGACCGGCGCCGACTTCGCGGTCTGGCAGCCGCACGGCACCCGGGGCCTGGACCTCGTCACCGAGGAGGGCAGCCTCTGCTGGGCCGAGTGCTACAGCATCGACGCCGAGCGTGCCAAAACCTTCTACCGCGCCGTCTTCGGCTGGCAGGAGCAGGACGTCCCACTCGGCGAGGTGATGTACACCGTCCTCACCCCTGCCGGCGGCGGCACCGACGACGCCCACGGCGGCATCATGCAGCTCGGCCCCGAGCACACCGCGCGCGGCACCAGCTCGCACTGGCTCCCCTACTTCGAGGTCCCCAACACCGACGCCAGCATCGCCATCGCCGGCACCCTCGGCGCGACCGTCCGGATCCCGGCCATGGACGTGCACGGCGTCGGCCGCCTGGCCCAGCTGGCCGACCCGCACGGCGCCGTCTTCGCCGTCATCACCAGTGCCAAACCCGGGGAGTGACGCCGGGTGGGGTCCCGTGGCCCTTCTGAAGGGCTGCGAAGGGGCGCTACGGGCGTAGACAGGGTGTGGTGGCGGTAAGAGCTGCTTCTAGTCTCTGATCATGACTGAAACGGCTGTTCTGACGATCCGGCGGGCCACCGCCGAGGACCTGCCGGCGATCGTGGCCATGCTGGCCGACGACCCGCTGGGCGCCACCCGCGAAAGCCCCGACGACCTCACCCCCTACCGCGCCGCCTTCGCCCGCATCGACGACGACCCGCACCAGCACCTGATCGTCGCCGACCGGGCCGGCCGCACCGTCGGCACCCTGCAACTCACCGTCGTCCCGGGCCTCTCCCGAGCCGGCGCCACCCGCACGATCATCGAGGGCGTCCGCATCCACGCCGACGAACGCGGCAGCGGACTGGGCAGCGAACTGATCCGGTGGGCCGTCGAACGCTCCCGCGAACTCCGCGCCGACCTCGTCCAGCTCACCTCCGACGCGACCCGCACGGACGCCCACCGCTTCTACGAGCGGCTCGGGTTCACGGCCTCGCACGTCGGATTCAAGCTCAAACTCTGACCCTGCTCCGGAAATGCGAAGAACCCCCATCCGGGTCCCGGATGGGGGTTCTTCTGAAGAATTGTTCGGCGGCGTCCTACTCTCCCACAGGGTCCCCCCTGCAGTACCATCGGCGCTGTAAGGCTTAGCTT